>DDBN01000009.1:0-2461 GCA_002333145.1 Moraxellaceae bacterium UBA2031
ACACCCGGTTTAACTTTGTAAATCGGCCCCTTGGGGCCGTCTACAGCAAAAGACACGTTATTCCCATTTTTGCGGCAATGACTAATCAGGCCTCGCATGGCATTGGCACCACCCCGGGTTGAAGAGCCGCGAGCTGTTTCGGCGCCAAGCCAGCCCAGCACACGATTCATCAATTCACCGTCTTTGCTGGTCGACGTAATCGTGGCAATACGGTAACGGCGCGCCAGATGTATCAAGGCCAACTCATCACCATGCCAGTGCGCAATGACTACCTGTTTGCGTTCCTTCAATGCCTGCCTAAACGAAGGGCACTCATCGAGCGAGACCCGCCACGTCAGTAGCAGTAACCGATAGAAAACATACACCAGCACGGGAGCAACATGACGACGAAACACCTAATGTCACTCCTTACCGAAAACGAAAGGCATTCTCTTACTTATCACGAGTTTGCCCATCACGCTTTTGCTGACGCAGAAATCCTCCTCGACGTGCCGGCAATGGATTTTCCTGCATCTTTTCAACACGACGCTTAGCAAGACCGTAAAGACCTGTACCCTGACGAGGACGCAGCTTGACTAGCTCTGACAACGTATCAATCTCTCTCTTGTCCAGCTCAATCCAGCGGCCCGTCTTAAGGGTGCGTGGCAGAGAAACCGAACCGTATCGAGTTCGTAGCAAACGACTTACCTTGAGATCTTGCGACTCGAACAGACGGCGCACTTCGCGGTTACGTCCTTCCTTCACCACGACTTGCCACCAGCGATTAAAGCCTTCACCACCCAACTCGGACATACGTTCGAACTTGGCAGGGCCATCATCGAGTTCAACACCCGTCGACAAGTTTTCGCGAATTTCCTTGGTGATTTCACCCATCACACGCACGGCATATTCACGTTCGATTTCACTTGAGGGATGCATCAGTCGGTTAGCCAGTTCGCCATCCGTAGTAAACAGAAGAAGCCCCGAGCTGTTTACGTCGAGGCGCCCTACCATGACCCAGCGCTCGCCCTTGATCGGTGGCAGACGATCAAATACGGTAGGACGACCTTCTGGGTCCTGACGTGAACAGATCTCACCTTCAGGCTTGTAATAAATGAGGACACGACGACGTACTTCTGACTCCGCCGTGAATTGCACCAAACGGCCATCCACACGCAGTTCATCAGTGCCTTCTATCCGATCACCCAGCGTGGCGAGCTTTCCATTCACACTGACACGACCATCAATAATTGCCTGCTCCATATGGCGCCGGGAACCCAGGCCAACACGTGCCAAGACTTTTTGCAGTTTTTCACTCATGGGGCAGACAACTCATTTCATATAGGATCGTAGCCGTCTCAGCCATCCGGCTGTAACGACGCGTTCATTACTCGTAAACAACTGCTTCCGGATCAGGCCCGGAATCTTCTCGCTTGATATCTTCTTCAAGCTCGGCCATTACATCCGCCAATGTATCAACATCTATCTCTGCTTCGCCGTTTTCACTCATTCCTTGCGACGGATCGCCAAGAAACTCAAGCTCAGCATTAATGCTTTCAAGATCACGAATCTCCGACAACGACGGCAGCTCCGCCAGATTCTTCAGATTGAAACTATTAAGAAAATCACGCGTTGTTGCAAAAAGCGCAGGGCGTCCCGGAACATCGCGATGCCCCGCGACACGAATCCACTCACGCTCAATCAGCGTCTTAATGATGTGTGAGCTAACCGAAACCCCTCGGATTTCTTCAATTTCCGAACGCGTAATTGGCTGACGATAGGCAATCAGTGCCAGCGTCTCGAGCAATGCCCGAGAGTAACGCGAAGGCTTTTCGTCCCAAAGACGACTGACCCAGGGGCCGGTGTCTAGGTGCACCTGAAATCTGAACCCGGATGCCACTTCTCTGAGCTCAACACCGCGCTCAGCATAGTCAGTCTTCAGTTCCTCAAGAACAGCACGCATAACGCTGTTGTCAGGGCGCTCTGACTCTTCAAAAAGCAGTCCCAACTGCTCGATGCTGAGCGGCTGGCCTGCCGCAAAAATGGCTCCTTCCAAGACTTTCTTCAGCAGAACAGCATCCACGCTCAATCCCCTTCCGAGCTGAAGTCGCCTTCAGAGGCGTCTTCATCCCAATAATCATCGGATAAATCTTTTTTCGGTTTTTCATCGGTATCGACAGGTGCGGGAGGAGCCTCAAAAACATCCTGCGGAGCATTGTCATCAATATCGACAAGATCGTAGCCTTGGCCCTCTGCGGACTGCACCCTTGCCTTGACATGAATNNACCGTAAATAACGATACGAATGGCAGGAACTCCCGTCCCTTGAGCATCTCCAGCACATGGCCCATTTTTTCTCGAAGCGTCAGGCCTTCTCTGGACACTTGATGGCTTTCAAAAAGATCGGCACGTCGTAACACATCCTGAAGCGCAAGCAGTAACTCACGCAGGTCTACCTGAGGCGGCTCTTTTTCGATCGTATA
>DDBN01000009.1:2469-3011 GCA_002333145.1 Moraxellaceae bacterium UBA2031
TCCATATTAATGGAATGCATCATCTCAACGTAATGCATGTACTGCTTGGTAATTTCTGCGACTGGAATATCGAGTATGTCCAGATTCTGGCGACGAATAAGATACAAGAGAAGATCCAGAGGGCCTTCGAATGCCTCTAGAAAAACCTCTAGCGCATCCGGAGGAATATAAAGATCCTCAGGGAGTTTCATGAACGCTTGGCCATACACTAGCGCGAATGGCATTTCCTGCTGCTGTGGCGGAGCCTCACCTTGAGCAGCATCCTGCGCTGGCGGTTCTTCCGTTGCCACATCAGACTCAGCCTGGATGTCCGCCAGTGCTGCAAGTACTTGCTCGTCGTCTTGTGGATTTCCGCTCATGTTACCCTCTGTACCGCTTCACAGCGGTGATGATGCTTAACGATAAGACAAGCCCATTGCCGCCCTGACATCCCGTAACGTGTCCTCGGCAATGGCAGAAGCAGTTTCAGCGCCACGCTCAAGAATACTCCGGATTGTGTCTGGATTTTCTTCAAATTCACGGGCCCGTTCACGCATAGGCGC
>DDBN01000103.1:0-4171 GCA_002333145.1 Moraxellaceae bacterium UBA2031
TCTGTAATGACTCAAAGTGTCTGGACACTCATTCAGGCAAGAATAGTCGCCATAGCGTCATGAATCACACAGGGCTCATAGGAGGCCTCAGCTCCTGAAAGAATGAGACATGATAAGGCCACTACATTTGATGGCCTTTTCATGTACTTCGGCTGCAAAGTAGAAGAGCTTCTAGTATTTGCTGAAGACTGAGATTAGAGCGTCTGTTAAGGATGCAGTGCCAGAATAGCCAAAGGGTCAGCCATAAAAGCATGCTTAAAAGCGTGGGCACATTTTGGGCACATTTTGGGCACAGAGCCTTTTTTCAAGCAGAAACGAAAAAGCCGATCAGTGACTAAGTCATTGATCGGCTTTCCGTTTTATATGGTGCGCTGGGAGGGAGTCGAACCCCCGACCACCTGGTTCGTAGCCAGGTACTCTATCCAGCTGAGCTACCAGCGCAATATAGGCGGCGGATTATGATGATGCAGTCTTACACTGTCAACATACCGCCAGATGTTTTGATGCTTTTTTACGACATCTACAACATTTGTTTTGCAATTCCAGCACCGCACAAGCACTACTGGAAATTAATGGCGGAGAGGGGGGGATTCGAACCCCCGACACCCTTTTGAGGTGTACTCCCTTAGCAGGGGAGCGCCTTCGGCCTCTCGGCCACCTCTCCGTAAGCGCGCAATCATACGCATGCCGCCCACTATTGAAAAGGGTAAAACAGCGAGAGACTAAGCAATACTTGTTCGGATGGTCATTAATGCAGCAACTACAGGGCAAAAGATCCTTTTGTAGGAAATTCGCCATACCCACTATGGTCAATCTCCTACACGCGAAAGCGTGAATGCCCACAGACAGCACACCCAAGAAAGCAGGATACTTCTCACACGGCGCAGGGATGTGATCACGGATGGATCAGTAGCCGCAAGGAAGGGTCAGAAGGAACTGGCAAATGCAAAACCGAGACGCTTTCAGGGAGAAACGTCTCGGTTTTCTTTTTTTGGGCTAAAAACGCCCGTGGGCAATCATCTATACCTGCCCAATCTCGCCTAAACCACTCAGAAACCTGCTATTTCAGACCTCAGTCATCCATATCATCATGGGCACCGGGAGTCTTCTCGCGCTGAATGCGCTGATAAATCTCTTCACGATGCACAGCCACTTCTTTCGGGGCATTTACCCCAATGCGCACCTGGTTACCCTTTACACCAAGAACGGTCACGGTCACATCGTCGCCAACCATGAGGGTTTCACCTACTCTGCGCGTCAAAATCAGCATTACTCTCTCCTTGCTCCTTGGGATGCCGGCAAGCCGACAATCTGAACTTTTTAAAGTATTGACCACCGCGAACAGGAAAGCAAAGGCCGGGCATAAGCCCGGCCTTGCAAACAAGCTGAACGGGTCAAACAAACGTTAGACGGCAGCTTGATCCAAGCCAAAAGCGGTGTGCAGCGCGCGCACAGCCAACTCCAGGTACTTCTCTTCCACCACAACGGAGATTTTGATCTCCGAGGTAGAAATCATCTGGATATTGATATTTTCCTTGGCCAAGACACCAAACATCTTGCTGGCAACACCGGCATGCGAACGCATACCCACACCCACAATCGATACCTTGCAGATATTGTCATCGCTCGTAACTTCGCGAGCACCGATATCCTTAGCAACCTGCGCCAGCACCGCCAATGTCTTCTTCAAGCCACCACGGGCTACCGTGAAGGTGAAGTCCGTGGTGTTATCCGCCGACACGTTCTGCACGATCATGTCGATTTCAATATTGGCATCACCCACTGGGCCCAAAATGCGGTAAGCAATACCGGGGGTATCGGGTACGCCGCGCACAGTGATTTTGGCTTCATCGCGGGCGAAAGCAATTCCGGAAATTACAGGCTGTTCCATGGTTTTCTCGTCAACAGTAATCAGGGTGCCTTCACCTTCATCAGTGAAGCTAGACAGTACACGCAACGGCACATTGTATTTGCCGGCAAACTCGACGGCACGAATCTGCAGAACCTTGGAGCCTAGCGATGCCATCTCCAACATTTCTTCGAAGGTAATGCGATCCAAGCGCTTGGCCTGCGCAACGACACGCGGGTCCGTCGTATAAACGCCATCCACATCGGTATAGATCTGGCACTCATCCGCTTTTAGGGCGGCCGCCAGTGCTACGCCGGTTGTGTCAGAGCCGCCACGACCCAAGGTAGTAATGTTTCCGTCAGGGTCCACCCCCTGAAAGCCCGCCACAATTACCACGCGACGCTTATCCAGATCAGCACGCATCTTGGCATCATCAATCGCTTCGATACGGGCCTTGGTAAAAGCGCTATCCGTTTTGATGGCGACTTGGCTACCCGTATAAGAACGCGCATCCACGCCACGCTGCTTAAGCGCCATCGCCAGCAAGGCAATCGTGACCTGCTCGCCAGTGGATACCATCATGTCCAGCTCACGAGGATCCGGATCCGGCATGATGGCCTTAGCTAGACCAATGAGGCGATTGGTTTCGCCGCTCATGGCTGACAGCACAATGACCAGGTCATTGCCCTTGTCGTGCCAGCGCTTGATGCGATCTGCCACGGCCTCGATGCGCTCTGTCGTACCGACAGAAGTGCCACCGTATTTCTGAACAATCAATGCCATTTGGAATCCCCTGCACGTGTCAGTGCATCCTCTCTTATCAGACTCGTTCGCTGACAAAGCCCTGCACAGAAGCAAGCGCCTCTGGCAACTTTGCTGCATCCGTACCACCGGCCTGTGCCATATCAGGGCGGCCGCCGCCCTTGCCGCCCACCTGTTGGGCCACAAAATTAACCAGCTCACCCGCCTTCACTTTACTGGTGAGATCTGCACTCACACCCACCACCAAACTAACCTTGTCTTCTACTACCGTGGACAACACCACAACACAGGAGCCCAGCTTATTACGCAGCTGGTCCATGGTGTCGCGTAGCGCTTTAGGATCAACGCCATCAAGCTTTGCGGACAACACTTTCACCGCACCAATCGCCACCGCGCTGTTCAGCAGATCATCTCCTGCCGATGCCGCGAGCTTCATCTTTAGTCGCTCAAGTTCTTTTTCAAGTTCGCGATTGCGATCCGCCAGAGCACGTACCTTCTCAGCAACCTGTACGGCCGGAGCACGCAACAACGCAGCNNGTTCCCATCGAGAGCACACGCACAGCATCACCGTACTTCTCACCAAAAAGCGCCATCGCTCCTTTGGCTCGTGCTGTTTCGATATCGGTCACTTCTGTTTGCACGGCATTATTCGCCAGCACTTCGGCATTCACCATCGCCTCGATGGTCGCTAACTGCTCTGCCTTAATGGCCTCGGGGTGCGAGAAGTCAAAACGCAAATAGTCCGCACACACCAAAGAGCCCTTCTGCTGCACATGCGTGCCCAATACCTGGCGCAGAGCGGCGTGCAATAAATGCGTCGCAGAGTGATTGCGTGCAGTGGCCTGACGAAGATCCGTGCGCACTTCAGCCGTAACCATATCACCTACGGTGATGCCCCCTTCTGTCACCATGCCATGGTGCAGATGAGCGCCCCCCACCTTAGTGGTGTCGCGCACTTCAAAACGGTTACCTGCATGATCGATCACGCCAACGTCGCCTGCTTGGCCACCAGATTCGGCGTAGAACGGCGTCGCATCCAGCACCAGCACACCCTGCTCACCGGCGGCGAGAGAGTTAACCTTGTCTGCGCCCTTAAAGAGCGCAATAACACGCCCCTCGCCTGTCATACCTTCGTAGCCAAGGAAACGGGTTTCGGCATCCACTTTGATCAGCGTGTTGTAATCCAGATCAAAGCTAGAAGCCGAACGTGAACGCTCGCGCTGGGCCGTCATNNCCTTGCTCTAACGTCTTAGCGAACTGTTCTTCTTCTGTCTTTAGCGTGCGCTCAATATGCGCTTGCTGCTCTTTCAACTCAGGGTAGGCTTCGCCCATTTCGACAACTAGTGCCGCAACGATTTTGTAGAAAAATGCGCCATTGGCACCCAACTTGTTTCCATGACGGCAGGCGCGACGAATAATGCGACGCAGCACATAACCACGCCCTTCATTCGATGGTGTTACGCCATCGGCAATCAGGAAGGAGCAGGAACGAATATGATCCGCCACCACTTTGAGAGAAGACTGGTTTTCGTTAGGGCACGTAATTGCTGCAGCAGCAGC
>DDBN01000103.1:4221-7749 GCA_002333145.1 Moraxellaceae bacterium UBA2031
GCTATATCCGCACCATGATCATAGAAAATTTCTGTGCAAGGACCACAAGGGCCGGTGTCGCCCATCGCCCAGAAATTATCAGAGGCATACTTGGCGCCTTTGTTATCGCCAATACGGATAATGCGTTCAGCAGGCACGCCAATTTCATCATTCCAAAGCGCATAGGCTTCATCGTCAGTCGCATAGACCGTGACCCAGAGCTTTTCTTTTGGAATATTCAGCCACTGCGAAGAAGTCAGGAACTCCCATGCATAGGCAATGGCATCCTGTTTGAAATAATCGCCAAAGCTGAAGTTCCCGAGCATTTCGAAAAATGTGTGGTGACGCGCGGTATAACCCACGTTCTCCAAATCGTTGTGCTTACCGCCAGCACGAACACATTTTTGTGATGACACCGCACGGGTGTAGGCACGTTTATCGAGCCCCAGAAAGCAGTCCTTAAACTGGTTCATGCCTGCATTGGTGAATAGCAGGGTTGGGTCGTTCGCCGGAATCAGGGAGCTAGAGGCAACGCGGGTATGCCCCTTCTCTTCAAAAAAGCGGAGAAAGGCTTCGCGAATGGCTGCGCTTTTCATGCAAAACTCCGGACAGTGCCCATGGGCGGGTGACGATCAAAGACCGGAGATTATATAGAGACAAGGGACTGATTCGTAGGGGAAAACGCAGGAAACTATCAGATCGCATAAAGCAATCAATCGTCGTACGAGACCTCACCCTTAAAGGCGGCACTGATCTCCCGTCCGGCAAACCCCCGGTACTGAAGAAAACGAAGTTGTCGGGCTCGCTCCTTGGGTGCCGTAGGCGAGTCCGCACCAAAACGGCGCTGACGCAGATCAATGGCCTGCTCGCACCAGTCATAGCCGCTGGATTCCAGCATCAGACGCGCAGACTCACGGTCAATGCCCCTGTCCCGCAGACCCATTTCAATCACTCGCGGGCCATAGCCGCGCTCGGCACGACTGCGTACATAGGACTCGCTAAAGCGGACATCTGACTGCAGATTTCGTACCTGAAGCTGACTGATAACATCCTCAATCAGGTCGGCATCTCCGCCAATATCATTGAGTTTCTTACGAAGCTCACCGGCAGAATGCTCGCGACGAGCAAGCATTGCCAGCGCATGACCATGAAGGGACTCGCGGGTGGGGGGCGCCTGAGTTCGCCCCTCACCCGTCCCATCAAATTTAAACGTCCGCTTCGTCGTAAACATCAACAGCAGAGTCTTCTTCAACAATTGGCTTGATATCCCCAATCAACTGATCGCGGATCTGCTTTTCAATTTCCTGAGCGATGGCGCGATTCTCTTCCAGGTATTTGCAGGCATTGCTCTTGCCCTGACCAATCTTGTTGCCCTGATAGGCATACCAAGCACCGGCCTTGTCCACTAGCCCTAGCTTCACACCCAGATCAACGACCTCACCCAATCGATTGATGCCGTGACCGTACATAATCTGGAACTCCGCTTCCTTGAAGGGAGGAGCCACCTTGTTCTTGACGACTTTGACGCGGGTTTCAGAGCCCACCACTTCGTCGCCTTCTTTCACTGCACCAATGCGGCGAATATCCATGCGCACAGAAGCGTAGAACTTAAGGGCATTACCACCCGTCGTCGTTTCCGGGTTACCAAACATCACGCCAATCTTCATACGAATCTGGTTGATGAAGATAACCAAGGTATTTGAGCGCTTGATGTTACCGGTAATCTTACGCAGTGCCTGCGACATAAGGCGGGCCTGCAGGCCCATATGGGAGTCACCCATCTCACCTTCAATTTCTGCACGCGGCGTCAGTGCGGCCACGGAGTCAATCACAATCACATCAACACCACCGGAGCGCACCAACATATCGGTGATTTCCAGCGCCTGTTCGCCCGTATCTGGCTGCGATACAAGCAGGTCTTCTACATTTACACCCAGCTTGCCGGCATAGTTCGGATCCAGAGCATGCTCGGCATCAATAAATGCTGCTGTACCACCAGCGCGCTGGCAGGCTGCAATTACCTGCAATGTGAGCGTTGTTTTACCTGAGGATTCCGGGCCGTAGATTTCAACGATACGGCCGCGCGGCAAGCCACCAATCCCCAGCGCAATATCAAGACCAAGAGAACCCGTGGAAATGGACGGAATAGCCCCTGATGCCGGCTGATCCCCCAGACGCATGACTGAACCTTTACCGAACTGTTTTTCAATCTGGGAAAGTGCGGCGGAAAGAGCTTTCTGTTTGTTTGCGTCCATTATTGGATCCTCAAAAATTGGCTTAGCGTTACGTGTCAGTTTCTTCATGAAAGTTGTGCTGTCCATGCGTACAGTATCGTGTCACAGCTTTTTGCTGGTGGCAACAACCATTTTCTCCAGCAAGCCCAAAAGAGCACGCTCTACCGTATGCTGACGCACTTCGGCCCGGTCCCCAGGAAATAACTGGCACTCCGCTGATACGCCATCCGGCCCAGCCCACGCCAGCCAGACCGTTCCCACTGGCTTATCCGCTGTGCCACCATCTGGCCCCGCCACCCCACTGACCGCGACTGCCCAGGTGACTCCAGCACGCACCCGTGCGCCCTCTGCCATGGCCAGCACAACGGCCTCACTAACTGCACCATTTGCCCGGATTACCTCTGGCAGCACACCCAGCTCAACGGCCTTGGCCTTATTCGAGTAGGTGACCCAGCCTCGCTCCAGCCAGGCAGAACTACCGGCGATCCGAGTAACTGCCTCAGCAATACCGCCGCCCGTGCAAGACTCCGCTGTAGCCAGCGTCGCCCCTGCTGCTTTTAGTGCCTGCCCCAACTGATCTGCCAGTTGCGTAATACGGTCTGCCATACGCCCTCCCCCGAAAGGCACCAACTTACCCGGCCCACATCGGACCCGCCAGTAAACATCTTTATAAATACGGTGTGATTTGCACCCACCACTGGCCCAGAGGAGCGCCACTTCGTATCATGCCGCCTTACTCTTTTTCGCCTGCAGCAATCATGACAATGAGCTCGGATAGCCTGAACGACCATACGCCGATGATGCAGCAATACTTGCGCATCAAGGCCGAACACCCGAACGAGCTCATTTTCTATCGCATGGGTGACTTCTACGAGCTATTTTTTGACGATGCCATCAAGGCATCACGCCTGCTGGATATCACGCTAACTGCTCGCGGTAAGTCAGGCGGCAAGCCAATTGCCATGGCCGGCGTTCCCTATCATGCCGCTGAATCCTATCTGGGCAAGCTCACGCGACTGGGCGAATCCATTGTCATCTGCGAGCAGATCGGTGATCCCGCCACCAGCAAAGGTCCCGTTGAGCGAGCCGTCGCACGCATCGTTACCCCTGGCACGGTCAGTGATGAAGCCTTTCTAGATGAGCGTCGCGACACGCTGCTATGCGCGATTCACCATGAAGGTGACAGCATCGGTATTGCGATGATGGATCTGGCTGGTGGCCGTTTCAGCACACAAGAAGTTTCGGGTCATGAGGCCCTGCTGGCTGAACTGGCCCGCATTGATCCCGTTGAGCTGTTGGTTGCCGAAGACAGCGT
>DDBN01000103.1:7756-10476 GCA_002333145.1 Moraxellaceae bacterium UBA2031
GGTTACGCCAAGGAAACTCAGCGAACTGCACTGCCGCACTTGCGCGGCCTTCGCGTTGACTTAGCACGTCACAGCCTGCAGCTGGACCCTGCAACTCGCCGCAACCTCGAACTTACGCAAAATTTAAACGGCGAATTTGAACATAGCCTGGCGTGGGTGCTCGACCGTTGTGCATCCGCAATGGGCAGCCGCTTGCTGCGGCGGTGGCTGCATCAGCCCTTGCGCGACCGCGTCACCTTGTTACGCCGACAAGAAGCCGTTCACGAGCTACGGCAGAATTACCGCTTTGAACCGCTTCAGGAAGTCCTCCGTGATGTGGGTGATGTCGAGCGCATTCTTGCCCGCGTCGCATTGAAATCAGCACGGCCACGTGATCTTTCTCGCCTGCGCGATACGCTGAACCTGCTGCCACAATTACAGGCAGATTTACGCGCACTGCAAACACCCCACATGCAGGATATTGCGCGCCGTATTACTGAGCACCCCACACTTGCCGATTTGCTAACGCGCGCCATTATTGAATCTCCACCCGTTGTGATGCGTGATGGCGGCGTCATCGCTGAAGGCTTTGATGCCGACCTAGATGAACTCCGAACAATCAGCACCAATGCCGGTGACTACCTGCTGCAACTGGAGCAACGCGAGCGTGAGGCCACAGGCATTTCCACACTTAAGGTTGGCTACAATCGCGTCAGCGGTTATTACATCGAGCTGTCACGCCTGCAAGCCGAGCATGCACCCGCGCACTTCATTCGAAGGCAAACGCTAAAGAATGCTGAGCGCTACATCACGCCAGAATTGAAGGCATTTGAAGACAAAGCCCTCTCAGCCTCTTCTCGCGCACTGGCTCGAGAAAAAGCCATTTATGAAGAGCTGCTGGAGCGATTGATTACCGAACTGCCCGGCCTGCAAACCACTGGTGAGGCTCTTTCCGAACTGGATGTATTGGCCACATTTGCGGAACGCTCAAGCTCGCTGAATCTGTGCTGCCCGGAGTTAGTAGATGAACCCGGCATCATCATCGAAGACGGTCGGCATCCAGTGGTCGAAGAAGTATTGGATACGCCTTTTACCCCCAACTCAGTGACCTTAACCCCTGAACACCGCATGCTGGTCATCACTGGCCCCAACATGGGCGGTAAATCGACCTTTATGCGGCAAACGGCATTGATTGTATTGCTGGCGCATGTCGGTAGCTTTGTCCCCGCCACATCCGCACGTATCGGCCCGGTTGATCGCATATTTACCCGTATCGGCTCCTCGGATGACTTAGCAGGTGGGCGCTCCACCTTTATGGTGGAAATGACAGAGACCGCCAATATTCTCAATAATGCTTCTGCGGAAAGTCTGGTATTGATGGACGAAGTCGGGCGAGGCACCAGCACGTTTGATGGACTCTCTCTGGCGTGGGCTGCTGCAGATTATTTAGCTAGAGAGCTCAAAGCCCTTACCCTGTTTGCCACACACTATTTCGAGCTCACGGCACTGCCCAATGAATGCGAGGGAGTGGTCAACGTGCACCTCTCCGCTGCCGAGCATGGCGACCGCATCCTTTTCCTGCACAGTGTCAAAGATGGCCCCGCCAGCCAAAGCTATGGCCTACAGGTTGCTCAGTTGGCTGGCATTCCTAATCGTGTGATATCCGCCGCAAGACAAAAACTGACACAACTGGAAAACCAGGAAGTCAGAACACAATTAGCGACTCATGCAGCAGGCCCTGCACCCCTCCAGAATGATCTTTTTGCCAGCGGCCCTAGTGCAGCCGAACGACGCCTTGCTGAGCTGAATCCAGATGACCTCACTCCCAAAGCGGCTTTAGAAGCACTGTACGCACTGAAAAAACTACTCTAGAAACCTGTTTGATATCAAGCAAACGGCAAATTACAGAGCGACTACGAATTGCCAGCCTCAGGGGTAGGCAGTAAACTACGGGCCGCTTTCCGCTCCATCCGAGGTAGATCTAGCATGACTTTTGTCGTCACCGAAAACTGTATCAAGTGCAAGTATCAGGATTGCGTTGAAGTCTGCCCGGTGGACTGCTTCTACGAAGGCCCGAACTTTCTCGTGATTCACCCGGATGAGTGCATCGACTGCGCACTCTGCGAGCCGGAATGCCCTGCCAATGCCATCTTCTCTGAAGATGAAGTACCGGCAGACCAGAAAGAGTTCTTGAAGATCAATGCTGATCTTGCTGAAGTCTGGCCTAACATCACCGAAAAAGGCGCAGAGCCTGCTGACGCCAAAGAATGGGATGGCAAGCCCAATAAGAAGCCTTTACTCGAACGTTAATCTCTTCTTACTGCATGCAAAAAGGCAGCCATATGGCTGCCTTTTTTTGGTCTTCACATCCTGATGATGCAACAGCCCACAAATTAAAAAGGGGCGGATAACCGCCCCTCGCTTCAGATGTCCAGCTCCCTGCCCGACGATCTGCTACCTCCATGTTCCCCTTTTCCTTGGGCTGACCATCCCGGTCACTGTCCTTTATCCCGGTCGCTCCCTGCGACAACTTGAATACTAGACATTTAAAGGCTTGGCTCAAGGGGTGGGTTAATACCCACACTAGGCTCAGCGAAAATGCATCATAAAATAAATACTTAAATATCAGACAGATAACGGCATCTAACCCGTTACGATGGGCCTATTTGCACAACAGATCGCTCAGAAGGCGCACAGCACGGATAGGAGATATCTCACACGCCCAATGGTCAATGTCGCAC
>DDBN01000102.1 GCA_002333145.1 Moraxellaceae bacterium UBA2031
TTGCCCCCACCGATCCGGTGCTCGCAACCGACGTACAAATTCGCCATCCCGGCGACCACGATCAATTACGGTTTAACTTAACGTGCGAAGCAGGCATGAACGACGGCAGTGCGTTTCCGTTTGTGATGCTGGGCTTAGGCTTGCTGGGGCTACATGAGATTGGCGAAGATGGCATGCGCTGGGTGTTCGTCGATGTTTTGTGGGCTACCGCCGCTGGTATAGCCCTTGGCGTGGCCGCCGGGGTGCTACTCGCCCGCTTGATCTGGAAAATACGTGGCCAGCAAATTGAACGAGACCTGATGGACGATTTCTTAGGCCTAGGCTTAATAGGCGTGGTCTATGGCCTTAGCGTGCTAATTGATGCCTGGGGCTTTCTTGCTGTATTTTTCGCCGCAATTGCGCTGCACCAAACCGAATTAAAGTTGATAAGAACCGAAAGAAACAAGCAAAAGCTGACAGAGTCAAATCCAGCATCCGATATCGAGCCGCTCGATACAGTCAATGCCCCCTCTTTAGATACCATCGATTATGGCGATCTAAAATCATCAGCAACTGTTAGTGAGGGATCGCTCATTTTTAAGGAGCACCTAGAGCGTCTTTCGGAGATCGTTTTAGTCCTGCTCGTTGGCGGGATGCTGTTCATCGACTCATGGAGCTGGAGGGCGGTCGGCTTTGCACTTTTTCTATTTTTAGTTGCGCGCCCTATCAGTGTATTTTTTAGCACTATGGGCAGTGGCGCCACTTGGCGCATGCGCGGCCTGACGGCATGGTTTGGTGTGCGTGGCATAGGTTCATTGTATTATTTGATGTTTGCAATACAGCATGGATTGCCGGAGCCACTGGCGGTACAGTTAATTCAGTTAACACTCATTGTAATTACGCTATCAATAGTAATGCATGGCATTAGCGTAAAACCGTTGTTGCAAATTTTTTGGCCGCCTAAGCGCCATTAAACAGAATGGCATGAGCAAATCGCCAACAGGCTTATAGATTATGAATAGCATAAACCCCAAAAAATTGCTTAACAGTAAGTGGACGGCTGTCATGCCAACTAATAAAGAAAAGCACTTCATCGTGACTGAAATAGAATTTGATGAATCAGGAGCTGTCACTTCATGTCTAATTGAAGCAGTCATGTCGAAAAGGACTATTCCCATTAACTGGAACGACCTTAAAGATCAAGAAAATTGGATTCATGGATGGCAATAGAATGTAGTAATCTCAATTTTTCACGGGTTTTTTAAAAATTTCTTTGGCTTATAGTATCTTGTCTTACATTCCCGCTCCTAACTGGCAAGGCTTTTCAATGAAAAACCACACGTTATTCTTGCTCATACTCACTCTATTTATGGCTGGCTGCTCCAAAAATAAAGACCCAAACTCAGAGCCTTCTATATCCTCTCAGTCAGTTTCCACACCACAGGATTCAGAGGCCGAGGATACCCCTGCTTCAGAAGACGTACCTGCCCCAGAGGACGAGCCCTCAAATACAGTGGTCCGTGATCTTATTTATGAGCAATATGATGAGATTGATAAAATTGGCGGCCTGCCAGTTACCGCAACAGCCTCAGGGAAAAGCTTTCAACTTCGTGCAAAACTTTTCGATGCTAAAAAGGAAGCGTGCACTCGCACCCCCCAAACCCCGCCAGGATGGTATACATGCGTGCTTACGATAAGAACGAGCCTAACGTCTAACGGAACTGAGCCCACCGAGGAAGATTCCTCTGAACAGGGTGCGCGCATTGGCGTTAAGTGGGATAAAAGCGGAAAGTGGGTAAGGCAATAAAGCACAGGCCCCCCGATTACTCCGCCTGCTTACGCATAAGATCGTGAGGGCTGGCGTACTCAGATGCCAGGTTGAACAGGGACGTTGCAGATGCCTTCAAAGGGCCCATGATGATCGCCTCAGTCCAGACAAATATTATAAAGTGGGTCGTTGCTGTCCTACTTGCTTTGATGCTTGTAGGTATTGTGGTAGTCGCATACTGCCTACCAGTAAAGAACTACGCTGTAACATGCACAAAGTCTGAAATCATCATCTGTGTAATTGAACGCGAAACCTTCAGCCGCCGCGAGAGCTGGCAGGTTGCACTTGGCGCAAAAGCTATTGCAACCGTCAAAATCCAGCCAAGGCGCCGTGGGTCCTCTAGAGTGCTTCTTTATCTTAATTCAAGTTCGAAAAATGTTTTTGCTGCCGAATTCGAAGGCAGTGACGCTTTCGTTCAAGCCGAAGCAGCGGCTAAAACACTAAATCGCGCCTTCTCATCCTTATCCCCTGTATCTGCCCATGTTGTGGCTAGCCCACCTGTATATTTTAACTGGCGACTATGGGGAGGGATAATATTTTTTGGATTATTTGTGCTCATCATTTATCGAGAGATATTTTTCTCGAAGAGCCGCACCGGCAGCCTGTCTTAGCCGTTACTCACTCCCGATAAGAAATAAATAAAAGCCCTTAGTACCCTCACTAAATATAAGGGTTAACGCCTGCTAACTAACCTACAACTGCATTAGCACCAGTATTGCGAGATAATAATTTTTGCATTGTTTTTCATGGAATTTTGGCTTAATACTTTATGCCCTTGGAACTCCACTAATAACCACTGAGGATTGCCATATGACTATTCGTCTTAATGATATCGCTCCGGACTTCACAGTAGATTCCACTGCCGGAAAGCTGAACCTTCACGACTGGATTGGCGACAGTTATGCCATTCTGTTTTCACATCCAAAAGACTTCACGCCTGTTTGTACTACTGAATTCGGTGCCGTCGCACAGCTTGCCCCTGAATTCTCCAAGCGCAACACCAAGGTGATGGGTGTATCTGTTGACAGCGTAGAAGAGCATATCAAGTGGAAGCGCGATATCTCTGCTTTCGCTGGTGCACCTGCCGACTTCCCGATCATCGATGACACCTCGCTGCATGTTTCTAAGCTCTATGACATGCTGCCTGCAGACGCCTATCTCCCTGACGGCCGGACGCCTGCCAACAGTGCAACAGTGCGCACCGTCTTCATTATCGGCCCAGACAAAAAAGTTCGCCTTACCATGTCTTATCCTATGTCTGTAGGCCGTAACTTCGCAGAGATTTTGCGTGCGCTGGATGCCATCCAGATCACTGACGGAGTTCCGCTTGCAACACCCGCTAATTGGGTACCAGGGCAGGATGTGATTGTTGGAATGAGCCTGAACGATGAGCAAGCGAAAGAGAAGTTTGGCACGCTCAAGATTGAATTACCTTATCTACGCTTTGCCAAGGCACCTGCCAAATAAGTAGCTGCTTGCAAGCTTTCATTGTACTGAGCGCCGGCAACAGGGGTATTAAAGCTTACATCGCGATAAGCGATTATCCCTGCTGCCCTGTTATTTCTGACAAAAAGGCATACCATGGAATACCTTTTCTCGTATGGGACACTCCAGCTTAAAAGTGTTCAGCTGGCTAATTTTGGTCGCGAGCTAACAGGCAAGCCTGATACGCTTCTTGAATATGCCATTGAGCAAGTTGAAATAACCGATGAGCGTGTGCTACGTGAAAGCGGCCAAAAATATCACCCCATTCTTAAATTCACGGGAGCTATTGAGTCCGAAGTTGATGGGACAGTTTTCGAACTTACTCCGCATGACTTAATGATGGCTGATTCATATGAGGTCAGTGATTACAAACGAGTGTCAGCGAGCCTGAAATCAGGCTTAAAATGCTGGGTATACGTTTCAGCACATTAATATTTTCCAGAGTCAGGGCCCGTTAATTGCGCACACTATTGGTTCTTCTGACATTGGCTACCGCTATTTGGTACGGGTGGCAGCAGTACAACAGGCCAGCCGATGCCGCATCGCAAAGTCTACCTGTACCAACTCAGCCCTTAACTAATCAACCGATATCACGTACCGACGAGCCTAATGCTTATAAGAAATGCACTACAGCAGATGGCCACACGCTTTTTGGTGACGTGCCTACCGGCGTGATTTGCCTCAAAGAGGAAAATATTACCATCGCCACCTCGCTTGCTCCTGCCGACTTGGCTCAGCAGGTTAACCCTAGCGGCATGAATATGCCTGACCCTACAGGGCCCCATCTCAATGGGTCGCCGACTAACCGGAGCTTTGTTTGCGACGGCAGATCTTACTGTTCTCAAATGCGCTCTTGCGATGAAGCCAAATACTTTTTAAGTCATTGCCCTAATATGGAAATGGATGGCAATAACGATGGCATTCCTTGCCAGCAACAATGGTGCCAATGACGGTGCTTGCAGTGATAATTAAACGTTAAAGTCTGAAGAAATCCCGTTGCGCCCCTCTCGCTTGGCGACATAAAGGAGTCGATCGACTTCCGCCATAAATTCATTCTGCTCATCACTTTCTTGCGGCACTATTGTTGTCACTCCAAGACTAACCGTCAGGTACTCTCCTACGTGCGATCCAGAGTGCGGAATCATTTCACTCTGTAGAGCAGCGGAACAGCGCTCTGCCATAGCATATGCGGCTTCGGCACTTGTTTCTGGCAGCACCAGCACAAACTCCTCACCGCCATAGCGCGCTACAAGATCACGCGGTCGTGCAGCGACTGCATCAAGTAGGCCGGCAACACGCCGCAAACAGTCATCACCCGCTTGATGCCCATAGTGATCGTTGTATTCCTTAAAATAATCGATATCCAACATGATGACTGATAGCGGTTGCTGGTTGCGGTAAGCACTCCCCCACTCCCGCACCAATACCTGATCAAACATGCGCCGGTTGGATACCCCGGTCAGTCCATCACGATAAGAAAATTCCTCCAGCTCACGCTGCAAGCGCAATAATTCTTCTTCATTTTTCTTGCGCTCGCTGATATCAAACATAAAGCCGACCAGCGCTTCTACTTCATTGCCGTTGCGTATGACATGCACCACATCGCGAATCCACACATAACCACCGTCGCACGTGAGTGCCCTGTAGTCTGCTTCGTGATCAACTCCGCTTTCTGATTGCGACACGCAAAAGTTCACTACGGCATCGCGGTCGTCAGGATGCATGCGCTCTACCCAATCATCAACGCTAAGCCAGCTAGCCGGCGTCCACCCAAGCAATGATTCAATCTGTGGCCCGATGTAGGTGAACTGCTTACTTTTCCAGTCGATACGCCATGGAATGGCCTTGGTTGACTCGAGCAAAGCCTTGTAAACGGTGTTATCTGATTCCATACCACTCTCATTCATGCGCATGATTAAGTTCTGTGAGCCGCCATTCTTAATCGGGCTGGTGGTGCCTACGGCAGATGGCACACGCACAGGAGGCCGATGTAACACTACCACCCACGGGTATCCTCTGTTAAATGTATACCGACCCCATTTGATTCGCCTCCGTAAATTATTGAAGTGCAACCGCCACGCCTAAATGGCATGTAGGCACCCATCATTATTGTCCTACAAAATCCGATGAGTGGCCCCAAATGATTGGTAATTGGCCGCCGCACCCCTGACAAATGGCCTTCACCCCCTCTAGGATGAAGTGGTTATGGCAAGTTCAACCTTTTCTGGATATGGCTTATGGCAATTCAACACTTTGATGTACTGATTGTAGGTGCGGGCCTTTCGGGTATCGGCGCCGCTACTCATTTACAAAAGCAGTGCCCGGGTAAGACGTACGCCATTTTGGAAGGCCGCGATGCCATTGGTGGCACATGGGATTTGTTTCGCTATCCCGGCATCCGCTCCGACTCAGACATGTTCACCCTGGGCTATAGCTTTAAGCCGTGGACCAACCCAAAGGCGATTGCCGATGGCCCATCGATTCGCTCATACATCCACGAAGCGGCTCGCGAAGGCGGCATTGAAAAGAACATCCGCTTTGGCCACAAAATCGTAAAATCGTCATGGTCATCCGACGATGCCCAGTGGACCGTGGAAGCCTTGCTGCAGGACACCGGAAAGACCGTGAAGTACACCTGCAACTTCCTCTTTATGTGCTCCGGATACTACAACTATGATGCCGGCTATACGCCGCATTTCGAGGGCCGTGAGCGCTTTAAGGGTCAGATTATTCATCCGCAGCACTGGCCAGAAAATCTCGATTACACCGGCAAAAAAGTGGTCATTATTGGCAGTGGTGCAACCGCTGTTACCTTGCTTCCCGCCATGACGGATAAAGCCGCTCATGTGACCATGCTGCAGCGTTCGCCCACCTATGTTGTGTCGCTTCCCGAACAGGATTTGTTTGCCAATAGTCTGCGTCGCTTCCTTCCAGAGAAGATGGTGTACCGTGCCACTCGCGCCAAGAACATCGCGCTGACGCTGGGCTTTTTCAATCTCTCTCGGCAGCGG
Organism: Moraxellaceae bacterium UBA2031; assembly: GCA_002333145.1. Classification (GTDB taxonomy): domain Bacteria; phylum Pseudomonadota; class Gammaproteobacteria; order Pseudomonadales; family Moraxellaceae; genus UBA2031. The sequence continues at coordinate 6,304 of DDBN01000102.1, forward strand.
CCAAAGCCTGTCCGCCGCATGCTGCTGGCTCAAGTGCGCGCTCAGGTTGGCAAAGACTTCGACATGAAGCACTTCACGCCCAACTACAATCCGTGGGACGAGCGCCTGTGTGCCGTGCCCAATGGCGACTTGTTCAAAACACTGCGCAAGGGCCAAGGCGAAATCGTTACCGACCACATCGACACCTTTACCGAAACCGGCATTCAGTTGAAGTCGGGGCAGCATCTGGATGCCGACATCATCATCACGGCCACAGGCCTAGACTTGCAGATCATGGGCGGCATGCAAGTGGTGGTGGATGGTAAGCCTGCCGATGTGACTCAGCGCATGAATTACAAGGGCATCATGTTTGAGGGCATCCCCAATATTGCCATGGTGTTTGGCTACACCAACGCCAGTTGGACGCTAAAGGCCGACATCAGCAGCGAATATGTCTGTCGCCTGCTGAAGACAATGGATAAGCGCGGTATGCGCCAGTGCACGCCTATCAACAACGATCCATCCGTCATACCTGAGTCGTTCATGGACATGCATTCAGGCTATGTGCAGCGCGCACTGTCCAAGCTACCCAAGCAGGGCAACAAGGCGCCGTGGAAGGTGTACATGAACTACTTCCTGGATTTACCAATGCTGCGCTACCGTCCGATTGAAGATGGCAGCATGGAGTTGTCTAACCCAAAATCGGCCGGTCGTGCCAAGGCGAAAGCCAAGGCTGCNNAAAGAAAACCCGGACTTGTTCCGGGTTTTCTTTTGGCAAGGCGAGTTCCCCGCCCCTACCGCACAGAAATCTCTGGGGTCTTCTGCCAAAACCCCTTACCCTTCTCTCTTTGCCATTACTGCCTTCCGAGCCCATGAACCGCCCCGAGCTTATTGATACTGCGCCCATCCCTAACGACGGGGGTGAACTCCGCCTGTTTCGTGAAGGCCCACACTTTGCCATCAAGATTGCCGGTGGTGGCGAACTGATGCATTCACGTACCCACGGCTCCGAAGACAAGCTGGCCGAGATCACTTGTACGCGTATCGCAGGCCGTCCCCAGCCCAGCGTGCTGATTGGTGGCCTGGGCATGGGCTTTACGCTGGCCGCAGCACTCAAACACCTAGGAAGTGATGCCTCTGTGGAGGTGGCAGAACTGGTGCCCGCGGTAGTGGAGTGGAACCGTGGCCCGCTTGGCGAACATGCCGGCAATCCCCTGCAAGACCCTCGCACCATAGTGCGGGTAGGCGATGTGGCGCAGGTACTGAAGACAGAAAAACAGGCCTTTGATGCCATTCTGCTAGACGTGGACAACGGCCCGCAGGGAATCACGCATAAGAGCAATGACTGGCTGTATTCACTGCCCGGACTGGACGCCGCCATGTCGGCACTGCGCCCAGGCGGCGTGCTCGCCATTTGGTCCGCTGGGCCCGATCCGATGTTTACCATCCGGCTAAAAAAAGCCCGGTTTCTGGTAGAGGAAGTACCGGTACGGGCGCATGGCAACAAGGGCGCTCGTCACCTGATTTGGCTGGCGTGGAAGCGCGAGTCCGACAGCAGGCGCACCAATGACTGATACACCGCCTACACTACCGCCCCGCAAGGCCAACAACCCTTTAGATGGCCTCACGCTGGAAATGCTGTTGCACCGACTGGTACGAGTCTACGGCTGGGCAGAGCTGCACAGTTTTATTCGCATACGCTGCTTTAGTGATAATCCCAGCGTAAAATCGAGCCTAACCTTTTTACGACGCACGCCTTGGGCGCGTCAGGAAGTTGAGGCTTTCTATATCGCCTACGGACATGCAGACTGGCTGAACTCTGGCCTTTCTGACGATCCCGCGAACGGATAATCCCGACACCGGCTTAGTCCTGCCCTGCAAAGGGCCATCCCACATCATCACGGATACCCCCTATGAAATTACTGGTACGCAATCTTTCCCGCGAAACGACACAAGCCGAACTCTCCGCCCTCTTTGCTGAATTCGGCGTGGTCAGCGCCTGTACGCTGGTGATGGACAAGGCCACTGGCAAGTCCAAGGGCTTTGGCTTTGTGGAAATGCCTAAGCACTTGGAAGCAAAAACCGCCATCAAAGCACTCAATGCCAAGAAAATTGCCGGCAGCGTTATTCGCGTGAAAGAAGCTGAGGCTGAGTAATCGATTGAATCGCACTGATGTGCATGCGAGTGCCCACAGGCTGCCCTTCAGTCGTTACAATACGCGCCTATCTCCCATTGAGAGGCCGTCATGACCCAGTTGCGCCGAGAACAGATTTCCGCGGCATCTGCCTTTGCTGAAGCTGCGCTGCAGCGGCTCAACACCGTATCTGGCATGACGATGGAAACAACCGTTCTGGCAAGCGCGCGCATGGCCGGTACTTTTCTGTTCCGCTCCTACGCGCATGCGCTTAGCGCCATCAGCCCCGGCACCGTACTCATGTCGCAAGTGGCCAACGAAAACGGCCCCAACCTGGTCGGCCTGCTCAGTAACGCACTGGGCCGGCTGGGGCTAAGTATCGATGCGGATCATATCGACCTGAAAACCAGCAATGCCGCCACACCGCTACTGGATTTTCTGGAGTCTCAACGCCTGCTAGAGCCTGTGCTGCAGCCCATTCGGGAGTCATTCGGCCTGAGCCAGCAAGAAGCGGCCTATGCCATGGCCGTGGCCACTGCCATCCTCATTAAACATGGTGAAAAAAAGCTGGCCGCGCAGGCCGCTTTTGGCCTTGCGGTATTCGGGTTTATTGAAGGCACTAAAACCGCGCCAGATCCCGTATTCAACTGAGCTGGCTTACGTAACGTAGCGTCGGATGCGCTATTCCGTACAACACGCTGTTTCTGCCAGTGATCAGCAAGTCCGATTTGTATAGGACAAACGAAAAACAAATGCTGCTACAGTTACTTGCATGAAGCCTAACACCCGTACCCGACAAGAGACTCTGCTACGTGACTGATCTGTTCCTGCGCACGCCCCAACTGGATGGCAGCAATGAAGCCTCCATGCGCCTCACGCTGGCGGCCTATTTCCACGACACCTTCTCCCGTTACGAATCACTGTTTCGCACCCTGACCTGCGACGAGGCGTACTACAAAAAGCCCATCAGCCTACGGCATCCGCTGATCTTTTATTTCGGCCACACCGCAACCTTCTTCATCAACAAGTTGCTGCTGGCCGGCCTGATCAGTGAGCGAATTAATCCTGCCTTCGAATCCATGTTTTCGGTGGGCGTGGATGAAATGAGTTGGGATGATCTGAATGAGTCCCACTACGACTGGCCCACTGTCGCCGAACTGGCCGCGTACCGCGATCAGGTGCGAGCTGTTATCGATCAGGTGATTCGTACGGCACCCCTGACGTTACCCGTTAATTGGAATAACCCGTGGTGGGCCATCATCATGGGCATCGAGCATGAGCGTATTCATCTCGAAACCTCATCGGTGCTCATGCGTCAGCATGCGCTGAATTTCGTGCAGCCGCTGCCTGAGTTCACTCCCTGCACTACCAGCGGTACTGCCCCAAAAAATACACTGGTGACAGTGCCTGCTGGCATCACACAACTGGGTAAGCCTCTAAGTACGCCCACGTATGGCTGGGACAACGAATATGCGGGTCGCACCGCCGATGTAACGGAATTTCAAGCATCACGTCATCTGGTTAGTAATGCCGAGTTTCGTGAGTTCGTTGACGCGGGTGGCTATCAAAACGATGCCGCTTGGGAAGATGAAGGGCGCGGCTGGCGTGATTTTGCCAAAGCGACGCATCCAACTTTTTGGGTGCGCGCAGGCGATGCATGGAAGCTGCGCTTAATGGCAGAAGAAATCGCCATGCCCTGGGACTGGCCCGCAGAAGTGAATTACCACGAAGCCAAAGCGTTTTGTCACTGGAAGGCGGCGACGACGGGGCAGAAGGTTCGTTTGCCTACCGAAGATGAATGGTATCGCCTCTACGATGTTGCCGGTGTTGCTGAAGTACCGGAAAGCAAGCGTGCAGCGGCTAACATTCATCTCGATCATTTTGCATCGCCGTGCCCGGTCAATATGTTTGCGCATGGCGATTTTTATGATGTTGTCGGCAATGTTTGGCAGTGGACCGAAACACCGATTTATCCCTTTGAGGGATTTGAAGTGCATCCGATTTACGATGACTTCACCACGCCCACTTTCGATGGCCGCCACAACTTAATCAAAGGCGGCTCGTGGATTTCCTGCGGCAATGAATCACTGCGCTCTTCTCGCTATGCGTTTCGGCGTCACTTCTTTCAACATGCTGGCTTCCGTTATGTGGTGAGCGATGCCGACGCCACTGCTCCGAATGCCTATTACGAAAGTGATCGTCAGCTTTCGGAGTACGCCGAGTTTCATTACGGCGATACTTACTATGGCGTTGATAACTTCCCAAAAGCATTGGCAGCTATTGGCATTGCGGCCATGGCCGGCAAGCCTGTACGCACGGCGCTAGACCTTGGCTGCGCTACTGGCCGCGCCACCTTTGAACTGGCACGGCACTTTGACCACGTAACCGGCGTTGATTTTTCTGCTCGCTTTATCAACCTTGGCGTTCAGCTTGCCGAACAAGGCAGCATTCGTTATACGTTGGCGGATGAAGGCGAATTAGTCTCGTACAAAACGCGCCGCCTTGCTGATATGGACTTGGAAAATACGCGCAATAAAGTAGCGTTTTTGCAAGGCGATGCCTGCAACCTAAAACCCGTACATACGGGCTTTGATTTTATTCTTTCTGCCAACCTAATCGACCGCCTCTATAATCCAGCGCCATTCCTGCAATCGATTCACGAGCGCTTGAACTTGGGCGGCGTACTGATGATTACATCGCCCTACACTTGGCTGGAAGAACACACTAAACGTGAAGACTGGCTGGGCGGCTTCAAGAAGGACGGAGAGAACTGGTCCACGCTGGATGCGCTAAAAGATACTCTTGGCAAACACTTCCGTCTGATGCAGGAGCCACAAGATGTGCCTTTTGTGATTCGTGAAACACGGCGTAAATTCCAGCACTCGCTGTCTGAAGTGACGCTGTGGGAACGTATCGCCTGATACACTCCTAACGCTCAATCATTAGCTTGCTAGAAGCGCCCCGCCCACCAAAGGCGGAGGCGCAACCCAATTTCCGTCGTGTAGCCAACTTCGACAAAACGGATCATGCCCTGCGTATCCAACAGCACCAGCCCCGGCACTCCAGGCAATCCGTACTGTCGAGTAATTGCACCGTCTGCATCCACCAGTGTTGGCCAGTCCAACTCGCGCTTTTGCAATACTTGCGCCACCTCCGCTACTGAGCCTGACTGCATGGCAATGGTGAGCACCGGATAATCTTTCATCACCCGCGTAACCACATGCGCTTCGGCACGACAGACCGGGCACCACTCGGCCCAAAAATACAGGGCCACTGGACGTCCTGCGTGCTGTGCACGAAACTCGTCCAAAGTGATCTGCTGCCCACTGGCCAGCACACCCACTATCGGAGGTGCGACTCCTGCTGGCGCATCACGTGTTCGCCAGACGTTAACGGCCACCACCACACTAAGCACCAGCAACACCGTCAGCAGATGCAACCCTACTCGGCGCCAGCGCGATACAACCGGCTTATCTTCACTCACGCGTCGTTTTCTCCGTCTTTGCTATTGCCCACCAGATTGCGCAGCCCGGCAAAGGGATTGTGTCGTGCCGGCTCCAGTTCTTTTTCTCGCGGCGTTTCGCGGCCGCCATACAGACGATGCTCATGATACTTTGCGTGCTCGTTGTCATGGCAGTACAAGCACAACAGCTCCCAGTTACTGCCATCGGCCGGGTTATTCTCGTGATTGTGGTCCTTGTGGTGCACCGTCAGCTCGCGCACGTTGCGTGAATTGAACTCACGGCTGCAGCGGCCACAGATCCATGGGTACATCTTAAGCGCCCGTTCGCGGTAGCCCTGTTCGCGCCGGGCATAACCAGCGGTACTGCCAGTAAGGTCATTTGCCATACGAATACTCTCCACTGCCGGCTCTACTGCCAGGGTAATCACGCGCAGACGACCAGCAAGTCTGCAAAACCAGGAAAAACAACTGTTCACTATTTATAGCCAGCGCTATAATCAAATTAATATACAGTTGTTCATTAATTTAAAAGAGAGCCGCCATGTCCACGCTCAACCCTCAGGGCTACACCCTTGGCGAAGAAGTCGCTAACGCCGTCACCCACGGGCTGGGCGCGGCAGCCGCCATCGTCGCACTCACTCTGATGCTTGTGAAAGCCATGCCTGTACTCTCAGGTTGGCAGATGGCTGGCGTTGCTGTCTATGGCGGCAGCATGATCGCACTTTTTCTTAGCTCCACGCTCTACCACAGCTTTACGCACCTGCCGACCAAAGCGGTGCTCAAGCGTCTGGATCACTCGACGATCTACTTATTGATCGCCGGCACGTATACCCCTCTGCTGATGATCGCACTGCCTGACTCTGTCATGGCGCAGATGCTACTTATCGTGATCTGGGCACTGGCACTGAGCGGGGTACTTTTCAAAATTTTCTTCGTGCATAAATTCAAGCGTGCCTCCTTGATCACCTATCTGGCCATGGGCTGGCTATCATTGCTGGTGATCTTCGAGCTATACAAGGCGCTGCCGGGGCCTGCATTTAATCTGCTGATTGCTGGCGGCCTTAGTTATACGCTAGGTGCGGCGTTCTATGCCGCCAAACAATACCGTTACACCCATGCTATCTGGCATCTGTTTGTATTGGGCGGCGCGGCCTGTCACTGCATCGCCATTGCCGTTTATGTGATTCCTTCAGCGTGAGTTAGCGCTTTTCCGGATAATTGTGGCTAGCATCGCTACAATGCCTGCTTTTCCGGATGATGAAGACGTCATGACCGACACTGAACGCTTGTCCCGACGCCTTGCGGCACAACTGCCCTGCTCCCGTCGCGAAGCCGAGCTGTATATTGAAGGTGGTTGGGTGACGGTGGATGGCCTTGTCGTCGAAGCCCCTCAGCACCCTGTCACACCGGCACAGGCCGTTGTGCTTCATCCTGATGCGCGGGCAGAGCCGGTACATCCTGTCACCATCCTGCTGCACAAACCGATCGGTTATGATGCCGACACGCATGCCGGTCCGCGGCCCGCGTTTACACTGCTTACGCCTGAAAGCCGGACCACTAATGACAATCCCGGCATTCAACCGCTGCATCGTCACTTCACGCGCTTGGCCGTTCCATTGCCGTTGGAAACAGAGGCCAGTGGCCTGCTGGTACTCTCACAAGATGGCCGCATCATTCGAAAACTGAATGAAGACAGTGAGCTATTAGAGCAAGAGTATGTGGCCGATATCAGTGACGTCATCAGTGACGCCGCGCTAAAAAACCTGCAAACACCCGTCACTTTTAATGGTAGATCTTTACCCCCGGTAAAAGTCAGCCGACAGAGCGACAAGCGGCTACGCTTTGCCATGAAAGGTGGCGTGCAGGGCCAAGTAGCCTGGATGTGCCAGCGCGCTGGCCTCACGCCTGTTCATATTCAGCGCCTTCGTGTTGGCAGTATTGCACTGGCAGGGCTTCCTGAAGGGCAGTGGCGCTATATGGGCGAACGCGAACGCTTTTAATCAGCCATTCGCCTGCAATTGCCGGATGACCCTGACAGTTGGCTCGACTAACATCGGATAATCCTCACCCACAAGGAACGTACTCATGAAGCGTATTTCATCTTGGCTGATCGCCGGGCTCTTTGCTGCCACAACCCTTCCCTTCACAACACCGCTGCACGCGGCCGTGCAAACTCGCGTGCTCGATTACAAAGCCGCCGACGGCACCACACTGCGCGGCTATTACGCATGGGATGACGCCATTAGCGAAAAACGCCCTGGCGTGGTCGTGGTGCATGAGTGGTGGGGATTGAACGACTACGCTCAACGCCGTGCTCGCGAACTGGCCGCTCTTGGCTATCCCGCCTTGGCTATCGATATGTACGGTGATGGCCAGACCGCAGAGAATCCAAACGATGCTGGCCATTTAATGCACAGCGTTGTGGACAACACGGATGCACAATTCGCCCGCTCATTAGCTGGATTACAGCTATTAAAAGACCAGCCTGAAGTCGATGCCACCCGCGTGGCCGCTATAGGCTACTGCTTTGGTGGAAAAATGGTGTTGGACATGGCGCGTCGCAATATGGACCTAGCGGGTGTCGTGAGCTTTCATGGCGCACTGGCCACTGCCACTCCTGCTGAGCGTGGCAACATCAAAGCAAAAGTGCTTGTATTAAATGGCGAAGCGGACGGCTTCATTCCGCAAGCCGACATTGATGCATTAAAAACCGAAATGAAAGCTGCCGGTGCCGATTTCAGCTTTGTGAATTATCCCGGTGCCAAACATGCATTCACCAGTCCCGATGCCGACAAGCTTGCCAAAGAGCACGGCATGGACATTGCCTATGACCCCACGGCAGACTCTGACTCTTGGGATCGTATGCAGGCATTTTTCAACAAGATATTCAGCACAAAACAGAATTAATTGTCATGACTAAAAAAACGATGCACCCAAAAGCCAGCGCCCTGCTTGATGCTCATGTTGCCTACATCACGACGCAACTGAGTGGCAAAACCCTGCAGCCCCTGGTCGCGGATGAAATCCGTCAGATCATGGTTGATGCCAAAAATATCACGCTGAACGAAGCGGTTACACCGCAGATGATCAAGGACACCGCGCGCAACTATGCGGTTGACTTGGAACTTTCCGGCGCGATACCTGAGTTAGTTGGCGACATCGCTCGAACGCTCTACGCCAATCCGATACACGACCTCACCACCATTGGCGAGCTTCTGCCCGACGGCTTGTTTGAAGAGTTTCTCGACAAAGTGCTGGAAATGCGCGAAGCACGCGAATACATCATGCATGAGGCCATTGCTAATCCCGTGTACTCCGCACTGGCTTCAGACATTCTGCTAGAGGGCATTCGTGGTTATGTTCAGCAAGGCCGTGATCTGGCTCGCCACATTCCTGGCGCGGCCCGTGCCGCCCGCTTGGGTCAGTCACTACTGTCTAGCGCATTTCCGCTATTAGAAGAAACACTCGAAGAAAATTCCCGCAAATATGTGATCCGTATTCTCGATGCTGTTCTGAAACGCAGCGAACATTTTTTATTAAATAATTTTGATGAAGATCGCTTGCGTGAAATTGCACTAGAAGTATGGGATATCGTCAAAGAAAAACCCGTTAGCACTTTCAAGCGTGGCTTCAGCAGTCTCGACATGGAAGAATTCTTCGTCATCAGCTATGAAACGTGGCGCGAGCTACGCACGACCGTGTTCTATCAAGCCATGATCGACACAGGCATCGACTGCTTCTTTGAGAAATACGGTGAAACCAATCTGTGTGAAATAGTCGACGAGATGGGGATCACGCAAGAAATCATGGTCGGCGAGGCCATGCGTTATGTTCCGCCCATCATAAAAATGCTGAAGAGTAAAAAACTGCTGGAGCCGGTGCTGCGTCGAAACCTGGAAGCGTTTTACGGATCAAACGCCGTACTGGCCATTCTCGATACGCCGTAAGACTTAGGCTGCTGGCAGGCTCGCCAACTTTGCACAAAGGTTGGCGAGCGCGGCTTCTGACTCAGCCTGTATCCGCCTCCACAGAAAGAGGTCGTTTGCCCAACGCAGCAGCATCGGACGCAACGTGTATTCCAGTGTGCGGGTAAAGCGGGTTCCGTTGCCATTGGCAACCATTTCGTAACTTAGACGCACGGTACTGCCATCGGCCATATAGGCCGACGCGCGCCAGCGCTCACCCGGACGGCTCTCCTCCACCAGCCAAGTGAGGTGACGTGGCCTACCCGCCGAAAGCACGTCTTCCTCGAAGCGCCGCCCCGCCACCAGCGACTCATCACCGACATCTACGCCTTGTGAGGCAGGGTGCCATTCTTTCCACCGTAAAGGCCGGGTCACATAGTCATAGACCTGAGCCGGGCTAGCGGTAATATCTGCAGTAAGAGAAATAACAGTCATCGGAACCGGCTCGGTAATCGGGAATAAACAAAGCGTAATGCAGTGCATCGGCAACGAACAGCACTTCTGTTCAAGAGTTGGCCCGGATCGACAGTTTTACGACCTCGATGGCCATAGTCTCTCTGGGTCAGCATCGCTAGTGTCGCTCACAACGTTTACAGGAGTTACTGAATGCCCTCCCTGATTGCCCGTGCATTAAAGACTGGTTCACGCCTGATCGTTCGGCACCAGCCCTCATCCTCTAAAAGTCTGGTACGGCATCTGCGCCTGACCATGGGCAACCCTCCTTTGGTGACGTTGCTGCCACGGGGCGTCAAGCGGACAACTTTCCATGAGGGCAACATTAAGGGCGACTGGCTGCGCGTGGAACAACCCGGGCAAGTTATTCTGTACTTTCACGGCGGCGGCTATGTCTGTGGCTCGCCAAAAACATATCACAACCTGTGCAGCCGTCTGGCTAAGGCATTGCAGGCCGATGTTTTCTTGCCTGTGTATCGTCTGGCCCCTGAGCACCCTTTTCCTGCCGGAGTGAATGATGCGCTTGAGGCGTATGAGTTTTTGCTGCGCCAGGGCTGGCGTGGAGATCAGATATCGGTGGCCGGTGATTCGGCGGGTGCTGGCCTGACGTTGGCCTTACTGCTGGCACTGCGTGATCGTGAGCGCCCCATGCCAAAGTGCGCCGTGGTCTACTCGCCCTATGCTGACGTAACACTGACCTCCCCCAGCCGACTTCACAATGACAGCACGGACGACATGCTGTCTTATCGTATGTTGGAGGTAGGCATGGG
>DDBN01000029.1 GCA_002333145.1 Moraxellaceae bacterium UBA2031
TTGTTCCGCACGTATCCTGACACGTTCAAGATGTTCGTCTATCAGACGCGTCGCTCAGCAGCGCTGCCGCAACGGCTTTATGATAATACATTCAAGTGCGCAACAACTGGCGTAGTTAAAGATTGGGGTATCGATGGTTGCATCGGTGGTACACCTTTCCCAATTCCATCCGGTAACAATGAAGAGCAGGCATTACAGATTCTCTGGAATCACATCACCCGTTATCGTGGCGAATATGTGGTCCGTAAAGCATCTGAAGTTGCGGTGCAGCGCAATGGCTCCTACTCGCTGGTGACCTCTCTGCAAGAAGTGTCATTCCGTAACTATCAGCAGCAGTACAAAACACTGGCAGATCTGAACAATATTTTGTTCGATTACTTGTCGTTCACAACGGCACCAGCCCGTCTGGCTGGCGGTGCAGTGCTTGTGCATGAAACGCTTGATCAACGTAAGCAGCAGCGCCAAGCATGGGGCTACAACGCCGGTCAGCGTCGTGTGCGTCAGGCACCAAATCTGTCCTACGATACACCAATCGCTTCTTCGGACGGCCTGCGTACCGCTGACGATACCGATATGTTCAATGGTGCTCCGGACAAGTATGACTGGAAGTTCCTAGGCAAAAAAGAAATCTACATCCCTTACAATAACTTCAAGGTTGATCATAATTCGATTACCTACAAGCAGTTGTTGCAGCCAGGCCATCCACACCCAGGCTACCTGCGTTATGAATTGCACCGTGTATGGGTAATTGAAGGCACACTCAAGAGTGGTGAGCGTCACATTTACTCCAAGCGTCGCTTCTATATTGATGAGGATTCTTGGAATATTGCAATCGCCGATCAGTATGACGGCCGTGGTGACCTGTGGCGCGTGAGCATTGCGTATCTCAAGAACTTCTACGAGATGCCACTGACATGGACTGCACTGGACGTGTTCCATGATTTGCAGGCACGTCGTTATCACGTACAGCAGTTGGATAACGAAGAAGACAAGATCGTCAACTTCCAGACTCCACCTAGTGATGAAGCCTTTACGCCGGCAGCCCTCCGCCGCCGTGGTACTCGGTGATATGCACCCGGTAATGTAAAAGAAAAGGCCGGAACAATTGCTTCCGGCTTTTTTCTTACATCTCCCTGAGACAGGGAAGTAATACAACTGATCTATTGTTCAAGGTTTTTTTATGAAACTTAGAGAGCTCTTCAGCATCTCCCTGCTGGCCCTTGGCAGTGTTTATATAACGGAGTCTGCTGCTAATCCGGCGTCGATGGTCGACCGACCAGCAGTGATGTCAGTCAAGTCCAGCCGTTCATTGCTGACGGATATTGCCTATGCAGGCAAGCGATTAGTAGCAGTGGGTGAGCGCGGTCATATTTTGTATTCGGATGACCAAGGAAAGACTTGGGTTCAAGCAAAAGTACCAGTATCAGCCATGCTGACCGGTCTTAGTTTTCCTAACGCGCAGGAAGGCTGGGCCGTAGGTCACAGCGGTGTAATTCTGTATACCTCTGATGCAGGTGCAACGTGGCGTTTGCAGCGCTCTGACAAGTCCGCAACAGACGAGAAAGCAGGGGTCCCTCTGATGGACGTCTGGTTTGCTGATAACGTTACCGGTTTTGCAGTTGGCGCGTACGGATACTTTCTCAAGACCACTGATGGTGGCACGACATGGAGTGATGTATCGGCAAGCATCGATAACCCCGACGAAGCCCATCTTAACGCTGTAATGGGAATTCCCGGAACGTCGACGATTCTTGTTGGTGGTGAGCGTGGCATCTTGTTTCGATCCCAAGACAAGGGTGAGACTTGGATCTCTCTTAGCTCGCCCTTTGAAGGCTCCTTCTTTGGAATCTCGCCTATCTCATCCGATCTTTTACTTGCTTACGGTCTTCAGGGAAGGGTGTTTCGATCTGCCGATCAGGGTGATAGCTGGTCTCAGGTCCAAACCGGCGTGACCTCAGGCATCAATGATGCTGTTCGGCTTGAATCGGGCCGAATAGTAGCTGTTGGTAATGCAGGTGTGGTACTAAGCGCCCACGATAGCTCGCTTAATTTTATTCCTGAAACTCGTGAGGACCGCCAGTCAATCGTCGCGCTGCAGCCATTACCAGGTGGTGGTGCTGTTACGGTGGGCGAGGGCGGAGTGAAGGTATTGCCCGCAGGCAAGTAACCAATAGTTGGGAATGGCAAAATAATGAATATTTCACAGTTAGAAGACATGATTCTGGGTGCACGTCGAGGCATTGCAGTTGTCTTTGTTCTTATTACGGCATTTATGCTGTGGCAGGTGATGGGGCTGAAAGCGGAGACCTCGCTTGAAAAAATGGTCCCGCTTCAACATGAGTACATCAAAAACCTTCTTAAACACAAAGATGATCTTGGTGTTGGTAACGACATTAAGGTAGCAATCGCCGTAAAGTCAGGCGATATTTTTGATGCTCAGTACCTGGAAACGGTAAAGAATGTTACCGATGATGTGTTTTATTTTCCCGGTGTTGATCGCGCCAAGCTGAAGTCTCTCTGGACGCCCACTGTTCGCTGGAGTGAGGTCACAAAGGATGGTTTTCAGGGCGGGGAAGTAACTCAAGGCTACGATGGTACGCCACAAGGAATGGAGGCTCTGCGTAGTAATATTCTTCGTTCTGGTCAGGTAGGCCGCCTGGTATCTGATAACTTCAAGTCTACGATCATTCAGATTCCGTTACTGGAAGGTGAGAAGATCAACTACAAGGAGCTTTCGGACAAGCTTGAAGAAATGCGCAGCAAGTTCGAAAAGCAGAATCCAAATGTAGAAATTCACATCGTTGGGTTTGCTAAAAAGGTCGGGGATCTGATTGAAGGCGCTACAAAAATTGCTTTCTTTTTCTTGGTTGCAGCACTTATTACCTTTGTGTTGTTGCTATGGGATTTCAGGGACCTCAAGTCAGCCGTAGCGATTGTCGCTTGTTCGATTACTGCAGTAATCTGGCAGCTGGGCATTGTCAAAATGCTTGGTTTTGGTCTTGATCCGTATTCGATGCTCGTGCCCTTTGTGGTCTTTGCTATAGCGGTCAGTCACTCCGTACAGATTGTTAATGCAATTTCTATTGCGATTGCTAACGGCGCAGACAACGAAACAGCTGTACGTTCCTCTTTTCTATCGCTGTTCAAGGCAGGGTCGCTGGCACTAACAACCGACATTATTGGTTTCTTGACCCTGCTGGTTATTCAGGTTGACGTTATCAAGGCACTGGCTATTTCTGCCAGTATTGGTACGGCCATGATTGCTTTCACTAACTTCATGATGCTGCCAATTATCATGTCGTATGTAAAAATCAGTGATGGTGCATTAGCTAAGCAGAAGGCATCTCAGGATAATCCTCCAAAACTTTGGAGAATAATGTCGCACATGACCGATCGTGTGCCTGCAACTATCGGCGTATTACTGGCGATAGTGCTTTTGGGTGTTGGTGTTTATGTTGGTAAAGACGCCAAGATTGGTGATCTTGATCGTGGTGCACCAGAGCTTCATCCTGATTCTCGCTACAATCTAGACGACCTTTTTGTTACCTCCAATTATTCAATTAGTGCGGACGTTTTGGTTGTTCTAGTAGAGACTCCAGAGCAGCAGTGTGCCAGTTATAAAGTGCTGGAAAGTGTCGATCGTTTGCAGTGGAATCTTGAAAATGTTCCCGGTGTTCAGTCGGCACAATCATTGTCGACAGCGGTCAAACGCATTCAGACAGGCTTCAACGAGGGCAACCTTAAATGGTCAACCTTGGTGGACAATGATGCTGTACTCAACGAGTCCGCAAACTATGTCAAAGAACTTTACAACGGTAGCTGTAGCTTGGTGCCCGTATTTGTTTTTCTTGACGATCACAAGGCCGAGACACTCACCCGTGTAACGGATGCAGTGAAGGCTTTTGCCAAAGAAAACAATACGGATGAGGTCAAGTTCCTGCTCGCCTCCGGTAATGCCGGTATCGAAGCGGCAACAAACGATGAGATTGCGGCCAAAAACATCCCCATGCTGATCCTGGTTTATGGTGTGGTGGTGGCGATTTGCTTCTTTGCATATCGCTCATGGCGTCCAGTGGTGTGCATCATTTTCCCACTGGTCATCACCTCGGCACTGTGTAATGCCTTGATGGTCTGGCTGGGAATTGGCCTTAAAGTGGCAACCTTGCCCGTGATTGCGTTGGGTGTTGGTATTGGGGTGGATTACGGCTTGTATATCTTCTCCAAGCTTGAAGAGCTGATGCGCGCTCGGAACATATCCCTTAAAGAGGCCTATCTGGCGACACTGGCCAGTACCGGTAAGGCGGTCATGTTCACGGGTATTACGCTGTCGATTGGTGTATTTACCTGGGTGTTCTCACCGATCAAGTTCCANNCGCAAGTAAGTGGTAGATGATCTGATCAAAAGGCCCTCTTCGGAGGGCCTTTTCTATTTAGATGGACTTTTTCATTGGCCATACGGATTCCCCTCACATCGCATATAATGCGCGCTACTTTAGTCCTGATTTGTGCGTGACGATGTCGTATTCCCTGATTCGAAACCTGCTCTTTACGCTTTCCCCGGAAACGGCCCATCATGTCTCTTTGGCGGGTATCAGCCTGGCAGAGCGACTGGGAATGACGGCCGTAATGCCATCTATTCCGGCACAGCCAGTAACGGTAATGGGTCTGACGTTTCCTAATCCAGTCGGTTTGGCGGCAGGTTTGGACAAGAATGGTGACCATATTGATGGACTGGCGGCTTTGGGGTTTGGTTTTCTAGAGATTGGCACTGTTACGCCACGACCCCAGCCAGGTAATCCCCAGCCAAGACTATTTCGCCTTCCTGAGGCGACAGCCATCATTAACCGTATGGGGTTTAACAACCTCGGTGTGGATCATTTGGTTGGTCAGGTTCAGAAAGCACGTTACAAGGGCTTGCTTGGGATCAATATAGGTAAGAATTTTGATACCCCGGTTGAAAATGCCGTGGATGATTATCTGGTCTGCCTAGACAAGGTGTATGCCCATGCCAGCTACGTGACGGTCAATATTTCGTCGCCTAACACCCAAGGCTTGCGCAGTCTGCAGTCAGGTGAGGCGCTAGCGGGCTTGCTGGAGCCGCTTAAGAATCGTCAGCAGCATCTCGCCACTCAGCATGGCCGCCATGTGCCTTTGGTAGTAAAGATTGCGCCGGACTTGTCGCGAGAAGATGTAGAAGTCATTGCTACGCAGTTACGCCGCTTTGAGATTGATGGCGTTATCGCCACCAACACGACGATCAGCCGTGATGCCGTTAAGGGCCTGAAGCATGCGGAAGAGACAGGTGGGCTCAGTGGAGCGCCGGTTCGCGAGGCATCAACACGTGTGGTGAAGGATTTGGTGGAAATGCTGGAAGGCGCTCTTCCTGTAATTGGTGTGGGCGGAATTACCGATGGCGAAAGTGCAGCTGAAAAAGTCAAAGTGGGTGCAGCACTAGTACAGGTGTACACAGGGTTTATCTATAAGGGGCCGGCCCTGATAGGGGAGGCCGCAGCAGCGATTGCGTCGTTAGCAAAAAACGGCAAATGAGCGAAAGTGTTGGCCACTGGCGCTGGCATTCAGTGCTCAGCATACAGCGGCCGGTATCTCTCAATTAGAGGATTTTTAGTGTGTTAAACGGGGACCAGATGTAAGGCAGATATGCCTCTGTAGCCCTCGCGTTCATTAACACGGCCATCACGCCAACCTGCGGTCCAATGTTGTCGCAGGTTGATGTCTTGGTAAGGGCAGGTATCTAGAGAGCGCCCGGTTAAACCGGCTTTAAAGCCACGGGCAAAAAGCAGTTCTTCACGTTCCCTTTTCTGTCGCTTCATGGTTCACCTTCAGGATTCCACGGGTGATGTTGTCATCACCATTTAAGACAGGTTGTCATTCATGAGACTGAATCAGACCAGCACCAAACCAGATCCAAAATCATGCACATGATCATGACAACTCGTTTGTGGTACTGCAAAGACCACCTGATGATTAGTAGTACGGATCAATGTAAATGTCGACGACTTATTTGGCATAACACTGTAACTTGACGTTACGGTGTGGAAATACTTCTTTGACTTTATCGGCTTTCACGCCTAACTGATTGAAAATGTGTGATTTATGATTATTGATGTAGTGGTGACCTGCGGAGATGGTACAGAACCGGTATTGGAGCGAGAGCTTCAGTTGCTGGGTTTGACCGATATACGCCGCGAGCGTGGTGCTGTGCTGGCCTGTGGCACGATGGAACAAGCGGCCCGTATTTGCTTGTGGTCGCGCGTTGCTTCGCGGGTGCTTCTGCCGCTGTTTGATGTCGAGTCGACGAGTACTGATGCGCTTTATGATGCTGCCGTCGAATATCCTTGGGGCGATGTGCTTAATCCGCGAGGCACGATTGCAGTTCATGCGAGTGCTTCACGTAATACTAAAATTCATACGCAGTACGTATCGTTAAAATTAAAAGATGCGGTGGTGGATCATTGCCGTGAGCACCATGGTGTTCGCCCCAGCGTCAATGTTGAGCAACCCGATGTGCCGCTGCAGGTTCATGCAACGCTGCGCGGTTTTCAGGTGAGCATTGATTTGTCTGGCGATAGCTTACACCGACGTGGTTATCGCGTTGCCATGACGCAAGCTCCTCTCAAGGAAACATTAGCGGCGACATTACTGATGCAGGCAGGGTGGCAAGAATCAGGTCTGCCTGCATTGGTAGATCCGATGTGCGGTTCGGGCACCTTTCTGATTGAAGCCGCGTGGATGGCCGCTGACATTGCTCCTGGGATTAATCGTGAGTATTTCGGTTTTCAGGGCTTTGCACCGTTCGATCCCGCGATATGGACGGATATACGCGATGAAGCCATTGAGCGTCGTCACGTAGGTTTACAGAAAAAGTTACCGCAATTTTTCGGCTTTGACGCCAGTGCCGATGCAGTAGAAGTTGCTCGACGAAACGTGCAAGCAGCCGGTCTCGGTGATCTAGTTGTTATTGAACAAAAAGCACTTTATGAATTACGCCGACCTGAATTAGCACCATCACAAGGTCTGCTGATTTGTAACCCCCCATATGGCGAACGTCTCGGTGATAAAGACACCATGCGCGATCTTTATCGTGCACTGGGTCGCGTTAGTAGTGAGCAATTTCCAGGTTGGCAAGCCTGCGTATTGGCAGCGGATATTCAGCATGCTGATGCGATGGGCTTTGGCCATCGAGCAACCGAGCGTATGCATAACGGCGCACTGATCGTTTATGCAAGACATGGAGATATTCTGCCGGCACCTCCGCGTGGGATTACACGTTTTCAAGAAGGCACGGGCACTATTCCCCCAGAAGCCGAGCCGTTTGCCAATCGCTTACGCAAGAATCTTAAGGCAGCACAAAAGCAGGCAGAAGTAGCAAACGTTTCTTGTTATCGTGTTTATGATGCGGACATGCCTGAGTTTAATCTTGCAGTGGATGTCTATGAAGGGCAGCTTCATGTGCAGGAATATGCACCACCAAAAACTATCGAGGCAGAAAAGGCAGAAGCACGCTTTAAGCTTGCCCTGATCGCGATTCGCCATGTGTTTGGCTTGCACCGCGAGCAGGTTTTTATAAAAGTTCGTTCGCGCCAGAAAGGCAATCAGCAATATGAAAAGCAGGGGAGCAAAGGCAAGTTTGTTGAGGTAAGAGAAGGGCAAGCATGGCTATTGGTCAACTTCACTGACTATCTGGACACCGGACTTTTTTTGGATCATCGTCCCTTGCGCTTGCGCATGGCAGAAGAATCCAAAGGTAAGCATTTTCTCAACCTATTTGCTTATACCGGTGTCGCCAGCGTTCACGCTGCTCTGGCGGGGGCGGCCAGTACGGTGACGCTAGACTTGTCGCCAACCTATTTGGCATGGGCAGAGCGCAACTTTGCCCTTAACGGCATTCCTCCCGAAAATCACTATTTTGAGCAGGCAGACAGTATTCAGTGGCTGCGAGACTGTCAGGAAAAATTTGATCTTATTTTTCTGGACCCGCCAACGTTCTCCAACTCCAAGCGTACCCCAGGTGTGTTTGATGTTCAGGAGGATCATGTGGAGTTGGTCGAGTTGTGCATGCGCCGCTTAAACGCTGGTGGTGTACTGTATTTTTCTAATAACTTCCGTAAGTTCAAGCTGGATGAGCAGGCGCTCCAGCGCTTTCGAATCGAAGATATTTCAGCAGACACCATTGGTTTTGATTTCGCCCGAAATCCTGGTATCCATCGCTGCTGGCGTATTACCGCCTAAGTGGAGAAGGGCAGATGACAACAGCTGCTGCGATTACGGCTACTCAACTTGTACCCAAAGGTAGCTCGAACGTCATTCTTTTGGGCACACAAGGCTGTCATCTCTGCGATACCGCAGAAGGCTTGCTCCAACGGGTATCAGCAGCCCGCTCTTTGCACTGGGAGTACCGTGATATCGCCCTCGATGATGAGCTGGTGAATCGCTATGGGGAGCGTATTCCAGTCCTGCTCTTATCCGATGGACGAGAGCTCAGTTGGCCTTTTTCCCTGCTGGATATTCTTACCCTAGCCAAATAATGGCCTCACCAGATTTAGCAATGCGATTGTCAACAATATTGTCGACAATCGCATTGACCTGCCCATGACCGGGGAGTATTGTCGATTCCTGCCTTAAATTGTCGACAATCTAGTTATGGCCAACACCTCCACCCGAGCGTATTCCAACTCCGAAGCCAGTAATGGCGCGGAAGCCCTGACGCTGGCNNCGTGAGGCTCTGCGTCGTTTGGAAGGGCGTAAGCTTCTTACCCGCATCCCCCATGTCGGTGTTCGTGTCGTTTCCCTGTCTTTTGAAGAGCTCATCCAGATCTATCATGTGCGAGAAGCCATGGAAGGAATGGCGGCGCGTTTGGCTGCTTTGTATATGCCGGCCGAGGAAGTGCAGGGGCTTAAAGATCTGCTTGCACAGCATGAAAAACAGGCCGAACTGCAAGAAGGCCGTGCCTATTTTCAGGATGAAGGCGACTTCGATTTTCATTACCGCATCGTCCAAGGCAGCCGCAATGAGGTGCTCAGTCAGATGTTGTGTGGCGAGCTATACCATCGCGTACGCCTGTATCGCTATCAGTTCTCAGTGACCGAAGGGCGCCCTCAGAAAGCATTTGGCGAACATCATCGCATTATCGAGGCGATTGAAGCCCGGGATGCGGAAATGGCCGAAATTTTAATGCGCCGCCATATCAGTTCGGCCCGCGCCAATATTGAACATCATTTTCGTGAACGGTCTGGCCCACAAGGCCAACCATTAATGCCGGTTCGCACAGTGGGCGAGCCGGGTTTAACCGAGGAGTAAGACATGACACAAACGCTTTCTGCAGGCGCACGCTTTCGCAAGGCTATTGCCGAAGAAAAGCCCTTGCAGGTGATGGGTACGGTCAACGCCTATGCCGCCATGATGGCGACCCAGGTAGGCTATCGCGCCATTTATCTTTCGGGCGCGGGCGTGGCCAACTACTCCTACGGCTTGCCTGATCTTGGCATTACGTCGCTGGAAGATGTGCTGACTGATGTGCGCCGTATCACGGCCATGGTGGATACACCATTATTGGTGGATATCGATACCGGTTGGGGCGGAGCGTTCAATATTGCCCGCACCATCAAGGAAATGATCAAGGCAGGTGCCGCTGCAGTTCATATCGAAGATCAGGTTGCACAGAAGCGGTGTGGTCATCGCCCTAACAAAGAAGTCGTTAGCAGTGATGAAATGGTGGACCGCGTGAAGGCCGCCGTAGATGCCAAGACCGACAACGAGTTTGTTGTGATGGCGCGTACCGACTCACTGCAAAAAGAAGGCTTAAATGGAGTGATCGACCGCATCAGTGCTTATGTAGAGGCCGGTGCCGATGCCATTTTTGCAGAAGCCATGACCGACATCACCATGTACCGCAAGGTTTGTGATGCCGTAAACGTACCCGTATTAGCGAACATTACCGAGTTTGGCGATACCCCGTATTACACCACTAAAGAATTGGGTGAGCAGGGCATTTCCATGGTGCTTTATCCACTGTCGGCAACCCGTGCTATGCAAAAAGCAGCACTGGCAGTGTACGAAGCTGTGCGTCGCGAAGGCACTCAAGTCAATGTACTCGACACAATGCAACAGCGCAAAGAGCTGTATGAGTTTTTGAACTATCACAGCTACGAAGACAAGATCGACCAGCTTTTTGCCGCCAAAAAATAAATGGCGTAATGATTTTTTTGCCTCAACAAAGCGCTATGGCGCTATTACTTGATCGCAGTATCCGTTATGGAGAGAAAGCATGAGTACAACTGAAACCACCGCCACGCCCGGCTTCAAGCCTAAGAAATCCGTTGCCTTGTCTGGCACCAC
>DDBN01000070.1:0-14644 GCA_002333145.1 Moraxellaceae bacterium UBA2031
GCCGGCACATGAATAAAGATGATGCGGTAGCTGTTACCTTGCTGATAGTCCGGCGGTGCATACGCCAGTCCCCAGACTGCTCCTACCGTCAACAGCACACCCGCCACCGCCCATAACCACGGTAGCCACTGCCCACCGATATCGTAGAAATGCCTGGGGCTCACCGTGCGTTGCACGTAATCCCATATCGCCTTCCACATACAAAAACCTCGATTAAATAAATCAGCCACCAACCGCAATGCGTAAAGCGGCGGCAACAGCAAACGGAATCAGAGTAACTGCCAACACCAGAAATGCAGCTAGTAATGCCATATAACCTGCCACCGGCAAGCCGATCACTGCCGCCTGTACCGACCCGGTTGCAAACACAATCACCGGCACCATCAACGGCAAGGTAATCAAGGGGACCAGTGCCCCGGCCCGCCTGAGGGCTACCGTCAAGCCGGCGGCAACCGCACCAATCAGGCTTAGTACCGGTGTACCCAGCAGCAAAGAACCCATCAACGTAGGTAGCGCGGCCATATCCATCGAGAGCATGACCGCTGCTACCGGTGACAACAGCACCAAGCAAAAGCCTGTCTGCAACCAGTGCGCCGCTACCTTGGCCAACACCATCAGTGGCAAGGACGCTGGTGCTACCAGCAACTGTTCTAGCGATCCGTCTTCAAGATCCTGCCTAAATAGTCCATCCAGTGAAAGCAACATAGATAGCAAAGCGGCAACCCAGATCACGCCGGGAGCCATTAAAGCCAATTTGTGCGGATCGGCGGTGACCGCCAGAGGAAACAGCATGACGACAAGCAAAAAGAAACCCAGCGGAGTCAGCCAATCACCGGGTTGACGCATGGCCAGACGAAGATCACGCCATAACAAGGAGATAGCGGCACTCATTCGCTTAGCTCCTCATGTGGCCGGAATGCAGACACATCAAGACGCTGCAAGGGAAAGCCTACAGCAAACTCATGGTGCGTGGTCAGCAGCACCATACCACCAGTCGCCGCATGTTCCTGTAACCAGCCCTCCAACTCACCTACACCCTGACGGTCGATGGCGGTAAAGGGTTCGTCGAGAATCCAGACTGGGCTTTTTTCCACAAACAACCGGGCAAGCCCCACACGCCGTTTCTGGCCTGCGGACAAATGCGCCAGAGGGACTTCTTCATACCCGTACAGGCCCACTTTTTCCAACGCTGACTGCATGACTTTTTTGTCCGCCACATTGCCGCGCAACTGCGATAGCCATGCCAGATTTTCCAAGGGTGTCAGCATCAACTTGAGGCCTGCCTGATGGCCGAGCCAAGAAAATGCACGACGAAAGGCCAGCGGATCATCAGTGACCTTACGGCCTTGCCAGTGCAACTCGCCTGAATCCAGTGGAAACAGCCCTGCGATACCATTTAATAGCGTGGTTTTACCTGACCCATTGGGGCCCGCCACCTGCATAACCTGCCCCGGGGACAGCCGAAAGCTCAGACCGGCAAACAAAGTGCGGTCATCGCGGGTCGCTTGGAGTTGGAGGGCATCGAGCACGTGATTACGGCCAAGAAGAAATCTTGGCGACGATTATAGCCGGGAATGCCTGTGGAGCGGCATAGCCAGAAACGCTGTAAAAAGGCACCGAGTGTTAGGTATTACTCTGTGCTCAATAAAGGGGGTTGCCGAGTCCTTGGTACGCTTGAAGGATAGCCACAGCCTGCTCACGGCAAACATCCTCTTCCACCTGAATGCGGCGCGCCTCAAGACACTGCCTCCAGCGATCCGGTTTATCGCCTTCATCAAAGCCAATACGCTCGGCATCTTCACCCCGTGCCCCGCACACCACTCGCTGTATTCCGGACCACGGAATAGCACCAAGGCACATGGCACACGGCGCGCAACTGGTCACCAAGGTAAAACAACCTGCTGTCGACAGATCATGATTACCGATCCTCTGCTGTGCCAACATAAGCGCAAGCATTTCGGCATGCAGCACAGACGAACCGGCCGAGACCACACGGTTGACGCCAGCAGCAATCAGGGTGCCCGATGCTGACAATACCGCCGCCGCAAATGGCCCACCGCCATCATCGATATTGCGTTGAGCAAGCGACAGAACAAACTGCATCGCATCGCTGTCATCTGCAAAAGTAATCGTCCGACGATTGGCTAACTCCAGCCAAGCTGGCAGGGAAATAACGAGACTCACTCACCCACCCTGCTGGGCCTGACGAAACTCACCGGGCGTCATGCCGCTGCATCCCTTGAAGTAGCGGATAAACGAACGGCTTTCAGTAAAGCCCAACTTGCGAGCGATATCCTCCACCGAGAGCGCGGACTGCAGCAGGTATTTACTGCCCAGTTCGCTGCGTAGATTGTCGAGTATCTGCTGATAGGATTGATTTTCTTCTGCCAGCTTACGGTGCAGCGTGCGCACATTCATTCCCATCTGCTCCGCCACAAACTCCTTGCGTGGCGATACATCGGCAAGCGTTGCTCGCAGCAATGAGCGCACCTGATCTGACAGCGAATACTTTTCCTTAAGCGCCATCAACGTGGCCTGGGCGTGCTGCTCAAGAGTTTCGCGTAGCGTAACGTCAGGCTGACGCAAAGGATGCTCAAACAATTGTGGTGAAATGACGATGCATGACACCGGCTGATTGAAGTACACCGGGCAACGGAATATGTGTTGGTAGTGTTTCAGTAGTGACCGGTCTGCGGGAGGGTCATGCTCAAAGCGCACCGCCAGCGGGGACAAGTCCGGAGCATCCGCCATCCAGCGTGAATAGGTTGTCCACGATGCCAACACATTTTCAATAATATGACGACGAACCAGCGGCTCTTTGAAGCGGCAATGCCAGCACACCACAATGACACCGGGCTCAAACTCCACGGCAGAAGTGCCCATATCACCCACTAGCTTTTCGTACTGGGGCATTCTGGCCACAGCCTCGGCCAGCGTATTGCTGGTCATGGCGATGTAGCCCATCACGCTATAGGAGCCGGGTTGAATAAACTGAGAGGTCTGCAGGCCGAATAAAGGGTTACCGCAACGGGGCAACACATAGTTCAATAACTTGTGGAGTACGTCGCCCGGTAATCGGCCGTTATTATCGACCAACTGCTCTGCCTGAATACCCGCTTCAGCCAGCACTTTTTCACGGGAAAGACCACACGACTCCGCGCTGCGCACATACTGCTGCAAGGCAGGAACAGAGATATACCCCAAATTTTCAGGCGCGGATGCAGACATGAGAAAGGCACATTATTGTTATCGGGAGATCGCCCCCCTTATGTAAGGCAGTCTAGGAACTCCACTACCGTCTGCCAAGTCATAAACCCTAATATTGTCCTTTTTTGTGTATGAACGGCGGGATTACTCGTCAGAAGGGGGTGCCCGGTTGAGCTCCGGGTGGTCGCTCATCAGCTGAAAACGCATTGCCTCTATACGACGCAGCTTCTCCTCACCTTCGGCGATCTGCTCTGGCGTCAGCCCGCCCTGCTTACCTTTGGCAATCTGATCCTGCAGCACCGGAATTTCACGCTCGGCCGATTTGACGTAGGAGCGATACAAGCGCTCATTCTGGCGCGCCTCATAGCGTTGATACGCCTCTGGATCAGCAAGCTCTGCGGCTGTCGGGGCTTCGCGTTCAGGGCTGCGCAACACTTCTGGTGCACGGGAATCGCCTGCTTCACGTGCCTGCTTCAAGGAGGCGATGGCATCGACAGGAGGCCCTTCAGCCACTGGTGGTAATGGCACATCTTCACGAGGCATTAATACTGACTGATCGCCCTCATCCGACTCCGATCCTGCAACGACTAAATCACTCGGCAAATGAATATCCGTTTTGGTCTGGACTCGCATATCGGGATAAATCTCGACAAGCAGCCAGCGCCCCAGCAGAACAACCATCACCACTACCAGCAACCCTGCCGCCAGCAACCACCCGAGAGAAGGCTTCATGGCGCTAGCTCCTTGCCCTTACGGATGATAGCTGGATTGATACGGATGTCTGCTTCGGCCATCAGGCGTTCACGTGCATCACGAAATTCCACCAGTGCTTTTTGCCGCGACAGTGCTTGCGATGCGCCATAGCGTACCGACTCACTATCAACTGGCTGATATCCCTCAATACGCTCCTCGACCTTCATAATCTCCCACGTGGCTGCTGTACCTGCAGGCCCAGGACTACGGAAAGGACGCGAAGTTGTTCCTGGTTTTTGCACAAAGGCGATGCTTTCAATCCAGGAGGCATTTTGTTCGCCATGCAGTATCCAGCCCATGTCGCCGCCTTGCTCACGATCATCCGCTTGCGACAGCTCTTTTGCGACTAACGCAAAATCCTCGCCTTTCTGTAACCGCGCATACGCTTTATTAGCCGCCTCAAAATCTGCTGTTCGAATATGCCAGGCTTTTACCTTCTCGATACGCTTAAACTGATCACGGTTTTTTTCATAATAAGCAGCCACTTCATCAGGCGTTACCGCCGCTGCCAGCGCTTTGAGATGCTTATTATCATGATGCATATCAGACGTTACACCGATCAAGCTCGTCCAACCATCGCGAACAAGGCGATCTGTAACGGCTCGCTCAAACACCGCATAATCATCTGCGCTAAGGCCCGATTTTGTTTTGGCCCAGTGCTGCACATAGCGACGTTCCAGCAATAATTCCGCTTGCTGCATGGCAAATGTGGCATCACGGCTATGCAAACGATTACGTCCCTGCACATGTTGAGCATCGTAAACATCCAACAACGTAATCTGGGCGGTCTTTCCTGCCAGCCGATAAGAAAGTAATGTTCTGGCAGCCGCCGCCTTGCGTCCTGCCTCATCCAGCTCATAGATCAACAGTAAACGGGGCTTTGCACCCAATACAGCATTCCAGTCTGCGGCAGTCACAGCGTGCCGGGATATCACAATACCGTTGAGATTGCCTCCCTTTTCTGCTTTCACTGCTGCCATGATTTCACGTCCGTATGCCGCTTGCAGATTGGCCACAATACTTTCTTCAATCTGNNGGCACAGTTGTTTCAGGAATCCGTTTTACGGCTACAGCGTGCATCAACATGAGCACCTGACGTGACAATGGCTCACCATTGACGACAGCGGCCAGTGCCGGCTCATCCAGATCATGACGGGGTGCTGCTGCAAGCATGCCCGGCAGGCAGGCGCAGAGAATCAACAATACTTTCAAGCGCGCAATGATGGCAGACATTCAGCACTCTCCTGATAGATACCACCATCGTGCCGCACACAGACCGGAGCGGCAACCCGACGTTGGAACAATGTATTTAAAAAGAGCTCCCTCAATGAAAGCCCTAAAAAATACCGCTAAAAAAAAGGGTGGCTCTTACAAGAGCCACCCATAAAAAGTACTACACACTTAACAACACATAAAACAAAGCTATCAGAGGCGATCTGCTGCACGGTTCAACACGCGCACCACCATGGCGATGGCATGCGGTATAACAACACGACCTACATTTCGACGATCATTATGATCTGTACTGGACAACACAATGCCGCCCTGTGAGTAGGCAATCGCGCCACCCTGGGTTAGCAAGGGGCGAATATCCGTTGCGTTAGTGGCCACTGCGGGAAGGTTGTTAAGGGCTGCCGATACCAGCGCCGGATTAGCAAGACTTTCGCTGTCGTAATAGTCACTTACCCACGTTTCCCAGCCAGCATGATTCAGGGCAGAGGTTGTCCATACATGGTGCGGCTGCAACAAATCGGTGGTATGCAGCACAAAGCCCAGAGTTTGAACCGTTGGGTTAGCAAGGAACTGGCTGAACCAGTACTGGCCCAAATTATCGATAGGCTGGAACGGCATTTTTTCAAAGTCAGCATACATCTTGCGTGTTGACGTGCCGCCCAAGCGGTAGTTCTTTTCTGTCTTGTCGTAGGCGTTGTACTTGCTGCTGTCAGATGAGAACCAACCTGTCAGATTACCCTTGCCATCATCCAGATAGTCGCCGTACAGCCACGCCGATGCCATGTTGTCGATATCGCCCCACACGGTCAGCTTGGCATAGTTGTAGCCGCCAAAATCATTACCATGAGCATCTGGGCCTTGGGTTTGGTTCTGAAAATGCCAGTAAGACGTATATTTGACGATGCTGGCCCCTGCACCCCATACCGGCGCCAACTGGCAATTACCCGTGGTAGCGCCGCAGAGATAGGTGTCGGCAAAGTCATCTACGTCATAAGCACCCTGCCCCAATGCCAGCGCAAACTGGTCGATGGTATAGCCAGCCTGCGTAGCGACGGCTTCTAACTTGGCGTAATTGGTGGTACCTGGATTGGCTTTCATATAGCCAACGGCATCTACAACGATGCGGCGGTGGGTATCCTGACTGAAGGCATTTGCCTCCACTGCGGTCATGGCAACCGCAGACAGTAGCAAGGAAAAGGCTAGGCGCTTCATCAGTGATACCCCTCAGGCTTATTGTTATTAGAGGCCCATCTGTTTGCGGCCTTTATGCCATCAAAGTGTACGGATCGAGGGGAGGAACATAAGGGCAATCTAGGACATCGACTGGACGAATAATGACCAGACGCCACTTTACGGCAACCGGATTGCCACCTGACCAGCCCAATCAGCCTCGATAAAAGCGAGAATTGCTACGGCCTGCTGCCTTGGCCTGGTACATGGCTTTATCAGCGCATTTCACCAACTCATCAGGATCGGTGGAGTCATCTGGATAGATGGCAATCCCAATGCTGCATCCAATCTGAATCTTGCTTCCTTCAATATCGGAGACACGGGCAAACGCTTGAAGCACCTTTCCGGAGACCAGGCTCGCGGCCCGTCGTGGTTCACGGCTTTCTAGAATCATGACAAACTCATCGCCACCCAGTCGTGCCACCATGTCGGCTTCGCGTCCACTGTCGGACAGGCGCTTGGCCGCAACGCGCAACACCTCATCACCTACATGATGACCGCAGGTATCATTGATTTCTTTGAAACGATCGAGATCCACATACAAGAGCGCAATGCTACTTTTATTACGATTGGCCTCGGCGATATGGGAGCGCAGCAATAATTCAAACTCGGCCCGATTGTAAAGACCGGTAAGGCTGTCAAACTGAGTCTTTAGAACCAAGGCCTTTTCACGATGACGTCGTGATGAGACATCACGAAACACCACTAGCACTCCCGGCGGTGAATTACTATCCGGATGAGATTGCAGCGGATTAGCCGTAATTTCGATAGCGACTTCTTCGCCATCACGTCGCATAAAAAGATCATCGCGCTGCAAGGATTCACCGCGTGCGCAAGTATTCAGAAGGTCCGCTAGCGGCCACTCTGCTTGCTGACCACTTTCGTCAAACAACACAAATATTTCGGTAAGCCGTGAGCCAATCAAATCGTTCTGCGAGTGCCCCAGCAATTTCTCAGCGGCTGGATTAGCATAAAAAATATTGCCACTCTGCGTAATCCCTAGAAGCCCCTCCCCCAATGACCGTAACAGCATCTGATTATTATCACGCTCTTGCTGCAACAGCCTCAAACTTTCGCGTAGGTTACGCGACTTGCGATCCAACTCTAAAAAGACACGAACCTTACTGCGTAAAATAACGGGCTCAATCGGCTTGAACAGGTAGTCTACAGCGCCTGATTCATAGCCCCGAAATATGTAACGCTGCTCCTTACTAAGCGCGGTCAGGAAAATGATTGGCACATTTTCTGTTCGAGCATTACTGCGCATGATCTCGGCCACTTCAAAGCCATCAAGATTAGGCATCTGCACGTCTAGCAATACCAGAGAGAACTCGCGCTGCAAGAGTAAACGCAGCGCCTCTTGCCCTGATGTTGCCATCACCAGATCAACCGGCTCGCCGTCAAAAATAGCCTCCATGGCAACAAGATTATGTTGCTGGTCATCGACGACAAGAATTGCGGGAAGCTGGCTCATACAACGATACGCCTAGGTGACTTATTTTCAATATTACGACCAGAAAGCCATCTTTTCATCATGGCATGAGTACATAAGCGGTGAAAGTGCGGCGGCATGCAGCCTGTCAGCGACAGATGGCGCATTTGGCTGACGTTCACGCACTTGCACAAAGCCGCTATCAGCCACTGGTTTATCTTACCCCCGTGCAATCTCATGCAGGATATTAGTGACATCCTTAGGGTCCATATACCGAGCCACTGCGTAGGTGCCATGTGCCTCGGCAAAGGCGCTGACGACCATGGCGGGAAAATCGGCCGGGTTCATATCAGGAATGCGGGTATTGATATTCACATCCTTAAGCAATTGCTTAACCTGCGTGATCAGCTGATCTGCTGCTATACGGTCGGATGTATCTGGTGTCGCAATACCAACCTTGCGAGCCAACTCGGCTAAACGCTCTGAGCAAGCATCACGATTGAACTCAAGAATATACGGCAACACGATGGCATTGGAGCGGCCATGCGGTACGCCATAATGTGCACCGAGCTGGTGAGCGATGGCGTGTACATAACCAAGGCCTGCTTTGTTCAAAGCCATACCACCATAATGTGCTGCTAAACCCATCGCCACACGCGCATCTAGGTTCTTACCGTCATTAAAGGCAACCGGCAAATGCGTCAAAACCATGCGCACGGCTGCACTGGCAAAGTAGTCCGTATCGTCCGTGGCTATTTCGCTCATCCAAGACTCTAGCGCATGGGTTAGCGCGTCAATTCCTGTGTCGGCGGTGACTGCTTTGGGCATGCCCTGCATGACTACCGGATCAATCGCCGTTGCCAGCGGCACCACACGCGGGTCAATCACTAGGCCTTTTTGATGGGTTTGATCATCAGAGACAACGGCACCAATCGTTACCTCTGAGCCTGTTCCTGCCGTGGTCGGTATGACAAACAAGGGCAAGGACGGCTTGCGCCCCTTCAAAATACCAATCAATTCACGAGGTGTTTTGTTGTTGGTGGCGGATAACGCGATCACCTTAGCCGCATCAATTGAGGAGCCACCGCCTACTGCCAGCACGGCATCACAGTGCCCCATGCGCAGCATGGCCAAGCCTTCATTTACCACGGTAATGGTGGGGTCTGGCGTTACTCCGGAAAAAACGACTGTTTCAATGCCAAGCGCCGCTAGCTTGTTCAATACTGGCTCAACAACGCCCAGTTTTACCAGAATGGCGTCCGTAACGATAAGCACTCGCTTAACGCCAATATGCGACACGGTGTTGCATAGGTTAAGAGCGGCGCCCTCACCCAGCAAAACAATGGGCCGTGGTGCAGGAATCACGGTAACGGCAACACGGACGGCGGCGAGCTTTGCCTTGGCTTTTAATATGGTGCTAAAACGGGACATCAGAAACTCCTAAGCCACTTGGGTAGGGATAAATCACGAATAGTATGAATGCGAGAAGCAATCAGCGTGGACTTGAACATGCAGCACGTAGACCTGAGTATCAAAAAATAAGGGACCAGACTGCCCAAAGTAATAAACAGGGTAAATACGCTAAAACTGCCATGCCATGACAGACGCAAGACAAGCGTATGGCGAAAATAAAGGACGATGAACACTACCTAGGACAGCCAATGTGCGTCAAGGCAGCAGGGTCACGCTTTTGAAGTTGGCATGTCGGAAAGTCCAATCTAGGTTCTTGTGAAATAGGGCACTGTACTTCATATATAAATCCACCTTCGGCCTTGTTTGCTAAGTGCCCCGCTTGCTAATTAAACTGTTACCCTGAATACATTGTGATTCCGAGTGCCTTGCCCTAATGCTCAGCCTTGATGACATGGCCATTTATGCCGCAGTAGTACGCGCTGGCAGTTTTACGGCGGCTGCGCGTGCGCTTGATCAGCCGCTTTCGTCAGTTT
This sequence comes from Moraxellaceae bacterium UBA2031, assembly GCA_002333145.1. Taxonomy (GTDB): domain Bacteria; phylum Pseudomonadota; class Gammaproteobacteria; order Pseudomonadales; family Moraxellaceae; genus UBA2031. The sequence goes on from DDBN01000070.1 coordinate 9,802, forward strand.
CACGCCGAGTGCAGCAGCTAGAAACTGCACTGGGGACTCAACTGCTTGAGCGCACCACTCGTTCATTACGCGTGACCGAGGCAGGCGAAGTTTTCTACCTGCATTGTCAACAACTGGTGGCTCAGGCCGAAGAGGCTGAACGCGCACTGCAGCGACTGAAACAGGAACCTTCCGGCCACCTGCGCATGGCGCTGCCTTTCTCAGTTGACGATAGCTGGGCCACCGCTGTGCTCTCAGGCTTTCTCGCCAAATATCCAAAGATCTCCGTCGAGGCCACTCTGCGCCCTGGCGGTGTTGATCCCGACGATGAGACCATGGATGTTGTCTTTTCCTTTGGCGCACGCCCGGAAACACATCATCCGGTGATCCCTCTGGGCACACCCCATATTGGCCTTTTCGCGAGCCCGCGCTATTTGCAGCGCGCAGGCGTACCACAGTCCCCTGCCGATTTATCCCAACATGAGATGGTGCGTCTTACTACCCTACCGATGGAGGTGTACTCACCACCATTACTACAGGGCCTGACATTAAATTACCGCGTCACTACCAATGAACTGCTAATGGCGCGTTTGACCTGTGCCGATGGCCTCGGTATTACTTGGCTGCCGCTGATTAGTTGCCAGCGCTTTGTGAAGCAAGGAACGCTGGTTCCGCTGATGCCCGAACTGCATTATCCGCTGCCACTCTGGCTGATCTATCGCAGCGCCAGCCGCAGCACTCCCAAAGTAGCCTTACTGGCAGAGCATATGATGAGCCTCTTAGGCTCGCCCGGCGCATGGGATGCACTCGAGCGAGGCCAGGGTTTTTAAAAGACTTTAGTAGCAGACATCCTAATAGCAGAAATTTTAGTAACAGGCATTTCAGTAACCAAGACCACCTTGCGGAATCACTGTCTGATCCTGAGTTGTGTTAGCCACACTCTGTTTTAATTCATCCCAACCGCTTTTGATATTGGCTTCGCGAAGCAGCGCAAATTCACTGCGATCGGCCTGCGTTTTATCCCACTCCAGCAGCTTAGGCGTAATGGCACGGCGCCATAGCGGCGGCACCAACGCCGTTAGATACGCCGTAATAAAACCACCGGGCATATGCGGCTGTTCCGAATGTGCACGCAAATCCTGGAACGGTGTATTGGCATTCGCATGATGGTGACTGTGGCGCGTCAGGTTGTAGGTAATAACGCCTGACACCATGTGATTGCAGTTCCATGAATGACGCGGCTGCACCGGCTGACTAGGAACACGCACCATGCCGTAGTGCTCCACATAGTTCAGCACTTCCAGCGCCACCTTGGTCGACACACAAACGATCAGATGAAACGCAACACCCGTCCAGCCAGCAGCCCAAAAAGCAAAGCCCGTCGTGGCAGCGGACACCAGTGCCATGCGCAGAATGACATTGGAAGGCGACCAGAATGATTTACCATGACGCGCCAATCGCGTTGATTCAATTTCCCACGCATTGATCACAGTACGGTGCATGGCTTTTGGCAGATGCTGATAAACCGAGTCGCCACGTGCTGCCGTTGCAGGATCTTTTTGGGTGCCTACATAGGCATGATGACCATAGACATGCTCAATGGGAAACGCGACGCCCCAGTTGAGCGCCATGGTAATGCGGCCAAGCCAGAGCTCGAAGGGATTCCAGGTGCGGTGTGTCAGCTCGTGCCCGGCGAGACCTCCGACACCCGTGGCAATAATCACCAGTGGCACAAACATTAAGGTGACGTGATACCACGGCGTAGCATTACGCGCGGCAACAACATCGATGCCAGTGTGGGCGGTGATAAAAGCGCCAACCCCGAAAATATCTTGTGTGCCACTGCCAGCAACCCAGAAAAGCGTAAAGAAAAGTACCAACGCAGCAGGAGTAGACAGGTAGAGCGCCAAGTTCGTAATCCAGGCATAGCGGTAGCGCGACTCTTTGACATCAAAAGGAAAAATCTGGTCAAGTACCGATACGCCAGTGATAAGTGCCACACCGGGCAACCACAACCAAACACCACCTAGGTACATCAGCAGAGTCACTGCGGTGAACAGCAGTGGTCCCAGAAAAAAACGCATATAACTCAGCATATCCGTTACCTCACTGTCAGTGATTGGTCAGAAAATTTATCAAAATAAATGGCATCACTCGCGACACCATGAGAAGTCATTATGTTGATGGCCGCATCAATCATGGGCGGCGGCCCGCAGAGATAACCCTGTGCGCCAACACAGCGGTCTGGCGTGATGGCCTCGGTTACCCACCCGCGACGACCACTCCAGTCGCTGTCAGCAGGCTCCTCAGAAAGCACTGGAATAAAATCAAACGGTGCCTGCCAGCGTGAGGCCAATGCCATAATCGCGTCTTGGTAATAAATGTCGTGCTGTGTGCGTGCCCCCATAAGCAAGGACACCGGACGATTGACCGCTGACGTCATTGCGGCACCTTCTAGCATTGCTAACAGTGGCGCTAAACCGCTCCCTCCGGCAATACAAAGCAATGGCCCATCAGCATCTCGCAGATGAAACTCTCCGAGCGCTGCTCGCAACTCAACGCGCTTATTCAACGAGTCAGAGGCGAGCAACCAATTAGACATGCCCCCGCCCGGAATACGGCGAACAAAAAATGAAACCTCTTGAGCGCCCGCCTCGGGTGCCGCATGGGCAAAGGAATAGCAGCGTGCCGGCAGCCCGGTGTCGAGTGCGCTAACTGAGGCGTATTGCCCCGGCAGATAGCGCAGTGGATCATCAAGGCTAATCACAATCTCACTGATATCGTGAGTCAGCGGAATTTGTTGCCGCAGCGTGCCAACACTGAGCTGGTTTGCCAGCGGGTTCACTGGCAAGAGCACCACAACATTGCTTTGCGGGATACTCTGGCAGCCGAGAATAAAGCCGGCGTCCATATCTTCTTGGCCGAGCAAATACGACTTGTCGGTAAGCTCGCGCACCTTGCCTTCGATAAGCTGGCACTTGCAGGCGGCGCAACCACCCGCCTTGCAGCTGTGCGGAAAGGCAAAACCATGGCGCAGCGCGGCATTCAGCACGGTCTCGTTTTTATCCACCGCGAATGCCGGGTGATCATCGATGACCACGGTATGCTGCTGGCGCTTACTCCATCCAAACATTCGATTACCCGTGCTGATACAAGATGATTTGGATCGTAGCAGGGTTCAATTGGCGGGATAAATGTAGGAAAGTGGGAATATCTATCCTATATGTGGAATAATTGAGGCGTATGACCGCCCGTCGCAATACAGCTCCTCCCATCTACAATGGATACATGTCGCGCATGGCGCGCCCCGCCCACGTTACTTAATAGACAATCGTTGACAGATTAGCCCATATAATTGCTCAGCATTCCTGATAATTACTGCTAGCAACCGAATAGTATCAGCTGGTTAATCCGTAGGGTGTTGGCATCCACTCCAAATACATTTGAAGTGCAAAACGCAGTTCTTAAGGCACGTGTTTTGCGTGGGCAGCTTTTGACTTTATTTTAGATATAAAAAATGGAGTAAAGCGCGCCTGCTCAGTCTGCTTACCTGGCAGCGTAATTGAGGCGACCACTTTCATGGTTGGCGATGAGGCGTAATTTCCAACCCCTTTTAATCGGTTGTCTCCGGCTGGATTAAGCTTGATAACGGTTTTAGTTTTTCCACTTAGGATCGTCACGGCTCCGCTTGCATTGGCGCTAGAAACCTTTTTTCCCGCATGGTCAGTCACGTAAACCAGTACAGGATTGCTTTTAGACACCTTGCTGACGTTGGCAACCACTAATTCAAAGTGATAGACCCCCGCCATGCGTAATTGACCACCATTGGGTGCTTTCTGAGCATCCAAGTACTCATCGCTATGTGCCATCGACGCGGATGACGCAAAGAGCACACATAACAGCGCGATACCAGAAGCCAGCGATTTTATGAATGTCATGATGATATTCCTCATCGTTAACGTATTTAGAAACTGGTTTGATCGTTTGCAGCGAGTAAGCGATCCAAGGATGGCTTTCCCCATAGCCAGAACATCAAGGGGGTCAGTAAAGTGTCAAGCAGCGTGGAGCTCAGTAATCCACCAAAAATAACAACGGCAACAGGGTATAAAATTTCTTTTCCGGGTGCATCGGCGGACACCATTAGTGGGAGTAAGGCTGCAGCAGTAACCAGCGCCGTCATCAGCACAGGTGTTAGACGCTCAAGCGAACCTCTGACGATCATGCTCTGCCCAAAACGTTCACCTTCAAACGCACATAAGTTGATGTAGTGGCTAATCTTTAAGATGCCGTTGCGGGTAGCGATGCCAGTCAGGGTAATAAAACCCACTAAGGCTGCCACCGACAGGGGTTGCCCAGAAATCCACAGCGCAATAATGCTGCCGATCAGTGCCAGTGGAATATTGGTCATGATGATGGCCGCCAGCGTGACGGAGCGGTAACGGCTATAGAGCACCATAAAAATTAGGGCTAAAGAAATGAGGGCCAGTAGAGACATCAACTTGGCAGCCTGTTCTTGCGCTTGAAACTGCCCTTCAAGTGCGGTGAAGTAGCCTTGTGGCATGGGCTGCGCCACTAACTCGCTCCGAATAGAGGCAATCAAAGCGGACATATCGCGGCCATCGGTATTGGCTGAGAGTACAATGCGGCGACGAGCGTTTTCTCGACTGATTTGGTTGGGGCCATCACTTTCTACGACAGTGGCAAGTGTGGACAACGGCACGGCACCCATGGGGGTTTCGATCAGCAGGCTTTGTAATGCCTGAGCATCACGAGCACCTTCGGGAAGGCGTACCAATAAATCAAAACGGCGATCTCCTTCAATAATTTGAGTGATACGTTCGCCTTCAACCATCTGTTCAAGGCT
>DDBN01000070.1:14743-18262 GCA_002333145.1 Moraxellaceae bacterium UBA2031
TCGGTTGAGTGCACACCTTCGGCGTGCTCGTCGAGCTCGGCGCGGCCGGTACGGCGTCCAACTTGGGTCACTTCAGGCACACTCAGTACCAACTCTTCAGCCAGCGTACCGATGCGGTTTGACTCCGTGAGTGAGGTGCCGGGGTTGAGTACGACGCTAATGGTCAACGTGCCTTCATTAAAGGGAGGCAGAAATGACCGCGCAAAAAATGGGGTGCTGGCTACGGCTAACACTACTATTATCGAGGCCGCTAGCAACAAGCTGCGGGCGTGACCAAAGGACCACTGCAGCAGCCGTGCATCCCAGCGCTTGAGCCACGTGACAAGTGGACTATCGCCCGCCTGTGTGCGCTTCATCTGGGGCAATAAGTAGTAACACAGCACGGGGGTCACCGTTAGGGCCACCACCATGCTCGATAAGATGGACACCACGTAGGCAATACCCAAAGGAGTGAATAGCCGCCCCTCAATGCCCGGCAACGCAAACAGCGGCACAAAGGCCAGTACCACCACCAGAGTGGCCACCACCACACCACTGCGTACTTCACGCGAGGCAGCGGCAATCACGCCAAGTAAGGGCTTTGGTGCGGCTAATTGGCGGTTCTCTTTGATGCGGCGTAGCACGTTTTCTACATCGACTATGGCATCATCTACCAACTCGCCAATGGCAATGGCCAGCCCCCCCAGCGTCATGGTGTTGATGGATAGTCCAAAATAACGAAACACTAGAACCGTGATCAGTAGTGATAAGGGAATGGCCGTGAGCGATATGAAGGTGGTGCGTCCATTAAGCAAAAAGAGAAACAAAATTACTGCCACCATGATGGCGCCATCGCGTAAGGCATCTTCCACATTGGTCAATGAGCGTTCGATAAAGTCAGCTTGTTTGAATAAAAATTGTGGTGTTTGTACCCCCTCTGGTAAGTTCTTGCTCAGCTCGGCGACGGCCTTTTCTACTTCGCGGGTGAGTACAACACTATCTGCCGAGGGTAGCTTTTGTACCGATAAAATAACGGCAGGCTTGCCTTTATAGCTTCCATCGCCGCGCTTGATGGCGGGAGCTAACTTTACGTCTGCTAATTGCTTAAGTAGTACCGGTTGGCCGTTTTTGACGGTCACCACCAGGCTTTGCAAATCTTCGATACGGTTGCTGCGGCCCAGCACGCGAATGAGAAATTCTTGGCCTTGGGCTTGTAGAAAACCACCGCTGGTATTCGCCCCAAAATCACGCAGCGCGAGTTCTAGCTTCTCGCGCTCTACCCCTAGCGCTTGTAATTGGGCCGGAATGAGTTCAACGCGGTACTGCTTGACCTCGCCTCCGATAGGAATGACCTGTGCCACACCGGGAATCGTTAAGAGGCGTGGACGCATTACCCAGTCTGCATATTCGCGCACGGCCATAGGACTGACCTTGGCTGGGTCGATAGGAAGGGCAATCAGTAGCACCTCGCCCATGATGGATGAGATAGGCCCCATCTGCGGTACGACCCCCGCCGGCAAGCTTTCACGTACTAAGTTGATCCTTTCGGCGATTTGCTGGCGATTGCGATAGATGTCCGAACCCCAGTCGAACTCAACGTAAATAATGGACAGGCCCACACCTGAAACCGAGCGCACCCGAGTCACACCGGGCATGCCATTCATACTGGTCTCAAGCGGGAAAGTAACCAGTTGCTCGACTTCCTCCGGTGCCATGCCGCCGGTTTCAGTCATCAGCGTGACGGTGGGCTTGTTAAGGTCGGGAAACACATCGACGGGCATCTGCCGTAAGGTCAGTGCGCCGAAGATCATCAGCAACAACGCCATCCCCAAAACAATTAGGCGCTGTTTGAGACTGGTGTGAATGATGAAATCAAACATGGCTTATCGCACCTGAGAAAGCAGGCTAGCGCCTTCGGTGACTACGCGATCACTCTCGTGTAGCCCGTCCACAACAGCCACTGATTGAGCGTCCAATGGCTGGATACGAATGCGGCGAACGACAAAGCGCTCGGCGTCGGTGTGCACCCATACCGTTAGTTCGCCAGCATTGCCTTTAACGAGGGCTTGGCGAGGCAGCGCTATGCCACGGATGCCATTAGATGTGCGCACGATCACGTTAAGGCGCTGGCCCACTGCCAAGGACGTTGCCGAGGGCAGCACGCGAAACAGCAGCGGCAAGGCCTGTTCGCGCAGTTGATATCCACTCCCCGTAAACTGCAGCGGCACGGTTGATTCACCTGCTAGGGCGCTAGCAGATTGCAGGATACTGCTTATAGCCGGGTCATAGGCCAGTGCTTCGACCACCAACCGCTTAGGATCAATCACTTCAAATAGCGTTTCGCGCGCATCCACGATTTGGCCCGCTAGTATTGATTTGGTGGAACTCAATACTCCTGAGGCTGGGGCACGTAAGGGCAGAACTTCGTCGATGCTGGCGGCAACAGAATTGCGGCGTTTTTGTAGAGCAGCATATTCAATGCGTACAGTGTCAATGTCTTGCCGAGGGATGGTGTTTGCAATCTGCTCATAACGCGTTAATTTCTGCTGGGCAATGGTGATCAGCGCATCTAGCTCTGCACGTTGTGCCTGCTGGTTGCCACGGTCAATTGCACTCGACACCGGGCGCAAATAAACCAATATGTCACCTTTGATCACCTTGCGTCCGGCGATTGGCATGCCTTTGGGGCCGGGCTGTACTGCGCCCATAAAAGGTGCCTGAATAATTCCACCGGTGGCAGGGTCTGCCAGTACCGTTCCGTTAAGCTCAACACTCGCCGATAACGTGCTGCTGCGTACTTGAATAGTACGAAGGCCCAGACGACGTTGTACGGCTTTGGGTACTAATAGGCTGCCATCGGCCAATCGCTGAGGGGCATCCGTAGTGACGATAGTGGCGGCTGTTGTCTTGGCCTCTTGGCTATGATCGTCGTCACCATGAGCATAGGCGCTGTTATGCCCGCCGCTGAGAGTTAGAAGAAGTACCAGCAATGTTAAATAGCTTTTTCTGACTAGCATCACCGACCTCCTTTACGCTGTTGACGGCGACGAATGACGATCAGGGCAACAATGGCAAAGCCAACCACCACGGCAATCAACCAAAATACTTTACCTGCCCGGCTGTGCGCAGCGACCTCCTCTGCTGCCGTCGTTACAGGAGTCTCTAGTGTCGTCGTGAGCACGTCGCTGTGTTCACCCGCCTCGATTGTGATCATCAGCGGGACCTTGCTGCCAGGTGGCATCTTTGCGATAGCGTCTGCAGCCATACTGTAAACACCGTCTGAAGACTCCAGCGCCATGCCACTAAGTCCACTGCCCTCCACCTCGATACTCGCGCCTGTTACCGGTGCATTACTGGCAAAGTCATCAAGGTAAATGATGAGTTTATTGTCAGCCATCATTGCCACCAGCTCGAATGCGTCACTATGAGCTTCTGTAGGTGATGCACTGAGCGCAATCGGTGTGGGTTTAACCGGACCCTCATCGCCATGGGCTTCATCACCATGCGCCATGGCCAGATTTCCATTCGCCAGAGCAACGA
>DDBN01000114.1:0-1796 GCA_002333145.1 Moraxellaceae bacterium UBA2031
TATTTGACGACAATATATTGCACAACATTGCCTATGGGGCTTTTCAGCATCGCTCTCGTGACGAAGTGGTACAGGCGGCACGTGCAGCTTATGCGCATGACTTTATTTCTGCGTTGCCCGAAGGCTATGACACCCGTGTTGGTCAAGATGGTGTTCAGTTGTCGGGTGGTCAGCGCCAACGTATTGCCATTGCCCGTGCTCTCATAAAGGATGCGCCTATCTTAATTCTGGATGAGGCGACCAGTGCTCTCGATAATGAATCTGAATTTTATATTCAGGCAGCGCTGGATGAAATCATGAAAGGGCGTACCACGGTGGTCATTGCACATCGCCTCTCTACCATCGAGAAAGCAGATGCAATTGTGGTAATGGATCAAGGACGCATTCTGGAGGTTGGAACACACGCTGAGTTGATTGCAAAGGGTGGCGTGTATGCCCAGCTGCACAGCCGTAATTTTGCTGACGATGATGTGGTGACTCCGGGGGCCGTATGAGCCAGCGATTAGTCAACGCATGGTATGAGGGGCATGTGCTGCTGTGGCTCTTGTGGCCACTGAGTATGCTCTACGGTCTTGTCGCGGGTGTTCGTCGTTTTATTTATCGTACCGGTTTACGTACTTCTAAAAAATTCCCTGTACCAGTGATTGTAGTAGGCAATATCACGGTAGGGGGAACAGGCAAGACCCCCTTGATTCTGGCGCTGATCGACTATCTGCGTGCGCAAGGCTATCGCCCGGGAGTGGTTAGCCGTGGCTACGGTGGCAAGACTCTCTATCCCAGTCTGCTTGATGGGAACAGTACGGCCGCGATGGTGGGTGATGAGCCATTAGCAATATTCCAGCGAACGGGTGCTCCGGTTGTAGTGGATCCTGCTCGCGTACGAGCTGTGAGTACTCTGCTTAAGCACACAGATTGTAATGTAGTGTTGAGTGATGATGGTTTGCAGCACTATGCGCTGCACCGCGATATAGAGATTGCCGTTCTCGATGGCGCACGCGGCCTAGGCAATAGGCTGCTCCTGCCGGCGGGCCCCTTGCGCGAGCGGCCCAGGCGACTGGATACAGTTGATTTTATTGTGGTGAATGGCGATGGACCGTTTGTGCCAGGTGAGTTCCGCATGCGCTTGCAACATCAGGCATGGCATCAGTTGAATGATAGTGGGTCGGGTGCACCCCCAACCGGTTCTCGTATTCATGCTGTAGCCGGAATCGGCAATCCACAACGCTTTTTTTCACAACTGCAGTATCAAGGCTATGACGTGATACCGCATGCGTTTGCGGATCATCATGTCTATAAGCAAGAAGACCTGCAGTTTTCTGAAGCGCTTCCAGTCGTAATGACAGAAAAAGATGCCGTGAAGTGTACTGGCTTCTCGGTTGAAAATGGGTGGTATGTGCCGGTACAGGCTGAGCTACCACCAGCCTTCCTTGAAGGGGTGCTGCAGCGCCTGCACCAGTCGGAGAAAAGTCATGCTTGATAAAAAATTGCTCGCTATTTTGGTATGCCCCCTTTGCAAAGGCCCACTACGTTATGACCTAGAACGGCATGAACTGATCTGCCGTGTAGATGGACTGGCTTTCCCGGTCCGTGATGGCATTGCTGTCATGTTGGAAGAGGAAGCCCGCCGTCTTTCAGTTGAAGAGCGACTCGGTTAAGGAGAGTGACATGGGGTTCAAGGTAATCATTCCAGCCCGTTATGGTTCCAGTCGTTTACCAGGCAAGCCATTGCTGGATATTGCCGGTCGTCCTATGGTCGCACATGTTGTTGAGCGCGCCTGTCAGAGTGGCGCTGAAGA
>DDBN01000114.1:1817-14505 GCA_002333145.1 Moraxellaceae bacterium UBA2031
GCAGGCATTGCGACACTGGCGGAACCATTGTCGGATATTGATCAGTTGTTTAACCCAAATATCGTCAAACTAGTTCGCGATGTGAATGATTTTGCGCTCTATTTTAGCCGCGCTCCTATGCCATGGGCTCGTGATGCTTTTGCCGTTGATAAGTCAACATTACCGCAGGTAAATATCTATCTCCGCCATCTTGGTATCTATGCCTATCGCGTTGGCTTTCTGCATGCTTATGTTGGATGGCCGTCTGCAGTGCTAGAGCAAGTCGAGGCGCTAGAGCAACTCCGTGCACTTTACAATGGTGTGAAGATTCACGTCGCTCTAGCCGCAGAGGAAATTCCTCCGGGCGTAGATACCTTCGAAGACCTTGAGCGTATTCGTGCGCTGTTTGCCTGAGCCAATGTAATGACCGAGCCTGTGCGTATTCTATTTGTTTGCTTAGGCAATATTTGTCGCTCCCCAACTGTCGAGGGTGTATTTCGCGCACACGCTGAGAAAGCGGGTTGGGATGCAATGTTTGAGGTGGATTCGGCCGGCACCAGTGACGCACACTCGGGCAAGTCACCAGATCACCGTTCACAAGAGCATGCCAAAGAGCGCGGCTATGATATTTCGTCGCTGCGAGCACGGCAGGTTAATACTGACGACTTTGAACGGTTTGACTATATTTTTGCCATGGACTCTAAGGTACTGACAGACCTTCAGCAGCTTCAGACGCTCAGCTCCCAACCAAAGGCAGAGCTTGCGTTGTTCCTTGATTATGTCGATGGGCGGGCAGGGCAGGATGTTCCTGATCCCTACTATAGTGGCGCAGCCGCATTTGATCATGTGCTGGACTTGGTCGATGAGGGCAGCGTTGCACTCTTGCGTTTCCTGCTAAAAAAACAGGGCGTATTTGGTTGTAGCTGCTGATCATGACTATCTTTGAAAATCATCCACTTGATACATTGAATACATTTGGTCTAAAAGCTTCTGCGCGCTTCTATGCGGAGGCCCGATCAGAGGATGAGTGCCGTGCATTATTGCAGTCCGTACCAACTATTCATCACCGTGTGATTATTCTTGGGGGCGGCAGTAATGTCATCCTGTCAGGTATGCTTGATGCTTTGGTGATTCATCCTGCGCTGCGTGGCATCACTCTGCAAAATGAACAGGATAATGTGCTGATTGTTGAGGCTATGGCTGGCGAGGTCTGGCATGACTTCGTAAGACACTGCCTGCAGCAGGGGTGGTACGGTCTTGAAAATCTTTCTTATATTCCCGGCACAGTTGGGGCTGCACCTGTTCAGAATATCGGTGCTTACGGTGTCGAAATCACGGATGTATTCGAGTCACTGACAGCGCTAGATATTCACACGGGTGAGACGCGTGATTTTTCTCACGATGAATGCCGGTTTGCGTATCGGGATAGCATTTTCAAGCAAGAGGAAATGGATCGTTACCTGATTACACGAGTACGTTTTCGATTGTCACGTCAGCCAGTTCAGCGTCTTGATTATGGCGATATCCGTAATGAATTGGCTGTGCAAGGTATTGTCCATCCGACACCTCTACAGCTTAGTGATGTCATTATTGCTATTCGCCAGCGCAAGCTGCCGGACCCCGCTGTGGTGGGCAATGCCGGTAGCTTCTTTAAGAATCCTGTTATTTCAGAGCATGACTTTCATGTTTTGAAGGAGAGGTTTCCGGATGTGGTGGCCTACCCTCAGAAAGTAGGCGTAAAGCTGGCAGCAGGTTGGTTGATTGACCATTCAGGCTGGAAGGGGAGAGCCCTTGGGCCTGTAGGCACTTATGATAAACAGGCACTGGTGCTGGTTAATCATGGCGGTGCCTGCGGTGCAGATGTGCTGAAGACTGCCAAGGCAATTCAGAGTGATGTAAGAGCCCGCTTTGGTGTTGATTTGGAAATTGAGCCCCGCATCTACGGCGACTAGCTTGAAAAGCTCTGCTTCTTGCTAATAGAGTCATAGCTACTCACGCAAAAGAAGAGGTTTTTATGCGCAGACTTTTTATTATTTTTTCTTTTATGGTGCCGCTGTTCGGCGCTCCTGCCCTGGCGGGTAATAAAGCCATATTTGAAGATATTACCAAAGGGCAGGAAGCCATTGCGGGGCTAAACCGTCACGAGATATTGATTGATGGTGTGCGTATCCATTATCTCGATAATGACCGCACAGCAGCAAAGCGCACCATATTAATGATTCATGGCTTTGGCGACAGTGGCTTGGGCTGGGTGCAGTTCGCTCGGCTCTTTCGTGATAATGACTTCCGTATAGTGATTCCTGATTTGCCAGGCTTTGGTCTGAGTGATAAAAACCCGGATACGGACTATCGCTATGATGCACAGGCAGGGCGCTTGGCGGTGCTTATGCAAGCGTTGAAAGTGGCCCATTTCCATGTTGCCGGGAATTCTATGGGGGGTGCGGTTGCTGCGGAGCTTGCCATTCAACTGCCACACTCAGTGCGTAGCTTGACCTTGCTGGATGCAGCAGGAGTGCACTACCGCCCCTCTGAACTGGATCGTGCTTTGCTGGCAGGTAGAAATCCGCTGGTGATGAAAAAGCCTGAGGATTTTGATGCGATGCTATCGTTCGCAATGACGCAGCGTCCGATCATGCCACGTCCGATCTTAGATTATCTTTCTGAACGAGCAATTAAAGACGGCACATTGCATGAGCGTATTTTTCAAGACGCACTTTTTAACGACATTAATTTTCTGTTGCCAAAGCTAGATGCCATACAGTCTCCTACCCTGATTATTTGGGGTGAAAAAGACCGTGTGTTACATCCGGATAATGCCAAGATATTCAATAAGTTCATCAAGGATAGCCGAGTGGTTATTTTGCCAAATATCGGCCATATACCGATGGTGGAAGCACCCTATGAAAGTGCGGCTGAGGTAGTCAAATTTATTGATGCGTTACCTATACAGCAATAGTTCTTCGGTATTCATTGTGGAACACGGACAATAAAAAAGGGCAGTCACAAGACTGCCCTTTTTTGTTCTGGAGATTTTACTTAATTAGCTCGCGGTGTTTTCCGGGTTGCTAACTGTTTCACCAGTACCTTCTGTAGTTGTTTGCTTAGCAACTACCGGCTCAGTAACAGCATAAGCTTCAGTCTCTACCGTAGCAGCAGGTTCCGATGCTTGAGCGGATACTGCTAACTCAGGAGTGGCTATAGAGGCTTCAGCGATCACTGCAATACTTTCAGCCTGAGCTGTACCAGTTGCACGTTGTGCAGCAAGTTCACGCTCAAGACGACGGCGCTCACGCGGGTCGTTAGCTGCACGGCCAGGGGTGCGTGGAACATGCGGTTCATGCACTGGAAGTCCGCCTGGAACAGCCTCTTGCAGGCCATCTGGTGTAGAAGCTGAAAGCGACACGGTCGATTGCCTAGCAACAGGAGTAACAGGTGCTGCTGTCACAACAGCCGATTCGATCGCTGATGTCTCTGTAGCTGTTGATTCAACACCCGCTTCTTTCACCGTATCTGTTGTGGTTACAGGGCTGGCTTCATTGTGGTGAGTAACAGCATCAGCGATGACTTCATTGCTCACGGCAACAGCAGCAGCGGCCACAATAGGCGTACCCTCTGCAGTCAACAGACCCTCATCGATCAATACCTGCTGATCACGCTCACGTGGCTGACGCTGGCGACGATTGCTCGGGTGACGGCCACGACGTGGACGACGCTCACCGTTCTCAGCAGAGACTTCGGCTCCTGCTACCACGCCTTCAGGACTAACTACCGGAGTAGTTGCTTCTTCACGAGGTGGACGCGGCTCGCGTTCAGGGCGAGGGCTGCGCTCGGCACGCGGTTCACGTGGCTCGCGAGGTTCACGTGGCGGACGAACCTCACCTTCAGGACGGCCTTCAATTTCTACGCGGCGACCTTCGATGGTGGTGCGACGGCTGTCGTTACCCTGCGTGCGATTATTTTCACGTGGTTCGCGGGCTTCTTTAGGCTCGCGCGGCTCCCGAGGCTCACGTTCCTGACGTGGTTCGCGATCCTGCTTAGGTTCGCGAGGCTCGCGTGTGCCTTCAGGACGATTACGCCCACCCTGACGATTGCCATCACGACCATCACGGCGATCACGCTCAGTACGACGGCGATTGTTGCCATCAACCTTTTTTGGGGCTTCCACAACAACCGGTTCTGGCGCTTTTTCACTGATACCAAACAGATTAGCCAGCCATGCAAAGAAGCCCTGCTCGCTTGGCGCACTGTTAGCGGGCTGCGATTCGGCTGCTTTCGGGGCAGGAGCCTGTGTTTGCGGTTGGATCATCTTGACCGCTGCTTCCTGGCGACGTGGCTCTGGGTCTTTTGCCTTCAGAACATCTTCATTAGCAGGAGGCTGAATGCGTTCAACCAGCTTGTGGGTGGGGATGTCTTCCTCGCCCTCCACAATTTGGTCGTCACGCAGACGCGTCACTTCATAATGCGGTGTTTCAAGGTGCTCATTCGGCAGAATGACGATACGAACACCGCTGCGGCTTTCAATGGCCGAGAGAGCAGAGCGCTTTTCATTAAGCAAGAAAGTAGCCACAGAAATAGGCACTTCTACATTAATCTGCGCACTGCGTTCCTTCAGCACTTCTTCCTCAATGACGCGCATGATGGACATAGCCAGCGAACGCACGTCACGGATGACGCCAGTGCCATTGCAGCGTGGGCAAACCAGGCCAGTCGTTTCTTCCAGTGACGGACGCAGGCGCTGACGTGACAGCTCGAGCAGTCCAAACTTAGAAATACGGCCAATCTGAATGCGGGCACGGTCCATGGACAGAGCATCGCGCAGACGGTCCTCAACCTGACGCTGATGCTTGACCGGCGTCATGTCGATGAAGTCGATGACGATCAGGCCACCGATGTCGCGCAGACGCAGCTGGCGACCAATTTCATCGGCAGCTTCCAAATTAGTATTGAGCGCAGTCTCTTCAATATCACTGCCTTTGGTAGCGCGTGAAGAGTTGATGTCGATGGACACCAGTGCCTCAGTAGGATCGATCACGATGGAGCCGCCAGAAGGCAGTTTCACTTCGCGCTGATACGCTGTCTCGATCTGGCTTTCAATTTGGTAACGATTAAACAGCGGAACCGAGTCTTTGTAGAGTTTGATCTTAGTCTGGTAGTGCGGCATTACCTGCTGCACGAAGTTGATGGCTTCGTTATAAGCAGCTTCGCTGTCGATCAGAACTTCGTTGATGTCCTGACGCAGATAGTCACGCACAGCACGGATAATGACATTGCTTTCCTGATAGATCAGGAACGGTGCAGGTTTTTCCTGTCCAGCCGTTTTGATCGACGTCCACAACGTCGTCAGGTAGTCCAAGTCCCACTGCAGTTCTTCAGCGCTACGGCCGAGGCCAGCAGTGCGAACGATGGCGCCCATGTCTTGAGGGATATTAATGGCGTTCAGTGCGTCTTTAAGTTCCTGACGCTCTTCACCCTCTATACGGCGCGAGATGCCGCCGGCGCGAGGGTTGTTTGGCATCAGTACCAGATAACGGCCAGCCAGAGAGATGAATGTGGAAAGGGCAGCACCCTTATTGCCACGTTCTTCTTTCTCAACCTGAACGATGACTTCTTGACCTTCTTTGATGGCATCACGAATAGTGATGCGACCACCGGCTTCTTTTGGAGTCTTGTTGAAGTATTCGCGGGCGATTTCTTTCAACGGCAGAAAGCCGTGACGATCGGAACCGTACTCTACGAAAGCGGCTTCAAGACTAGGCTCGATGCGCGTGACTTTGCCCTTATAGATACTGGCTTTTTTCTGTTCGCGGGCGGTGTGTTCGAGATCAAAATCGTAAAGACGTTGTCCATCTACCATTGCAACGCGTTTTTCTTCAGCGTGCGTGGCATTTATAAGCATGCGTTTCATGTTCTACCCAACGGGTTCCGGCACTCTGGGCAGGAACGCCGCCAGTAGAGGGCGACGAACGTCACGATGTGGCTGCAGTCTCCAATACGGAGGGAAGCAGTGCGGTTTTTGCTTACCGGGCAGGCCGGCGTGATACAGCAAAAAAGGCATTGTTACACACGTTGCCGGCAATCACGGGCTTGTGGCCCGGAACAGGGTTATTAGCCCCGCCGGCGGGGAAACACCGTAATGTCTCCCTAAATTCATTCGTTACCCGCTATCGACAGCGTCCCATTTGCCTGGTGCAAATGGTTTTAACAGGCGGACATTCCGCCACTTGTGAGGTGATACCTGAGCCGACCGGGCCGGCAATGCCGGAAAGCGGACGAAGCAGATAGCCTCTTGTTTGCCACAACGGGGAAGTGCATGGATTGCGGTCTGATCAGCCCCGTATAGAGGATGAGGACCGGCGGAGTGCGGTTCCTGCCGTTATGGCGGTGTCGTTGGCAGCCGTGGAACGGGGTCGGGCAACTGCGTAGTGCCTCATGCACATCGGGCCCAAGGCAATATGGCCGGGGCGGGATGGCGGGCAAGAAACTGCAGCAGCTCGCGACACTGGTTCAGGGCTTCCTGTACAATGAAAGCCCTACTGGCTTACGGGCGATTACTTTTTACTGCCCAGAAGCCGTCGACCCGATTCTGCAAGCGACCAGCTACTATAGCAGCAGCTTTCCCTTGCGGCCAAGCATAATCGGGCCCAGTTCCTTGATAGATAAGTGAATTTTCATGTCTTCCGACGAAGAAGTGAGTGCCAGTGTCCGGTTTCTTACCGTCCCGGATGACGTTGCTGGTCAGCGTATCGATAATTTTCTGATCACTCAGCTTAAAGGTGCGCCTCGCACGCTGGTTTATCGCATCCTCCGTACCGGTGAAGTCCGGGTGAACAAAGGCCGAGCCAAGCCGGATTATCGGTTGGAGGCGGGNNAGTGGCATTTCCTGGGGGCTGATCGAGGCGATGCGGGTGGTATTCCCGGAGAAGCCGTTTATGGAGTTAGTGCACAGACTGGACCGTGACACCTCAGGGCTGCTCATGGTCGCAGAGAAGCGCAGCGTACTTCGTGATTTACATGACCAGCTGCGCGAGGGTCGCATCCGTAAGACCTATGTGGCATTGCTGGCTGGACGGCTAAAGGGTGCAACGCATACCGTTAACGCGCCACTTCATAAAGGGAATCTGCCTAACGGTGAGCGCATCGTGCGAGTTTCTCGAGACGGCAAAGAGGCATTAACTGAGTTTAGGGTTCTCGATAGAATTGGTAATACCACCCTAGTCGAGGCGAGTCCTAAGACAGGCCGAACGCATCAGATCCGTGTGCACGCCCAATATCTGGGTCATCCGTTGGTGGGAGATGAGAAGTACGGCAATGATGACTTCAATAAGGCTATGAAGGCCCACGGAGTCAATCGGCTCTTTCTTCATGCTCGGGATCTTCGCGTTAAATTAAATGGTGCGGCCAATTATCTGAACTTAACGTGCCCACTGGAGCCGGATCTGGAGGCAGTACTAGAAGGGCTTCGTCGTGACTAAGTTGGTTATTTTTGACTGGGACGGAACCCTGATGGATTCCGAGCGCCAGATCGTGCATTGCATGCAAATGTCAGCGCACGACCTTGAATTGGTCGTACCAACTTACGAATCTGTCAGGCATATCATTGGCCTAGGGCTGCCAGAGGCTATTGAAAGGCTTTTTCCTCGCCATGATGCGGGTATTCGGGAGTTGATTCGCCAAGGCTATGCGCGACACTTTGTGGCGAATGCGGCAGTGCAGAGTAATTTGTTCCCAGGGGCAATTGAGTTGTTGGATGAGCTCAGGGGGCAGGGCTTGCTGCTGGCGGTAGCTACCGGAAAAAGCCGTATCGGATTGGATAGGGTTCTTACAAAAACAGGTCTTACCAGTTTCTTCAATGTAACGCGTACTGCCGATGAAACGGTATCCAAGCCTCATCCGCGTATGCTCCACGAAATCTTGGCGGAGACCGGGGTAATGCCTGGCGACGCCATCATGATTGGTGATACCACTTTTGATATGGAGATGGCCGAGCGTGCCGATATGCCCCGTATTGGTCTCGCTCATGGTGTGCACGAGACCAAGGCGCTGCGTGCGTTCGCGCCCTTGATGATTGCGGATGACCTATTTGCTCTAGCAGCGCACTTGCGTTCGCTATAACCTCACTCGTTAATTGTGGGCAGGACTGCCTGCTTCTGGAGTACATAATGGCTGATAATCCTTGGGGAACTTCCTCTTCCTCTTCCTCTTCTTCATCGGGCCCTAAAGGGCGTGAGTGGGAGTTGCTGGAAAAGGTTGTGATGGCCTCGGTTGAAGAGCAGCGTCGCTCCCGGCGCTGGGGCATACTTTTTCGCGTGCTGACGTTTACGTATCTGACGGTGATGCTAGTGCTGATCTTCAATGGCAGCTCGGTTGATAAGTCTGCAATTTCCGGTAAGCACACGGCTGTTGTGAATGTACTTGGAGAGATTTCCGATAATTCGCCAGCCAATGCAGACAGAGTTATTGAGGGGCTGAGGGCGGCGTTTGAGTCTGAGCACAGTCAGGCCGTCGTTCTGCAGATCAATAGCCCGGGTGGTAGTCCCGTTCAGTCTGCTTATATATATGAAGAGATTCGCCGTCTGCGTGGCATTCACAAGAATAAGAAAGTCTATGCCGTGATCACTGATATGGGTGCCAGCGGTGCTTATTACATTGCCGCAGCCGCAGACCAGATATATGTCGCACCCGGCAGTTTGGTGGGATCAATTGGCGTGATCATGCAGGGCTTTGGTGTAGAAGGGCTGATGCAGAAGTTGGGTGTTGAGAATCGCACCCTTACTGCGGGTGAGAACAAGGCCATCATGAGTCCGTTCGCACCCGTCAGGCCGGAAGATCAAGAGCATATCAAGATGCTGCTAGACACTATTCACCATCAGTTTGTGGCGGCAGTTAAGCAGGGGCGAGGCCAGCGCCTGAAAGATAATCCGGATATTTTCAGTGGCCTGTTCTGGACAGGACAGCAGGCAGTAGAGTTAGGGCTGGCGGATGGCTTTGGCTCAGTGGACTCTGTGGCGCGCACGGTTGTTGGTGCAGAAAAGCTGGTGGATTACTCGGTGACCGAGAGCCCTCTGGAGAGCTTGCTGGGCCGTTTTGGCTCGGAAGTCGGTGAGTCAATGGCCGCAAAACTCATGCCAGCTCAAGGGATGCAGTTGCGCTAATAGGTAGTGCATTACCGGCTTTTGACGGATGCATGACAAAAAAGGAGGCTTCGGCCTCCTTTTTTGATGTGGCTAGTCAGTAAGATTAGCGTCAGGGCAGGGTGATGCCTTCTACCAGCAGAAAGTCCACCAGTGCCATCAGTGGCAAACCGATCAGGCTGTTAGGGTCGCGTCCGTTAAATCGTTCGAAGAGCGTAATGCCGAGTGCTTCGGACTTGAAGCTGCCAGCGCAGCCATAAGGCTCATCCACCTTAAGGTAGCGCTCGATCTGCTCGGCTCCCAGTTGGCGGAAGCTCACCTCAAAGGGCTCTACTGTTACCTGACAGTGGCCACTTTGGGTATTGAGCAGGCACAGGCCAGTGTGGAAAGTCACGGTGCGACCGGACAGGNNTCGGCGGCAAGTGCTCGCGCCTTGGCTTCGCTGAGCCGGCGAGTTAGGTGAATGGCGCTCTCGCCGGGTTGTGTTGCCTCGTCAATATCTGGGCTGCTACTGCTAAAGATCAGGTTCAGTCGGGATAGCAGCACACGGCGAGCGGGTGACGATGATGCCAGCAGAAGAGGGAATGGGAGTTGCGGCATTATCAGGGGCTCCAGTGCCGGTGGAAACCCCAGAGGATACAATGGTTTTTCTTTTGACAGACAGGGGGTGGGCCCGTATCATCCCGCGCCTATGTCAGCTGAGACCCTGCCGCATCTTATTGATGCCCAGAAATGGGCGGACCGTGAAGGTAAGATCGAACAGGTCTTTCCACTCGCGGCGTTCCCCCGTTTGCTTGAGGGAGCCGTCAGTGATGAAGGTGAGGTCAAGGTTAGTTGCAAGGTTTCGCGTGATACTCAAGGCTTGATGAAGCTTGATGCCGATTTCGGTATAACTCTTCAGTTGTCTTGTCAGCGTTGCCTTGAGCCGGTTACTACCACGGTGCAGTCAGATGTGTCGCTTTTTCTAGTGCGCAGCGAGTCCCAAGCGGATGAACTGTCCGATGAGTCCGATTTTTTGGTTCTCGACGAAGAAGGGCGATTGGCGCTGGCGGATGCCCTGGAAGACGAGCTGATTGTGTCGTTGCCACTGGTACCGTTGCACGACAATTGCGAAGCCATGAAGGTTGATGCGATAGAGGAATTTATCGAAGAAGCCCCGGCTCGTGAAAACCCGTTTCAGGTGTTGGTCAATTTGAAAGACCGCCCCGAAGAGAAGTGATTTTTAACAGCTAATTGAGTGCCGGAGTTTAGTCATGGCCGTTCAACAAAACCGCAAAAGCCGTTCCGCTCGTGACATGCGTCGTTCACACGACTCACTGACTGGTCCTACCCTGTCTGTCGATCAGGAAACGGGTGAAACTCACCTGCGCCACCATGTGACCAAAGATGGCGTGTACCGTGGCCGTCAGTTGTTCGCGAACAAAGACGAAGAATAATCGTCGATGACCGGCATCGGGCTTGCTATCGATGCAATGGGCGGGGACTTCGGTCCCCGTGTCACGGTTCCTGCTGCGCTTACTGTTCTCCGCGAAAACCCCTCCCTTCGCCTGACTTTTGTCGGTGACGAGTCCCTGATTGATCCTTTCTTGTCTGGTCTTACGGCTGGCGAACGCTTTCGTGTGTCCGTTGTTCATACGACTGAAGTCGTCACCATGGATGACAAGGTGGCCGTTGCCCTGCGCCAGAAAAAGCAGTCCTCCATGCGACTGGCTATTAATTTGGTTCATCAAAAAACTGTCAGTGCGTGCGTTTCCGCCGGTAATACCGGTGCACTGATGGCGATCAGCCGTTTTGTGCTCAAGACTCACGCCAATATTGATCGACCTGCCATTATGGCGGCATTGCCGACCATGACAGGGCATGTGCACATGCTGGATCTGGGAGCGAATGTTGAGTCGGAGCCGCACCACCTGCTGCAGTTTGCCCAAATGGGCTCGGTGGTGGCGGAGGTGCTTGATGGCATTGAGCGGCCACGTATTGGTCTTCTCAATATTGGTGAAGAGGAGATCAAGGGAAATGATCTTATCAAGCAAACAGATCAATTATTGAAGCAATCTGGCCTGAATTACATCGGCTATGTCGAAGGTGATGGGGTATTCAAAGGCCATGCCGATGTAGTTGTCTGTGATGGCTTTGTTGGCAATATTGCGCTCAAGTCTTCTGAAGGCGTCGCCAAGATGATGGCGGCAAAAATAAAGGAAGAAATTAGCCGCAATGTGCTCACTAAATTGCTGGGGGCACTGGCACTCCCTATCTGGAAAGGCCTTAAGCAGCAGATGGATCCAGGGCGCTACAACGGCGCTAGCTTGGTAGGGCTGACCGGGATTGTCATTAAAAGCCATGGCAGTGCGGATGAGGCTTCTTTTGCTCAAGCTGTGCGTGTAGCCATTAAAGAAGTAGAAAAAAATGTGCCAGCGCTGATTCATGCGCGATTGACTGTTACGGCAAGTGCAGTGCCTGACGCTATCTGAAAAGAACGCTTGCAACTTTAAGCTGGAAAGAGCGTCGTCATTTGTTCATTCTTCAGCGCGGTTTGTGGGGGATCTCTCTCTTACTATTCATGCAAGAGGTTTCATATGTCCAAGCTTGCCTTTGTTTTTCCCGGTCAAGGATCGCAATCTGTTGGCATGCTGGCGGATCTCGCTGTCTCTCATCCTGTAATAAAAGCTACCTTTGACGAGGCTTCTGCGGCGCTTGGGCTGGATTTGTGGGCGCTGTCCCAGAATGGCCCGGTGGAAGATCTCAATCAAACTGAAAATACCCAGCCAGCCTTGCTAACGGCAGGTGTTGCAGTATTCCGGGCATGGCAGGCGGCGGGTGGCCGAACTCCGGACTATCTCGTGGGGCATTCTTTGGGTGAATACACCGCGCTGGTAGCGGCAGGTTCTATTTCCTTGGCAGACGGGGTTCGTTTGGTTGCTGAGCGTGGTCGTTTGATGCAGTCCGCTGTACCGGCCGGCGAGGGCGCCATGGCGGCCATTTTAGGACTGGATGATGACATGGTGCGGCAGTGCTGTGCTGAAGCGGCCGCCGTTGGTGTGGTAGAGGCGGTTAACTTCAATGCCCCTGGGCAGGTCGTGATTGCCGGTAGCACTGCTGCCGTGAGTGCTGCCATCGAAAAATTAAAGGCTGCCGGTGCCAAGCGTGCGCTACCGCTGCCAGTATCCGTCCCGTCTCATTGCGCGCTCATGAAGCCGGCCGCAGAAAAGTTATGGCCAGTGCTGGAGTCGATTGTTTTTAGTGCGCCTACCATACCGGTGGTACAAAACGTGGCAGCCCGTATTGAGGCTGATGCTTCTGCCATACGAGAGGCGCTGGTGCAGCAGTTGTATTGCCCGGTGCTCTGGGTGCAGTGCATGGAGACTCTAGCGGGTCTTGGTGTGAGCCGTGCGCTGGAGTGTGGCCCCGGGAAGGTACTGTGCGGACTTAATAAGCGCATCGTTAAAGAAATGGACTGCTCCGCTCTGGAGTCTGTTGATGGTTTTGTGGCCGCACTGGCGGTCTGAATACATAAGTATCTGAGTGCATAAGAAGAAGGAATACAGTATGTCGATTTCAGGAAAGATTGCTCTGGTAAC
>DDBN01000114.1:14570-53650 GCA_002333145.1 Moraxellaceae bacterium UBA2031
ATGAAAGATGATGAGTGGGACAGTGTTATTAACACCAACCTAACTGCCATTTATCGGATGACCAAAGCTTGTCTTAAAGCAATGACGAAAGCGCGATGGGGGCGTATCGTCAATATCAGTTCCGTGGTGGGCTCCAGTGGTAATCCGGGACAGGCCAATTATGCGGCTGCCAAAGCGGGTCTTGAAGGCTTCTCCCGTGCCTTGGCGCGTGAGATTGGCTCGCGAAACATTACGGTAAATTCGGTGGCCCCAGGCTTTATTGCTACCGACATGACCCAGGCCTTGCCGGAGGAGCAAAAAGACAAGCTTTTGGCTTCTATTCCAGCGGGCAGATTGGGTCAACCTGAGGAAATTGCCGCTGCTGTGGGCTTTTTGGCTTCGGCAGAAGCAGGCTACATAACTGGCGTTACATTGCATGTTAATGGCGGTATGTACATGGATTGACAGGAGTTTTTCCTGTTTTTATGGCTGCAACAAACCTTTACCCTTTGCAGAATCGACTGACTTGCTACCCTTCGGGGTGTTCAATACACTAGCGTCCGTTCCTGCAAGGGATCTTGTCCAATGAGGAGAAAAACGTGAGCACTATCGAAGAACGCGTCAAAAAGATTGTCGCCGAACAGCTGGGTGTAAAGCTGGAAGACGTTACCAGCGAAGCATCCTTTGTGGATGATCTGGGCGCTGATTCGCTCGACACCGTTGAGCTGGTGATGGCTCTCGAAGAGGAATTTGAGCTCGAGATCCCTGACGAAGAAGCTGAGAAGATCAGCACCGTGCAGAACGCAATCGATTACATTAACAACAACAGCAAGTAATTTTTGTTGTTATTGTCAAAAGCCGCAGCACTGCATTGATAGGCTGCGGCTTTTGCATATCTGGTTTCCAGTTTTTTACTGAATAAAAATATTAACTGGTTTAGTTGGATATGCTGTTTTTCAGAATTGGAATTCAGTAATACAGGAGTAGTCATGTCACGTCGTCGTGTGGTCGTTACCGGTCTCGGCATGTTGACCGGTCTGGGTAATACCGTGGAGTCCACATGGGCCGGCATTATAGCTGGCAAGAGTGGTATTTCCCTGATTGATCATTTCGATACCACGAACTACTCCACCCGTTTCGCGGGATTGGTACGGGATTTCGATGTCGAGGTGTATATACCCGCCAAAGAAGCACGTCGTATGGATGAATTTATCCAGTATGGTATTGCGACGGGTCTGCAGGCATTTCAGGACGCTGGTCTTGAGGTGACGGCGGATAATGCACCCCGCATAGGCGTTTCCGTTGGCTCTGGTATTGGAGGCCTAGGCTCTATCGAGCGTAACAAAGAAATTTTAATGGCGGAGGGCCCGCGCAAAATTTCCCCATTCTTTGTGCCAGGCTCCATTATCAATATGGCAGCCGGTATGTTGGCTATTCGCCTTGGTCTTAAGGGCCCCAACATCGCAGTAGCAACCGCTTGTACCAGCGCCACACATTGTATTGGTCTGGCAGCACGCATGATTGCTTATGGTGATGCTGATGTGATGCTTGCGGGTGGTGCTGAAAAGGCTTCATGTCCATTAGGTGTCGCAGGTTTTTCGGCGGCCCGTGCACTCTCCACGCGTAACGATAATCCGCAAGCCGCCAGCCGTCCTTGGGATCGTGATCGTGACGGGTTTGTTCTAGGGGATGGCGCAGGAATTGTTGTGCTGGAAGAATATGAGCATGCAGTGGCACGTGGTGCTCGTATTTATGCTGAGCTGATTGGATTTGGCATGAGCGATGATGCATTTCACATGACATCGCCAAGTGAAAATGGCGAAGGTGCTGCGGCGGCCATGCGCAATGCATTACGTGATGCCGGTATTGCCCCAGAGATGGTGCAATATGTAAACGCACACGGTACATCGACTGGAGCAGGTGATCTGGCTGAGTCAAAAGCCATTGAATCAGTATTTGGCGATCACGCACGTAAGCTTGCGATCAGTTCAACTAAGTCTATGGTGGGGCACTTGCTTGGAGCGGCAGGTGCTGTTGAGGCGATTTTCTCGGTGCTGGCCATCGTCAATAATGTAGCCCCTCCAACGATTAATCTTGATAACCCTGCTGAGGGCTGTGATCTGGATTATGTGCCAAATAAGGCGCGCCCCATGAAAATTGATGTGGCACTGTCCAACTCCTTCGGCTTTGGTGGTACCAACGGTTCGCTGATTTTTCGGCGCCTGTAAATGATTCGCCGCGCTTGGGTTAACGGAACACTATTTGAGCAGGGAGAGATTGCTCCCATCTCTGTAATGGACCGTGGCTTGGCGTATGGTGATGGCTTGTTTGAAACCATTCGTATTGAGAGTGGTCGCCCAGTTCTGCTGCCTTTACATTTAGCCCGCCTGAAAGCCAGCGCGACAGTATTGGGCATCACGTGCGATACAGTTACTCTTGAAGATGCATTCATTGACTTTATTGCTGAGTGTGGTGATGCCGCCGCAAAGATTATTTTGACCAGAGGTGATAGCGACCGAGGCTATCTGCCCGATCCGGAAGCACCTTCGTCCCTTATTTTCTTACTGTATCCCGCAATGAACTGGCCTGCAGAACTGGCATGCGAGGGTGTGGTTGCTGCTGTTTGTCAGCAGCCGCTTGGCATTAGCCCGATGCTGGCAGGCCACAAGCATCTTAATCGTCTAGAGCAGGTCTTATTGCGTCAGGAACTCGCAGGCTTTGCGGGTGCGCATGAGGCGCTGGTGTCTGATGTGGATGGTCATGTGGTGGAAGGGGTTTTCAGTAATGTCTTCTGGATACAGCATGGCATCGTATACACGCCATGCCTGAATCGAGCCGGTGTGCGAGGAGTGATGCGGCAGTTTCTTTTGCAGGAAATGTCGCGCTTGGGCTTGCAGTTGTGTGAAGGTAATTACACGGTGACGGATGTACTGGCAGCAGATGAGGTTTTTTTCTGTAATAGCCTCTATGGTATCTGGCCTGCCCGGCAAATGGCGGGAGTTGAGTGCCAGCCGGGACCTATTACCCGTCGACTTCAGCAGTGCTGGAGTGAGATGCTAGGTACATGAAACGTACATCCTCCCGTCGCTGGCCGTTGATGCTGGTGCTTTTTCTGCTGACCTTTCTGCCGACGCTGTGGATTTATCACGGACTGTTTTCGCCGTTGCCGTTGCCTGTGGAAGGATACCGTCTGGATATTTCTCGCGGAGCCTCGTTCTCATCGGTTATTGATCGGATGGCCAATGATGGTGTGCTAACGAACCGCTGGTTGGCGAAGGTCTGGCTGCGTGTACAGCCGCCAGGAAAAATCCTGCGTGCCGGCTCTATTGTAGTAATGCCGCCACAAACTACTGCGTCACTTTTGCACTTGTTGAGAGAGGGAAGCCTGCAGTCGGATTCACGTTTAACGGTGATTGAAGGTACTACCTACCGTGATCTTCGTCGGTTGATGACGGAACATGAAAGCATCAATACGACGGGTATTGCTGATGATAAGGCGCTGTTACAGGCGTTAGGTGCTGAGCAGGCAAGCCCGGAAGGGCTGTTTGCGCCGGATACCTATGATATTGGCCCTGGTGATTCAGATCTGCAGGTATTGCGCCGGCTCTACGAGCGGCAGCAGAAAATTCTTGAGCAAGAATGGGCTAAGCGAGCCTCTGGGCTACCTTATGCTTCTGCTTATGAAGCGCTGATCATGGCTTCGATTGTTGAAAAAGAAACCGGTGTGGCAAATGAGCGCGCGCGTATAGCGGGTGTGTTTGTGCGTCGACTGCAAACAAACATGCGTTTGCAAACAGACCCTACGGTAATCTACGGCCTTGGCTCCACATATGATGGCAACCTAAGGCGTGTCGATCTTATGCGCGTGACCCCGTACAACACCTATCGCGTCAACGGGTTGCCACCGACGCCGATTGCTTTGCCCGGGCGTGCTGCTATTCATGCGGCGTTACATCCTGCCGAAGGTACTGAGCTTTATTTTGTTGCTCGCGGTGATGGCTCGCATGAGTTCAGCTCAACGCTTGAAGAGCATAATCGCGCCGTTCGCCGTTACCAGTTGCAACGGCAGTCTGGCTATCGTTCGGCACCGGAATCTTGATTATGAATACAAGCCGTTTTATTACGCTGGAAGGCGGTGAAGGCGCTGGCAAGAGTACTTGTCTTGCCTTTATTCGTGATTTTCTCGAGCAAAAAGGTTTGCCGCTGGTAGTAACTCGCGAGCCTGGTGGTACGCCTTTGGCTGAAGAGATTCGCACACTGCTTCTGGCGCGTCGTGATGAGAGTGTGGCTCCCGATGCAGAACTTCTGCTGATGTTTGCCGCTCGTGCTCAGCATCTAAATCAAGTCATTCTGCCAGCATTGGCACGCGGTGACTGGGTACTCTGTGATCGCTTTACCGATGCCACTTATGCTTATCAGGGATATGGCCGTCATCAGCCGCTTGCAACGATTAATGCTCTAGAACAGTTGGTGCAGGGCAGCCTTAAGCCGGCTCTGACCCTGTTGCTGGACTTGCCAGTGAAAGAGGGTATGGCTCGTGCAGCGGCGCGAGCAGAGAAGGATCGTTTCGAATCGGAACAGGATGCTTTTTTTGAGCGAGTACGCAACGGCTACCGTGAGCGAGCGGCCGCAGAGCCGGAGCGCTTTCGCCTGATTGATGCCAGCCAGCCGCTAGCCAATGTGCAGGAGTCTATTGCCGGTATTCTTACGCAATGGATTGCGGAGCACGCATCGTGAGTGAGACAGAGATTCGCGCGACTTACCCCTATCACCCTTATGCATGGCAGCAATTGTTCTGGCAGCAGTTGGACGAGTTGCTGGTACAGCAGCGTCTGCCTCATGCGCTGTTGCTGAGTGGTGCCGAAGGCATAGGAAAGGAACGATTTGCCAAAGCTTTTGTGGCTCGTCTGCTATGTCAGTCACCACGTGATGGTGTTGCCTGCGGCCAATGTAAGAGCTGCATACTGCTCGCAGCAGGAACCCATCCCGACTGCATGTGGCTTACTTTTCTGACCGATGAGAAGACCGGCAAGACCGCTAAATCCATCAAGGTGGATCAGGTGCGTGAGCTGGTGGAGTTTTCTGCCAAGTCGGCACAGATGGGTGGGTGGCGTGTGATGGTCATGACGCCGGCGCATCTATTGAACACACAGGCAGCGAATGCGTTGCTGAAGACACTGGAGGAGCCAGGACGCGATACAGTGTTGCTTTTGCTGTCGTCACAACCCCTGAGTCTGATGCCAACCCTGCGTAGCCGCTGTCAGCAACGCGCATTACCCGTGCCGACTGAGGCCGAGGCATTGGCTTGGCTGGCGCCTCAGGTAGGCGATGAGAACAAGGCTCGCCTGTTGCTAGCCCTGTCACGAGGAGCTCCTCTGGCGGCCTTGAGCTTGCGTGAGGCAGAGTGGTTTTCGCAGCGCGAAGGCTTGTTACGTGACCTTATGCAGCTTGCCCAGCAGCGCCAGACGGCGCTGGCGACGGCGCAGCGCTGGCACTCATTGGGTGCTGACTCCTTGTTGACAGCCCTTCTTAGTTTGCTGGACGATCTGGTGGTTGCGGCCTCGGGTGCGGCAACAGTTGTCAAACACCGTGATCTCGCGCCTATAATCGAGGGTATGTCGGCGCACTTTCAGCCGGCAGCGTTGTTGCGCTTCCGCCAAGGCCTAGCAGACAGGCAGAGGCTGCTGGCCGGTAATGTGCAGGGCGGTGCACTGATTGATGCCACTTTTTCCGATTGGGTTGCGCTGACTTCACGTTGAGCTGACCAGATAATAAGAACCTATTTCAGGATAATCGCTTATGAACATGCCTCGCGCTGGCGGCATCATCAACCAGAGCTACAAGGACAAGCAGAGTCTTTATTCCTGCTACATGCCCTTTGTGAAGGGTGGCGGCCTGTTCTTGCCAATTACCCGCCAATGCAAATTGGGTGAGGAGGTATTTGTACTGCTGACACTGATGGATGACCCCGAGCGCATCCCGGTTACTGGCAAGGTCATCTGGATAAATCCGCGTAATCAAGGCATGCGGGCAGCAGGTATTGGTATTCAGTTGTCCGGAGATGAGGGCGATAAAGCCCGCCGCAAAATTGAGACCTACCTAGCGGGTGCCTTGCAGGCCGATCGACCGACCCATACCATGTAATTAATGATTGATTGGCAGAGCCGGCGTATGCCGGCTTTGTTGTTTTAGCGTGTTTATCAAACGGCAATGCCGTCGTTTCAGGATTTTCCTCATGTTTATTGATTCGCACTGTCATCTTGATCGACTCGATTTAGGCAAGCTGGGTACCGATCTGGATGGCGCACTGGCCGCTGCCCGTACCCGTGGGGTTCGTCATTTCCTCTGTGTGGGTGTTGATCTGGAGACCTTGCCGGATGTGCTGGCAGTGGCAGAAGCGCATGAGGACGTGTCTGCATCAGTGGGCGTGCATCCCCTTCATCTGGACTCGCTGGAGCCAGAGATCGAGCAGCTGATCACGCTGGCGGCTCACCCTAAGGTGGTGGCTATTGGTGAGACAGGGCTGGACTATCACTACGATCAAGAGAACCCTGCAATCCAGCAGCGTCGCTTTCGTAAGCATATCGAGGCATCGCTCCGTACCCGTAAGCCTCTGATAGTGCATACCCGTGCCGCACGTGAAGACACGATTGCTATTTTGCGCGAGGAAGGCGCGTTTGCAGGGGTGATGCACTGCTTCACGGAAGATTGGGACATGGCCAAAGCGGCACTGGATTTGGGTTTTTATATTTCGTTCTCAGGTATTGTGAGCTTTGCGAATGCGGTGGAGCTTCGTGATGTAGCCTCCAGAGTGCCCATGGACCGGCTATTGATTGAGACAGACTCTCCTTGGTTGGCACCGGTTCCTTATCGGGGCAAGACAAATCAGCCCGCCTATGTCGTCGATGTGGCCAAGGTGATTGCAGAGCTGCGCGGCATGACGATTGAGGAGGTTGGTGAAACAACATCTGAAAACTTTCGCCGCCTCTTTGGTGCGGGTTAGTTTTTCTGTGCAAAAAAAAGCCCGACTCATGGGGGCGAGCCGGGCTAAGACCAACCAGCCATGACAGCTAGGCGCAGTGGTCTCTACTTAGAAAGTATTGTTGATATTTCAATAGTTGCCAGTGCTGGAGCAGGTCTATCTGAACAGAATCTGCCGAAATTCGACTTTTCTTATGAGCCCCCGATAGCATTTGATGAAACTGGATGGGCACCATGCGGTTTGCCTGCTTATACTACTGGCACGACTTGTCGGGGAATGGCTAAGTCAGGACAATAGACATTATGAGAGGCTCCTTTTTGAGCCAGAGTGGATTTTGAGAGGGATGGCAACATGAGTGACTTGGCCAAGGCCACCCAGAAAGCGCGTGAGTTCCGCCAGCGTGAGCAGTCAATTCTTGACTGTGCGTTCCAGCTCTTCATTGAGCAGGGTGAGGAAAAAGTGACCGTCGAGATGATTGCCGACAAGGTCGGCATCGGCAAAGGCACTATCTACAAGCACTTTGAAACTAAAAACGAGATATACCTGCTGCTCATGATACGTTATGAGGAGGAGTTGGCTGATTTGTTCCGTCGATTGGACGCCAATACGGACAAAGAAGCCCTGATGCGTGAGTACTTCCGTTTCCGTGTTCAGGACCCGGAAAAATACCTGCTGTTTGATCGTCTTGAGTGCAAGCTGTTGGCGGACAAGGCGGTACCCGAGTTGTTGGAAAAACTGCATGCCATTCGTGCGGCAAATCTTGTAAAGCTCAGCAGCATCATTCAAGAAGGTATCGACGAGCAAAAGCTGGCTGATGTGCCGCCTGAGTACCATATTGGTGCAGCATGGGCATTGGCTCACGGCGCTTCGGCACTGAGTAAGTCGGGGTTCTATCAGAAGTTCATTGGCAATAATGATGACTTCTTCGAGTTTCTGCTGACGGCGGGTATCCGTATGGGTAACCGTAATCTTCACAAAAAGTAAGGTCTTTCTGCCAGTCAGGGCCGTGGTTCCGAAAGTGGAATGGTTCTGTCATTGGCAGATTTGATGTTTCTTGTCCATGGCTGCCGTCACTTGACCTGAGTGGGGGCAGCATTCAAAATACGGGGCCTTTTCGGGCTGGGGCTTTATTTCTTGCCCTTTTACCTCCCACATTGAACAACCAAGCCGAGGATTCCATGAAGGCTCTTGTTGCTGTCAAACGCGTTGTTGACTACAACGTGAAAGTCCGCGTTAAAGCGGACAAGACCGGTGTTGAGCTTGCTAACGTTAAGATGGCCATGAACCCGTTCTGTGAGATCGCTGTTGAAGAAGCAGTGCGTCTCAAAGAAAAGGGTATCGTGTCCGAAATCGTGGTTGTGACGGTAGGTCCATCGGCCGCCCAGGAACAGCTGCGTACCGCCATGGCCCTTGGTGCCGATCGCGGTATTCTCGTTGAGACGGCAGAAGAAGTTCAGCCGCTTGCTATCGCCAAGATCCTTAAGGGTATCTGCGACGAGGAGCAGCCACAGCTGATTATTCTCGGCAAGCAAGCCATTGATGGTGACAATAACCAGACTGGCCAGATGCTGGCCGCTCTCGCTGGTTATGCACAGGGCACCTTTGCATCCATCGTTAAGATCGAAGGCGGCAAGGCTACAGTTACCCGTGAAGTCGACGGTGGTCTGCAGACGGTTGATCTTAACCTCCCCGTCGTGGTCACTACGGACCTGCGTCTGAACGAGCCTCGCTATGCTTCTTTGCCAAATATTATGAAGGCGAAGAAGAAGCCACTCGATACCAAGTCCCCGGCGGACTATGGCGTAAATGCGGCTCCCACCGTAAAGACTTTGAAGGTTGAGCCACCTGCAGATCGTAAGGCGGGCATCAAGGTCAAGACAGTGGAAGAGCTGGTTGAAAAGCTAAAGAACGAAGCAAAGGTGATCTGAGATGAGCATTCTCGTATACGCTGAACACGACAACGTTTCCATCAAGGGTGCCACGCTCAACACGGTTGCTGCTGCTAAGGCAATTGGTGGTGACATCCATGTCTTAGTTATCGGTGCTGGCTGTCAGGCTGCTGCGGAAGCGGCTGCCAAGATTGATGGCGTGAGCAAAGTACTGGTTGCAGACAATGCAGCTTATGGTCATCAGTTGGCTGAAAATATTGGCGCACTGGTTGCCGAGTTGGGCAAGGGCTACAGCCATATCCTGGCACCTGCTACCAGCAATGGTAAGAACTTTCTGCCACGCGTAGCTGCCTTGCTTGACGTAAACCAGATATCCGAAATCTCCAAGGTAGTTTCTCCTGATACCTTCGAGCGTCCGATTTATGCGGGTAACGCTATCGCTACAGTGCAGTCTTCAGATGCCATCAAGGTTTTGACTGTGCGCCCAACGGGCTTTGATGCCGTTGCAGCGACTGGTGGCTCGGCTGCCATTGAAGCGGTAGCAGTGGCCAAAGATATGGGCTTGTCGACGTTTGTCAGCGAAGAGCTGGCTAAGTCCGACCGTCCAGAACTCGCTGGTGCCAAGATTGTGGTTTCTGGTGGCCGCGG
This sequence comes from Moraxellaceae bacterium UBA2031, assembly GCA_002333145.1. Classification (GTDB taxonomy): domain Bacteria; phylum Pseudomonadota; class Gammaproteobacteria; order Pseudomonadales; family Moraxellaceae; genus UBA2031. The sequence goes on from DDBN01000114.1 coordinate 24,069, forward strand.
TATGGGCAACGGTGACAACTTCAAGATCCTCTACACGCTGGCTGATAAGCTGGGTGCTGCTGTTGGTGCTTCCCGCGCTGCTGTCGATGCTGGCTTTGTGCCGAACGACATGCAGGTCGGTCAGACCGGTAAGGTTGTAGCACCACAGCTGTACATCGCCGTCGGTATCTCTGGCGCGATTCAGCACCTTGCCGGTATGAAGGACTCCAAGGTGATTGTGGCCATCAACAAGGACGAAGATGCTCCAATCTTCTCCGTTGCTGACTACGGCATCGTGGGCGATCTCTTCGACATCGTACCGCAGCTGGAAAAGCTGATCTGATTGCTTGAGCAGTCCTGATCACAGTAAAAAGCCCCGCAAATGCGGGGCTTTTTTATGGATTATTCTGTCGAATAAACAATCAGATTCAGTAAATATTTTCAGTAGCCAAACCCAGTAACCAGGCTCAGTAACTGAAAGAATCACGGATCAAGCCGACAAAAACACCTTCAATGACGAGGTTGTCCGGTGCAATCAGCATGGGCTGATAATTAGGGTTGGCAGGAACCAGTTTCATCTGAGAGCCTTCAGAGTCTAAGTATTTTACCGTGACTTCGTTTTCTATTCGGGCCACGACAATCTGACCCTTGCGCGCAATATTGGTTTTGTACACGGCAATCAGGTCTCCTTCGAGGATGCCTGCATCCTTCATGGAGTCGCCTTTCACGCGCAAGAGATAGGTGGGCCGCTTTGCGAACAGTCCCTTGGGGACAGGCAATGCTTCATCGTGGTTCTCGATGGCCTCTATGGGCAGGCCAGCAGCGACAGAGCCGATAACGGGAATCAAGTCGGAATCTTGCGTATCCAGCAATTGGATGCCACGTGACAACTCCGGGTGCAGTTTGATGTAACCCTTTTGCTCCAGAGCACGCAGATGATCCGCCGCCGCATTCTTGGACTTAAAGCCAAAGCGAATGGCAACTTCAGCCCGAGTGGGGGCCATGCCATTGTGCTCGATGTTTTCACGGATAAAATCAAGAATTTCTGCCTGTCGGGTAGTTAAACCTTCCATTGTGAAGTTCCTCTGTGCCGGCCAGATACCGGCCAACCCGGAATCTTGTTGAGAGGACAGTATCAGCATACTGACCATTTGAACAGCCCTGTCTTTTTCGACAGTATCAGTGCATTTTGCGTAAGCAGCAAGGCGCTCAGTTAGGGCCATATTTTCATTGTCTAACTGATCGATTCATCCTGATATGGCTGACAGGAACAGTCAGGTTCTGACTGTGATGCAAAAGTATGACGTCAGCCTAGTTTGGAAATCTCTGCTTTTAACAGTGTCTGACGGTAAGGGTACGTCCGGGCTCTATTGGTTTACTGGCAATGGGTCTTGCCGCTTCAATGGATATCAAGCTCTGTCAGGCGACATACTAGGTAAGTGATTAGCCAGAGAGATTTGCTCTGGCGCTCTGCGGCCACTGGCTTGAATATTGCATTTGCTTTAACGTATAGGCTGTCCTCTAGCCCTTTTGTGTAGGCGTGAAAGCACCTGCAGTGGCCTTCTTTCTGGCCAGGGAAATACCATGACCGTGAACGGTCAGAGCAAGAATCATGAAAACAAGTATTCAGTACTATTTCACTTTTGATGACGGTCTCGAGCTTAAGTTTGATGTAGACCTTGATCGCAGTTTTGATCCAAAGCGTATCTCGATAGATGCGCCTGAGTGGACGCGCCTTGGCAACAACCAGTGCAGTAATTGCCCGCTGAACAAGGCAGAGGTTAGCCATTGTCCTGCTGCACTGGACTTGGACAAAATGGCTGGCGACTTTCAGAAATTACCCGCACATACCAAGGCCAATGTGCGTGTAGTAACGCCAGAGCGCGAATATGCGAAACGTGTGGGGCTGGAAGAGGGCGTTCGTGCATTGATGGGCCTAATTATGGCGACCAGTGCTTGTCCTATCTTTGGTGCACTTAAGGCTAATGCCCGTAATCATTTACCGTTTGCCACCCGCGAAGAGTTTATTCTGCGCTCGGCTTCCATGTACCTGATGCGCCAGTATTTTGTGATGCGTGAGGGCGGTACGCCGGATTGGGAGCTAAAGGGCCTGGTCAAGACCAACGAGCAGCTGCAGTTGGTTAATCATGCCTTCTGGCAGCGTAGCGTGACGGGTTTTCAGAACGATGCCAATTCCAAGGCACTGTTGAGCTTCTTTACTATGTCTTCGAGCGTTTCGGCCTCACTCGATGCTCAGCTTGGTAAAATTAAGCCGATGTTCTTTCCCAATAGCGAAGTGGATAAGGAATCGGATGCTTCGTGACAGCATTTATCATTGCGATAGTGTGTGTGGTGGCGTTTGTCTGGGGTCAGATGGTNNCCTCCTCCCGATTGGTATCGCGGTGAACGGCCTCAGGCAGGCCTGCTAGCCTGCTATTCCCTGATGATTACTGATGAAGGTAAGGGCTTGCCGTATTTCAGGGCTGAGCGCCTGTCGGATGGCGAGTGGGTTGTACGAAAGGGCGACAAAGCTATTTTGTCCGCTTTGGTGCTGCCCGATTCATCCAGCACTTGGCTGGCGTTAGAGGCCAGAGCCAATGCTCTAAGCCTCTGGTGGCAAGAGGAGGGGGGCATTGATGACCTGCCATTGCAGCTGGATGTGTTGGGTAAATTACGCCAGAAACTCGCCTGATTCCGGGATTATTTACCGGTCATGAGCACGGTCGTGCTTGACCGGGATGCATTCCCCTCTTATATATGCCGCTCTCCGGCTTGATTAGCCGCTAATTCATATTCCCACGGGTAGCCGATTTCATGGGCAAATCGCTCGTCATCGTCGAGTCTCCGGCCAAGGCCAAGACCATCAATAAGTACCTCGGCAAGGATTTCATTGTGAAGTCCAGCGTGGGCCATGTGCGCGACCTGCCTGTTAGCGGGTCTGGTAAGCCGGTAGATACGGCTGAGCGGGCCAAGGCTGCTGCGGCAACCCGCAAGCTGTCCCCGGAAGCCAAGGCGCTGCAGAAGGTAACCAAGTCCCGTGTGGCGCTCGTGGCCCGTATGGGGGTGGACCCGGAGCGAGACTGGGCGGCGCATTATGAAATCCTGCCCGGTAAAGAAAAGGTGGTGGATGAGCTGAAAAGGCTCGCTAAGGATGCCGATACCATTTATCTGGCCACTGACTTGGATCGCGAGGGGGAGGCCATTGCCTGGCATCTCCGTGAAGTGATTGGCGGTGATGAAAGCCGTTTTCGACGCGTGGTGTTTAACGAAATCACCAAGAATGCGATTACCGAGGCGTTTAAGAAGCCTGGCATCCTGAATATTGACCGTGTAAATGCTCAACAGGCCCGTCGCTTTCTGGATCGTGTTGTTGGTTACATGGTATCGCCGCTGCTCTGGGAGAAAATTGCCCGTGGGCTTTCTGCTGGGCGAGTGCAGTCGGTGGCGTTGCGTCTGGTTGTCGAGCGTGAGCGTGAGATTCGCGCTTTTATTCCTGAAGAGTTTTGGGAAATCCATGCGGACACACAAACAGCCAAAAAGGCAGCTTTGCGTCTGGAAGTGGCAAAGCACAAGAATGCGGCTTTCCGTCCGGATAATAAAGTCGAGGCCGATGCAGCGCTGAAGACACTGCAGAGTGCCAGCTATGTCGTGGCCAAGCGTGACGATAAACCGACACGCACACGCCCTAATGCGCCTTTTATTACGTCGACATTGCAGCAGGCGGCCAGCACTCGTCTCGGTTTTTCTGTGAAGAAAACCATGACGCTGGCGCAGCGTCTTTATGAAGCAGGTCATATCACTTATATGCGTACTGATTCGACTAATTTGAGTCAGGATGCTGTTAATGCAGCGCGAGAATTCATTGAGAGTCAGTACGGCAAGAAGTACCTGCCTGAAACGCCAAATGTGTATTCCAGCAAAGATGGCGCACAAGAAGCGCATGAAGCTATTCGCCCTTCTGATGTAACTGCTACTTCAGACAGCCTGCAGGGACTGGAGCGCGATGCTGAGCGTTTGTATGAACTAATTTGGCGTCAGTTTGTTGCCTGTCAGATGCCTGATGCGGAATACCTGTCTTCTAGCATAAGTGTTAGTGCAGCAGATTTTGAATTGCGTATCCGTGGTCGCATTCTGAAATTTGATGGCTTTACTAAGGTAATGACGCCGGCGCAGAAGGATAAGGAAGATGTGGTACTGCCGGACGTAGCCGTGGGTGAGACGCTCTCGTTGGTAAAGCTAGACCCGAGTCAGCACTTTACCAAGCCGCCGGCACGCTTTAGCGAAGCAACGCTGGTGCGTGAGCTGGAAAAGCGTGGTATCGGTCGTCCTTCTACGTATGCCGCTATTATTTCCACGATTCAGGATCGGGGTTATGTGAAGTTGGAAAATCGCCGTCTCTATGCTGAGAAGATGGGCGATATTGTGACCGACCGCCTCACTGAAAACTTCCAGAACCTGATGGATTACGCTTTCACGGCCGAGTTGGAGCAGGAACTCGATAAGGTGGCTGAAGGCTCGCTTGAGTGGAAGAAAGTTCTCAACGATTTTTACAAAGACTTTAAAAAGAAACTTGATAAAGCAGGCGAAGAAGATGGCATGCGTCGTAACCAGCCGGTTACTACTAATATTCCCTGCAAGCTTTGTGCTCGTCCTATGCAGATTCGTACCGCTAGCACAGGTGTTTTCTTGGGGTGCTCCGGTTATGGCTTGCCACCGAAAGAGCGATGCAAGGGCACTGTTAATCTAGTGCCAGGCGGCGATGTGGTGGCGATTGACGAGAACGATGAGGATGGTGAGTCCCGTCAATTGCTGGCGCGTCATCGTTGCCCGAAGTGCAGCACGGCAATGGAAAGCTATTTAATTGATGAAGGCCGCAAACTGCATGTGTGCGGTAACAACCCGGATTGTGACGGCTACGAAATTGAGCAGGGCAGTTATCGCATCAAAGGCTATGACGGCCCTTTGATTGAATGTGATAAGTGTGGCTCTGACATGCAGCTCAAGACGGGTCGCTTCGGTAAATATTTTGGCTGTACTAATGCTGACTGCGGGAATACCCGCAAACTGCTACGCAGTGGTGAGGCGGCTCCTCCCAAGGCGGACCCAATTCCTATGCCACATTTGCGCTGCGTAAAGTCAGATGACTTTTTCCTGCTACGTGACGGTGCGGCTGGTTTGTTTATGGCGGCCAGCCAATTTCCTAAGCATCGTGAAACGCGCGCTCCGCTGATTGAGGAATTGCAAAGCGTGGCAGATCAGCTGGATGTGAAGCATCGTTACTTGCTGTTGGCGCCGGTGCAGGATAACGACGGCAATAAGAGCATGCTGCGTTTTAGTCGCAAGACGAAAGAGCAGTATGTAGTGACTGAGACGGATGGCAAACCGACTGGCTGGCAGGCTTTCTACCAAGATGGTAAGTGGGTGGTGAGCCCGGCCAAGACTAAATAACAGGCCTTTGTGGCTGATAGATAGTCCTGCTTTCTTTGGCAGGACGGGATATGTGAATAACAGATGTCTGGTGCAGCTTTTCTTGAAATTGTAGAAACCGAAGATGGTGATGTGATCCTTCGTCGAGCGGATTCGACGGAAGGTAATCCGGAACCATTAGTAGCTATCCGGTTTTCCGCCGAGGCTAAGGCCTTGCTCGGTGCTCATCTGGGAGATATTGCCCGTGGCATGATTGGTACCGGCGTACAAATGGCCGGTCAAATTCATGCGGGTAATACCGTGATGGTTGAGGACGATACTCCGCCTGTATTGCATTGATGCAAGGGTGTTAGTCTGTGATGGGGCCTGACTCCGCTGCCAGGCCTCTGGAAACAAACACGGGAGTCGCACATGTTTGACAGAAAAATGCCCGAAGCGTGGCGCGTGTTGCGTATTCAGTCTGAGCTTGTAGATGGCATTGAGCACCTCACTAAGGTGGCTCATGCGGCGATTATCTTTGGTAGTGCACGTCTCGGACCAGACTCTCCCTATTATCATCAAGCCGAGCAGTTAGGGGCATTGCTATCACACGCAGGACTGCCTGTGATTAGTGGGGGAGGCCCTGGCATCATGGAGGGCGCCAACAAAGGGGCGATCGGTAAGGGAGCTCTGTCTATCGGCCTCAATATCAGCCTGCCACATGAGCAGGAGGCTAATCCTTTTCAAGATATCAGCCTGTATTTCCGCTATTTTTTCGTGCGCAAGTTTATGTTCATGAAGCATGCCGTTGCGTTTGCTATTTTCCCGGGTGGTTATGGCACGTTGGATGAGCTTTTTGAGGCGCTGACACTGATTCAGACGAAAAAAACAGAACCTTTTCCGGTGGTTCTCATTGGTACAGCGTACTGGCAGGGGCTAGTGGCCTGGATCAGGGAAACAATGTTGACTCAAGGCTGTATCTCATCAGAAGACATGGATTTGTTCACGGTAGTCGACTCAGTGGATGAGGCTGCACGCATCATCATTTCCCATTACCGCAAACATTACGCTGCAACTAGAGATAGTTGATGAGGCATCTGCAGGTGTCGATTGCCAACCAGACACTGACTCTTCTCGAGGATGAGCAGCCCGTGGCGCATTATCTGGTGTCGACGGCGCTGAAGGGGGCCGGCGAGCGCAGTGGCAGTGAGCAGACGCCGAGAGGGCATCACATCATCCGTGCCATGATTGGCGCAGATGCACCTTACGGTGCGGTGTTCCGTGGGCGCCGACCCACCGGGGAGGTCTGGACCCCAGAGTTGCATGAGCGGCATCCGGGGAGAGATTGGATTTTGTCCCGTATCCTTTGGCTCTCAGGCGTTGAAACTGGGCGAAACCGCCTAGGGCAATGCGACACCATGCGCCGCTATATCTATATCCATGGAACCCCTGATAGCGAGCCCATGGGAGAGCCGTTGTCGCATGGGTGCATACGCATGCGTAATGAGGACATCATTGACTTGTTTGATCGTGTGGATGCTTATACGCCCGTGTTTATTGAGTAAGTCTGAGCACGCTTGTGGGTGAGGGCTGACTGAAAAATAAGCAATTGAAAACATTATGAAAAAAAACAGGATTTACCCTTTGACAGAGGGATTCAAATCCCTATAATTCGCCCCACGTTAAGTGGCTGAGGGTGCTTAGCTCAGCTGGGAGAGCAGCTCCTTTACACGGAGCGGGTCGGCGGTTCGATCCCGTCAGCACCCACCATAACGTAAAGACCGAGCAGCGGTAGTTCAGTCGGTTAGAATACCGGCCTGTCACGCCGGGGGTCGCGGGTTCGAGTCCCGTCCGCTGCGCCATATAAACCAAACGCGTTGTCCGAAAGGGCAACGCGTTTTGTTTTTTCAGGCTTTATTTATTCAGAATAACGTCCAGACTGGTTGTATAGCTTGTCGACTGACCGGTTTTCCAGTCAAATTGGCACTTGCGCATTGCCAGAGTCGGAGTGCATTGAATAGCTCAAGGAAGAACGTTGATGCCTGATCAGCGACATACCGAACGATTGCCTCTTTCCATGACAGTGCAGCTTATCGCGCGTGGGTTTAATCGTCGTTCCTGCCGGATGAAAGATATCGGCCCTGGTGGCGCCCTCCTTGAGCTGCCAAAAGTAGCAGCGGAAGGGGAGCCCTCGCTCAAGCAAGGTGAAGTAATCATTTTGCGCATGTTTCTGGGTAAGGGGGATGCTGCCCGGGAGCACGAGCTGCGAGCACGTGTCGTACATCTGGACGCAGCCTTTCTAGGTGTCAGCTTTTTTAATCCAGATGATGAGACCCTGAAACTCCTTTTGAGTGCGGGCGCGCAGGCTTCCGAAAAGCAGGGAGTATTGACGCCGGTTGCGCGTTCATTCCTAGAGCAGTTGGGGCAGCAAGTAGCTGGGTTCTGCCGTTATCGGTTGGCTGATTTTTTCAAATCAGCAGAGGAGTTGTTGCTCGAGACAGCCGACAACGCTCGAAGCAATACAGATCAGCGCATATTCTTTGATGCCGTTACCTTGCTGCGCAAGCAACAAGGGACGCTGACGGCACGGTTTATGATGGCGTTGGATAAAACGTTTTCTGATTTTGATGAAAAGGCTTCGCAGAACGTTAAGCGTCCTGATATTTCCCGGCTTGCGCTCGTGGACAAGGGCCAGTTTGAGGAGTGGCTAATCGTCAAGATGATTTCCAGTCGAGTAGAAGCAAACTGCCGGACACCGCTTTTTGCGCTACAAATTCGATTGAATGACTTGGCCGGGGTGGCAGAAGGCCAACAACAACCGAACCGTTTTTTACCCATTTATGTCTGCGAAGCCTTTCAAGAGGCCATTACTGTTTTACGTCCCGATATCACGTTAGAAAAGCTTCTCTACAAATCATTCGAAAATTCAATCTTGGCAGGATTCGAAGGTTTGTATGAGTCGCTGAACGAGACATTAGCTCGTGGTGGAGTGTTACCGGATCTGGATGTGTCACGATATCTGGTTAAGCATTCGGATGGCAGTGATGAGCTGGTAACGGATACCCAGCTACAATCAGTTGTTCAGGCTGATGCGCCACAAGGCGAAGTAGTTCAAGGTGAAGTGGTTAGCAAGGGTGGAGTTTCACAGAAGACGATTGTGGGCTCCGGTGTTGTTGAGGGCGCTGCTGAGCGAGTGGTTAATCGTATTGGTGAGGCAGATGGCACGGCTGCTGTTGCAGCCGCCGGAGTAGGAGCAGCATCAGGGGTAGTAGGAACAGAGGCAGCAGCAGAAACAGCAGCATCTGATGCTGGCAAGAAATCGGAAAATCAGCCACCAAAAAGTGCAGCCGAGTTTCTGGCGCGTGCTGGTAGTAATTCGGCACAGCAGCGTTTTGAGACATCACAACGTGATGCCAAGGCAGCTGTTACGGCACTAAAGCGTTTATTTGAAGCGAAGAACACTCGACGCGATCAAGATGTAGTAAATGAATCGGGTGATGGAACACCACCGGTGGCAGTTCCCCAGTTTGAAGTGAAGGATGTACAGCAGAGCTTTGATCAACTGAAGCTGGCGGGTAAAGACTGGCAGCCAGTGCTGCAAACAATGGCGGCAGATCAAGGGTGTGAGCTTGCAGGCACTGTGCAGTCTATTGTTCAGGTGTCGGAAGGGGTACTCAATAACCTTTTGCAAAATCAGAGTATTGGAGAGCCGGCCAAGGCGTGGTTCCGCCGGCTTGAATTGCCACTGTTACATTCATTGATGACCGATGACGATCTCTTTCAGCGAGAGGATCATCCTGCGCGTCAAGTTCTCAATCGATTGGCTCGATTAGGTTTTCGTGATCATCCATTGACGCGAGAACAAGAAGAGACCATCGCTAATCTTGTAGAAGAAATTTCTCAGGTCTTTAATAGCGAGCCGGAAGTTTTTGATAAGGCGCTGGGTGTTCTAGAGCCCATGGTTAAGCGTCAGGAAGTTTCTTATCAGCGTAATCTGGAGCGAGTGCGTCAGCTGGCTGAGGGTGAGCATCGCTTGGATAGCGCGCGTCAGCGCGTACAGCAGTTTTTAGATGAGCGCTTGGCAGGCAAGCGTGTGCCGAAGCCTTTGATCTCACTCATTGACTCGGGCTGGCGTGATTTGCTGGTAAAAACACATCTGCGCTTGGGTGAAGAAAGCCGCGAGTGGATTGAATACGCTGGTGTGGTGGATGAGTTGCTAGTCATTGGCGATGACATGCATCGTCCTTTTGATTTGCGTAACATTCTCCGGTTGATCAAGGCCGGTCTGCATGAGTTGGGTGATACCGGTGGGCGCCAACAACAGCAAGCGGTAGCTGAGCTGAAGCAGCTACTGTCAGGGCCTCAACGCGTGCTGGGAGATGTGGCATGGGTTGTGCTGCCGGCTCTCCAGTCTGAAGAAAAGAGCGATCCTGCCGAAGAGCGCTGGCTTGAAAAATGGATGGATCGTGCTCGCCGTCTGCAGTTGGGCGACTGGATTGAGCTACGCCATCGTGGTGAAGATTCGGATCGCATGCGTCTTGCTTGGCGTGCTGCCGATGATTCCAAGTTTGTCTTTGTAAACCATCAGGGTGTTAAGGTTAGCGATTTTACCTTGCGCGAACTGGCGGCTCTCATGCACACCGGTAATGCTCTTATTTTTGAAGGGGATGATATTCCTGTCGTGGATGATGCACTGGAAAAGGTGGTGCATCAGCTCTATGACCAGCTGGCGTGGCAGGCCATGCATGATGAACTAACAGGCTTGACCAATCGTACTGAATTTACCCGACAGTTGCAGCGCGTGGTGGATGATGCCAAGCGTACGCGGTCACGGCATGTGGTGGGTTACATCAATCTTGATCAGTTTAAGCTGATTAATAACACGTCAGGTTTTGCCGCCGGAGATCAGCTGCTTAAAGATGTCGCGCATTTACTGAGTAAAGCGCTTAAGGCGAAAACGCTGGTCTCACGTCTGAATGCGGATGAGTTTGGTATCTTGCTGGAAGATTGTGATTTGGGTAAAGCACAGCAACTGGTGAGCTTGCGCTTAGGTGAACTTGCTGCCATGAAATTCACCTGTAACGATCAGGGCTATAAGCTGACGGCCAGCGCGGGCTTGGTAGATATTACCTACGCCAGTGATAACGACGCTAATATTCTGCGAGCAGCGGAGGAGGCCTGTGCCCAAGCGAAGACGGCCGGTGGTAACCGTATTCAGATATACCAGCCTGATGCAGTCGAGTTGAATCGTCGCGACAATGTCATGGTCTGGGTGTCTAAGCTGAATCAAGCACTTGAAAATGAACGTTTGACCTTACGTTGCCAGAAGATACAGGCCATTGATCCGACGCGTAAAAGCCAGGAATTACCGCACTATGAGATTCTACTGGGTATGCGCGATGATGGTGGCGAGCATATACCTCCCAGCGAGTTTGTGCAGGCGGCTGAGCGCTATAATCGCATGCTTGCGGTAGATAAGTGGGTAGTTGATAGCTCACTGCACTGGATGAAAGATCACCCGGCCAAGGTTGAAAAACTTGGCATGCTGTCGATCAATCTATCGGGTCACTCTTTGTCAGATGCAAAGATGATGAGTTATATCTTTGACCGTCTGCTGGAGTACGGCTTGCCGACCAATAAAATATGTTTCGAGATTACGGAGACAACGGCTATTAGCAATCTGCCGGATGCGGTTGACCTGATGCGTGAGCTGAAGAAAGTAGGATGTCGCTTTGCACTGGATGATTTTGGTGCCGGGCATGCAAGTTATAACTACCTTAAACATTTGCCGCTGGATTTTGTGAAGATTGACGGTGCTTTTGTTAAAGATATTGCCACGGACGAGAATGACTATACCATGGTGCGTTCGATCAATGATCTTGCGCATTATATGGGTCTGCAAACGATTGCAGAGTACGTGGAAAATGATGAAATATTGGTGCGACTGCAGGAGATTGGTGTCGACTACGCTCAGGGATATGAAATTGAGCACCCGCGATGGCTGGATAGCCTGTAAGCGCGCATCAGAAATAGAAAAGCCCCGCATTGCGGGGCTTTTCTATTATGGCCGACCAGTATTACTGTGCAGACTTTGCAGCGGCAGCCTGCTTGTCCAATGCTTTTTGATAGGCTTGGGATTCTATGGCTTCAACAGTAATAGTTACTGTCAGGTCATCACCTACAATCGGTGCATATTTACCCATGCCAAAGTCGGAGCGGCGTATCGTTGTGGTGGCTTGAAAGCCAGCAGCAGCGGCATTGTCGTAAAACGGATGTGGGCCAATGGTATTGGCCTTTGCTTGTAGCTTTACTGCCCGTGTTATGCCATTCACCGTTAGGTCGCCCAGCAGGGTGAAGTTGCGCTTTTTCTGCTGAACGTCACGTATGCCCGTACTGCGAAAAGTAATAGTCGGGAAGTCGGCTGTTTTGAAATAGTCGCCCGAGTTAATCAGGTGCTCGTTTAGCAGCGGGACAAAGCTGTCGACTGACTTCACTGGAATCGTGACTTCTACCGAGGATTTTTCTGGGTGATCGTGGTTTCCCTTGATCTGGCCGGTGACATCTCTGAATACCGCGCCAGGGTTGGAGAAGCCCACATGGTTCCAACTGAAATACACTTGGGTATGTGTAGGGTCGATTGTGTAGGTTGTGACATTGTCAGCCAGTGCAGAAGCGCTGGCGACTGCAAGCGTGCTGGCGATGATCAGATTGCGAAAGAGTTTCATAATGCCTCCTGGCGTTTTTATCGGGACAGATGAATGCTGGCATTTTTCCTGTTTGAGGGCAGCACGGTTTTGTTCCCTAATGGTTAATATCGTGTACTGCTAATCTTTTAGCATAGCTGCTTTGTCGAATTGTTCTTTTGTGATTTTTCTGAAAACAGCAAGATAGGGATCAAATTGACGTGTGGTCCCGATTTTCCCACCATGCGCGGGCCATAATCAGTGCTTCATCTTGGGTGGCAGACTTCTGCAAGCTGCGTAAGGCGAGAGCAAGCGTGCCAATCACGGCCATTTCTCCGTACTCGTGGGGTTTATCGCCACGCCACACCGCCAGAAAATCTTCCAATACAAACTCGTCCTCCGGGGCGTGTCTTTCTTGAAATAGCATTGGCCATTCTTCCTCCATCAGCTCGCCATCGACTATTTTCTTTGCCAGGCAACTGCCATCTGGGTTGCGCTCAATTTCGCCGCCTTCGCCCTTGATAACGCAGCTGTTGCGGTAGCCCAGCAGATTGGCGGCCGTCTGATGCGAGTCACGATAAGCAGGGTGAAAGATGGCCTGTAAGACATAGGGGGCATTCAGTGGATTAAGCAGGCGCGACAATGTATGCACGGACGAGCGCAGACCCATAACGTTGCGCAGATCAATCATCTCACCCATTGGCGGGCAGAGACGCTGCAGCGATAGATAAGCAAAGCCGCTGTTGTGCATGGATTCACGCACTTCGTCCCAGTTATGACAGGCGGCCATGTTAAGCACGGGTAACAGGCTTTCGGTATATAGCCGATTAACGGTGTGGCCGCTGGCACCGTGCATAAAGACACGAATGCCGTTGGCGACCAGCAGCTTTATGGCAAATAGAAACCAAGGGTAGTGCTTGCGCTTGCCAGCATAGGAAGACCAGTCCAGATCGACCGGAATATCCTGTGGTGCTTGCATAAAGTCACGGGCAGCGGCAACAAAGCCGGCCAGCTCTTCTGGGCTTTCTTCCTTTACGCGCAGCAGCATCAGGAAGGCCCCAAGCTGAACATCTAATACTTCACCACGTAGGATCATGCCCATGGCGTCACGGGCTTCGTCGAAGGAGAGTGACCGTGAGCTGGTTTTGCCTTTGCCGAGAATACGCACGTATTGGGCGAAGGGATGCTCTGCGTCGCGATAGATGTTTTTCATGACCATGATGTTCTCTCCTGCGAGAAGTGTAGCGGCAGGTTTAGATGCAGTTGGCGGGTTTGGGTAGGCCGGCAATGCGTGCGATGGTTTTTGCTGGCGTACCGGGAAACAACTGCATTACATAAATGCTGGTGGCTTTTTCAGGCCCTAATTCTTGTGCCAGAAACTTCATGAGCGGCCGTGTGGCAGGTGATAACTCGTATCGGGCATAGAAGCGGCGGATAGCCTGCAGGATTTCCCAGTGTGCAGGCGTTAGTACCATCGCATCACGTGCAGCAATTTCGGCAGCGAGTGCTTCTGTCCACTGTGTGTGGTCACGCAGATAGCCTTCGTCATCGAACGTATGGCTGGCGCTCATGCACCACTCCAGTTGAGCGCCTTTTCATGCTCTATGCACAGGCTGACGTAACCGGCGTGATCCAGAAGCGGGATGGTTGTCGGCCACTGGGTTAGCAGGCCACGTGCGGTGACATCTGGCTTGAGCGCGTGCAGCGGCTGTGTAAGGCCATTGTCCTGCTGTAGGCCAAGGTAGACACCATCGCCGGTCAGAAGGATGCCGTCATCGAGATTGATGACGCGACGCAGGCTGCTAAGGGTGTCTGCCGCAGTGGGGGAGCAGCTCACGATGTGCAGGGTACTCATGGATGGCCTCCTATGGTGGTTGTCAGATGCGCAACACGGCTTCTTGTGCCGCCAGCAGCTCACGTAGAGCCTCGCTTTCCAAAAGAGTGACCGGAAGCCCCAGTTGTTCTGCGCTAAGGCCTCTATCGCGCAGTGAGGCCGCATCAGCATAGACCTGTTCGATATCGTACAAGGGCAGTGCACCCAGCTGGGCAATCAGGGTTTTACGGTCGAGGGCCTGACCTTGCTGTTCTGGCAGCAGTTGCCAGACTCCATCCCCTTGGAACAGCAGGCTGACAGATTGCCCAAAGGCGGCGCAGACCAGTGCGACATCGAGTGTTTCTGAAGGAGACTCGCTGCCATAGGGCGCTTTGTGCTGAATGAAGAGGATCTTTTTCATAGATTGTCCTGCTTACGGCACGAAGCTGATGACGCGATCAGCGGTAATCAGCGATTCGGCCAGTTGGCCCAGTCCGCTGATGATAAAGCCGGGGGCGAGGTTGGCCACAGGCTGCTCAAAGCGGCGTGCGTTGTCTGCGTCCAGCACACCACGCTTGAGCGCTGCCGCCACGCAGATAACCAGTTCAGTACCGTTCTCTGCCAGAGCGGCCCAACGACTGCCAAGGTTGGCTTCGTCCTGCGGCGGGGTATTCAGCAGATTGCCATGCAACACGCCATCCCCATAGAAGAACACGCGCTCAACCGTATGGCCTTGGGCGCGTGCAGCCTCACAGAAGTGCAGGGCATGCCATGCCTGCTCATGCAGAGGGGGTGCGGTAATGAGAAGGGCAAAATTCATGGCGGTGTGCGGGGGAAATGACGGAAGTGGCCCCTGATTCCTGATTCCTAATGGCTCATGGTAATGCAATGTCCGTTAAGGTGCACATATAGGGTTTTTAATTGGCTAGGTGCAGGGATTACAGGGAAGGGGTGAGGCCCTGCTAGTATATTTTTTCGGGTTGAATGGTGTAGTGTTTGCACTAAATGAGTGCGCGCATTTGATTTGGTGCCTGTTCGGAAATCCGGGGCTTATAGCAACTCTTTAGCTGAAATATTAGTGATATTAGGGATTAATTATGAAGCTCATACTGAATTTATTAGTTTTTATTTTAGGAATAAATATTAGTGGATGTATATTTACTGATGCCGCATCAGAAATTGGATATAAAGAACCAATTATCGATAAGATATATGCTTTCTTGGCTTACCCAGATAAAACAAAGCTCGTATTTGTTGGCGAAAAGTATCACTACTTTATAAATCCTGATGCGAATATTGAGAAATTTTTGCGAATACAAAATAAGCCAAATATGTCAGTAATATTTTATGACTTCGAGACTGATGGGAGAAATATATCTGGAAGCTACAAAATATATATAGATAATAAAAGCTTAGATAAAAGTATGACTCAGTTGCTAGTTGAATCTGGATTCGAAGAAAGGCCCCATGACCTCGCTCTGCTTGGGAAAGTTTCTGGAGTGCTTAATCTTCCATCTGATATAAAATTAGAAAATATAAGTAGCATGAAAAATTCATACGAACTAAAAATTGCACAAAAACCATCTAAGACAGCATCCCTAACAAAGTTAATAGTTTCTCCGCTGGCAATTGTTGCTGATGTTGGTGTAGTAATTGCCGGAACAGGAATTATTTTGACTGCAGTTCCTGTGCTATGTCTTTCTAAGGGGGTTTTTGATATCGCTAGTGGTAATGATAGTAGCAAATGTCCTTCGGGGCTTTAGTAGTAACTAATAAATAGCTAAAGCCATTGCTTTTTTTAAATAGTGAGGGGGGGGTAGTTTTTTGAGGTCACTAATTGTTATTTTCGCTGGCTTAGTGTTTTTTTAGTAATTTGCCGATATTAATTTAGATAAATTATTTCATAGCGTGACATGCCTGCTAGGCATGCTTATATCTATATTTTAATATTAATATGGATTTCGTTACTGGGCGGTAATTCATCCGCTGATTCAGGTAGTGGCTTTAGTTCGTCCAGTAATAACTGTGGCGATGATGGAGATTGTGGCGATTAGTCCGTTACAGACGTTGGCTGAGCTAAAACTTAGCCAAAAGCCCGCAAGATTCTCGACAAGAAAATCACTGATCACAAAGAGAGAGTTGCTTCTGAAAAGATGCGCTGAAAAGTGCATCTCTAGGGGAGGGTATTCAAAAAATGGCGGAAGCGGTGAGATTCGAACTCACGGAGGGCGCAAACCCTCGGCGGTTTTCAAGACCGCTGCCTTCAACCACTCGGCCACGCTTCCACAGGCCGGCAAGGATACTGGATAGGCGAAATCAGTCAACCTTCTGGCGGCTTCTCTTCGGTATTTTTTGTAGGCAGTGAAGGGGGGCGATGACGCTGGCGCAGGTGCCAGGCGCGTGCCAGCAGCCAGAGTGCGAGCCATAGGCTGATGATGGCCACAGGGATAGCCAGCAGTTGTGGCCAGTACAGGCCGGCCACTGAAATGGCCAAAAGGATCATGCCCATGCTGGCGAGCAGGCCGGCCTCTGCCGTATTCAGCACGCGCTGCTGGCGCAAGGCGCTGGCAACTGTGTTGCCCAAGCGCATGGCGGTTGTCATGCCGGAGCCTTTCTCGCGGTAGGCGCGCGGGGTGCGGCGGCGATTTAAGGGGTAAACTGGTTTTACCTTCTGGCCAGCCAGAATGATTTCTGTCGCGTTATCGAGATCGGCCAAGTACATGGCCTCCATCGATTCGGCAAACTCGGTATTTTCTACGGCGATATCCAGTTCGTAATTGCTGATCCAACTGGCCAGATTAAGGTTACTGGAACCCACGCGAGCCCATCGGCCATCGGCCACGGCGGTCTTGGCGTGAATCATGGAGCCATTCCATTCAAATACTCGCACGCCTGCCTCTAGCAGGGGGCGGTAACTGGCCCGGGAAAGGGGCGAGATGAAGAGAATATCGCTAGAGCTGGGCACCAGAAGACGCACATCAACCCCGTCCAGTGACGCTGCACAGAGTGCCTGCACATAGATGGGTGTGGCCACAAAGTAGGCATCGGTTAGCCAGAGGGTTTCACGGGCGATAGTGGCGATGAGTTGGTCCAGCCGATACATACCACTGGTGCTGGGTGTGGTGGCCAATACACGCAGGCTGATGTTGCCCGCTTCTGGGTGGTCACCCGGTGCGGATAATTCGCTGGCGGGCAGTGCTGTGCCGCAGGTTGCCCATGCTTGGGCAAAGGCAGCGATGATCTCTGCTACGGCGGGGCCTTTTATTTCCAGACCGGTATCGCGCCAGGGGGGAATGTCGCGGGCAGGGTCTCCCAGCCAGCGCGCGCTGATGCACACACCGGTGACATAACCTGTCTGGCCATCAATTGTTAGTGATTTTCGGTGATCGCGAGTAAGCCAGTCCTGAGGGTTGCTCAGGCGTATGGGGTTAAACGTACGCACTTCGCCGCCTGCTTGTATCAGCGAGCGAAACAGTGCGGGGGAGTTAACGGAAAACCCGCCCATCCAGTCGTGCAATACACGAACGCTTACTCCTGCCTGTGCTCTCTCAGTGAGCGCCGCCATGAATTCACGGCCGACGCTGTCGTTCTCGATAATGTAGTTTTCAAGATGGATGCAGTGGCGGGCGGTGCGAATGGCATTGAGCCACAAGGGGTAATGTTCGGCGGCATCACGTAGCAGGCGCAGGCTGTTGCCGGCCACGAGCGGTGCTCCTGCCGTGCGTGAGAAGGCTTGGTCAGCCAGCAGGCTAGAAGGGGTAAAAAAGGGATTGAGATTGTCGAGCGAGCTCGATTCCCGGGTCATTAGCTGTATCCATTGAGGCCCGGGTTGATGGTAGCACCCCAGCACGCCTTTGACAGTGCCGGGGTGTAATGTCCTTGCGATAAGGGTTTAGTTATAAGAGTTTAGCGTTTGCCAAGTTGAGGATTAAGACTGTCGATCAGAATACGGCCGGCTTCTAGAGCAAAGGCTTCATCTTCCGGTTTGTCCTTGGTAGGAACTTCCGGGCTTTCAGCTTCTTTCTCTTCTTCCTGCTCGGCATCACGCCAGCTTTTTAGTGGCTCTTGGCCTTTGGCGGCACGACGACGGTTTTCCATGGCAAGGCGCTTTTCATCCAGCCCCTGTTTTTCAGCTTTACGTGCAGACTCTTTTAACGAAATGCTTTTCTGCTTTTTCAGTTCACGCGCTATCGCGATGTTTTCGTTCAGGTAACGGAAGTCCGGATCAGCTGTTTGGCGAGTTTGCGAAGAGGCACGTAGCGCACTCAGTTTTTTGCTGAAGTCTTGATACGGGAAGTAGCGAGCCGAAGGAATAGTGTCCCAAGGCATGGCGTTAGGGAGAGCAGACTCGCCCACATCGGCTACGTCAAAAATATTCGGGAAGGTAATGTCAGGCACTACACCGCGGTGCTGTGTGCTGGCACCGGAGATGCGATAGAACTTGGCTTCGGTCAGCTTGAGTTGGCCATGTTCGAGATCACGCAGGGACTGTACGGTGCCCTTGCCAAATGTTGTGCTGCCCACAATTAAGCCACGGCCATAGTCCTGAATGGCGCCAGCCACAATTTCAGCCGCGGAGGCAGAGAGGCGATTGACCATGACGACCATTGGGCCGGCATATGTTACTGAAGGATCAGGATCGCCCATTAGTTCGATACGGCCGCCAGCGCTTTTTACTTGTACGGTGGGGCCAGTGCCGATGAACAGGCCGATGAGCGAGTTGGCTTCTGAGAGTGAGCCCCCGCCGTTATTGCGCAGGTCTAGCACTAGCCCGTTGATGCGTTCGGTTTTCAGTTCGTTGATGAGCTTTTTTACATCACGCGTGGTACTGCGGTAATCAGGATCGCCTGACTGCATTGCCTGGAAGTCGGCATAGAAGGTGGGCAGTTTGATGACGCCGATGCGCAGCGCTTCTTCACCACGTTTGATGGTGAGGATTTTTTTCTGGGCAGCTTGGTCTTCCAGCTTCACCGTGTTGCGTACGATGCTTATTGTGCGAGTTTGTGTTTCGTCCATGGAGCCGGCTGGAATAACTTGCAGGCGCACCGTGGTGCCCTTGGGGCCACGAATCAGCTCGACCACTTCATCAATGCGCCAGCCGACAACATCGGTAAACTCTTTCTCGGCTTGTGCCACGGCGACAATACGATCACCGGGCTTGAGTTGTTTGCCTTTGTCGGCAGGGCCGGCGGGTACCAGTCGGACGATCTTGGTGAATTCNNATGTTGAAGTTTTCCTGCGTCCGCGGTGAGAAATATTCGGTATGCGGATCGTAGGTTTCGCTGAACGAGTTCATGAACACCTGAAAGGCATCGTCGCTCTTGGTGCGCATCATCGTATTAAGCTGGCTACGGTAGCGCTTACCCAGTGTTTTCTGNNTTGATTTCCATGTCGTCGGTGACAGTGAAATCCATTTTGGTCACGCCTTTGTCGATTTCGGCAATGACAAATTGCAGGCGCTCCCTAGCACGCTGCTGATAGCGATTGAATATATCGAAGGCGCCTTTCATTTCGCCGCGCTTGAGGGCGTTGTCAAAGCTGACACGTTGGGGCTGGAAGCGCTGGATATCGCTGGCGAGGAAATACAGGCGCTGACCATCGAGATCCTTGAGATAGCGATCAAAGATCTGGGCAGACAGGGCATCGTCCAGCTTGCGGTGCTCGTAGTGCAGGTCGTCGAGCAGGCTGACCACGTTGCGCGCAGTTTTAGCCTGCATACGAGTGGGCTGTAGATCGGCACGACTCGTGGGTGCAGTAGCCTGCGTGGCAAAGACGGCAGTAAAAACTAAGAGTCCACCAGCTGCGACGATTGCAGCAAGGCGCTTACGCGTGAACAGGCCAGGCATGTTTGAGCCATTTCCTAGAAAAGCCGGCACCGCGCCGGTTTGCAGCCCAAGTGTACCAAAATCACTTGGCCCCTTGCAGATCAATAGTTTGTCTTTTCGTTGCCGAATCTGCTTATGGCGACCAGCGGGGTCTGAATTGAGATGAATGTGTCGGTTAGGGGCTTAGAGGCGGGTTGACCTTGGTAAACAGGGTTGCTAATGTCGATTGATATACACTATGTTTACTTTTTGGCTTCTAAGCTGGCTTTGGCCCCGACAACCCGAAGGTGATGAACATGGCGCGTCCTGAAGAACTGCTTCGCATGGCTCGTGGGCCGCAGACGCCGCAAGAGCGTATCTGGTGGGACCGTTACTCACACGAAAAGTTGGATGCTTGGCGCTTTGTCTGTGATGAGCCAGCAGATGTGTGTGCCCGTGCAATTTCTCGTCAGAAACCCTCGGGTTTGCTGGATGAGGTAGAGCAGCGCGCGGCCACTGAGGGCGGTGTATTCAAGGCATTTTTGGATCAGGTGCATACAGTGCCGGCCTGGGTGGACTTTGAAGCCATGGAGCTAGGGCGGCGTGTATTGATGCGGCATGGCACATTGCAGGGGCTGGTGCTGCTGTGTAGCTCATTGGTGGAGGGGTATGCCTTTGCCAAGCCCAGCCAAGTGCTGGTGCAGACCGGTCGGCTACAGCGAGATGTCTCGCGCCGTATCTATGAAACGGGTCAGTTTCTGCACAATATGGTGGGGCCAGATGGGTTGCGCCCGGGTGGCGTAGGGCATCGCACTATTCTGGAGGTGCGCCTGCTTCATGCTGCCGTGCGCCATTATTTGGACAAACATCCGGGGCGGTATCCTGAGGAAAAATTCCAGCGGCCCATTAATCAAGAGGATATGGCCGGCACGGTATTGGAGTTTGATTTCATGGTGGTGCGCGGCCTCAAGCTGCTAGGGTTGGATCTGACTGAAGAAGAGCGGGTGGGGGTTCACTATTTCTGGCGTTATGCCGGCTGGTTGCTAGGTGTGGATGAAAGGCTACTAACGGTGTCGTACCAAGAGCAGGAAATTCTGGCTCTGCAGTTGCACAGTCATGGTTACAGCCCAACCCCAGAAGGCGCGCAACTGGCCAGAGCGTTGCTGCGGGACATGAGTAACAAGCCGCCGTTTATGATGCCGGAAAAGGTGCTGCACACGATCAGCCGCTACTTGATTGGTGATGATCTGGCGGATCAGTTTGGTATACGTAACTGGATGCCGGTTGAGGGGGCTATTCATCTGGCCCGTACGGGTATTCGTATCAGTACTATAGGGTTGCGGCTACTGCCAGAGGCGGGGCAGCGTCAGTTAGAGCGTGCGGCGCATGCACTGGGTGCCCGTACGTTGCGCCAAGGCTTGGGTAGTGACCCGGCAACTTGGGGCTTCCGGTCAATGGCGTAAGCCTTGCTGATTAGAGTAAGACACGGATTTTTCAGCCTTTTTCTCTGAAAAAACGGCTTTGACTTGAAGCGGTGAACAGTGGTTTAGTGTCGCGCAATAATACCTACCTGTGATGCTGCGATGCCTCGTTTCCTATCTCGTCTAATGGTTTCCTTTCTGATGGTCAGCCTGAT
The DNA here is from genome assembly GCA_002333145.1 of Moraxellaceae bacterium UBA2031. Lineage (GTDB taxonomy): Bacteria > Pseudomonadota > Gammaproteobacteria > Pseudomonadales > Moraxellaceae > UBA2031. Next base: position 45,390 of record DDBN01000114.1, read on the forward strand.
GTTCGGTCTGGCGGGCTGCGATGGGATGGACCTGTGGCTGCGCAGCTCTGTGGACAAGGCGGAGGGTGAGGTTCGCCTTCAAGGATTGTCGGCATCCGTTACCATTCGGCGTGATGAGTACGGAGTGCCACGAATTGAGGCCAGCAATGAAGGTGATCTGGCCTTTGGTGTTGGGTATGCCATGGCCTCGGATCGCTTGGCACAGATGGTGTCTTACTCACTGGTGGCACAGGGCCGTATCTCCGAGATGGCCGGCGCGCCTACGCGTGACATGGATGTGTACATGCGCACCCTTGGCGTGCGTCGACAATCCGAACGGCACCTAGCCCAAGTCTCGCCGGAATTGATGCAAAGCCTCCAACGCTTTGCCGATGGCGTAAATGCCTGGTTAGACACTCACCAAGATAAGTTACCGCTGGATTTCCGTTTGACGGGTTATACGCCGGAGCCTTGGGCCCCCATCAATTCGATGGATGTGTTCATGATGCTCAATCTTGGTTTGTCGTTGAATCTTCCTGAAGAAATTGCGTTCCTTGATCTGGCCGGAGTCGTGGGGCCTGAGAAAGCGGCTTGGCTGATTCCTACCTATCCGGATGAACCGATTGCGTTGGATGAAGCAGCAAAGCTGAAAGACTTCCCCTTTAAAGAGCTGCAGGCCAGTTTGCAGGGTTATACGAATCTGGATAAGCAATTGGCGAGTGTGTTTGTGCCGTTGCGTCAGGCCGCGTCAAATAATTGGGTAGTCGCTGCGGCAAGAACGAAGGGCAAGGCCAGCATTCTGGCCAACGATACTCATCTGCTACTTGAGCACCCGCCGGTATGGATGCTGATGCAGGTAGCCGCGCCGGGATATGCTGCCGGAGGTGTTGCCATCGCTGGACTACCGGGTGTGATAGCGGGCTATAACGGCCATGTCGCCTGGGGCATGACCATGGTGATGGCAGACTCGCAGGATGTGTTTGTCGAAAAGCTGAAGCAGGAAGGCGGTAAGACACTGTATCTCTATAAAGATGAATGGCGTCCTGTGCAGCAGCGTGAGGAAATACTTCGTATCAAGGGCGAGCCTGATCAAAAAATTATTGTGCAGGAAACGGTGCATGGTCCTTTGATGAATACAGCGCTGCGCGGGCAGCGTGTGAATGACGTCATGATGACGCCAACTGTAAATATATCTGACCGTTACGGTTTGGCCGTGCAAACCACCGCAGTAACGGCGGACAAAAGTGTGGAGCGTTTTTTCCGGTTAGGGCAGGCGCGGGATTTTGCGACGGCTGAAGAAGCCATGGAAGGGATTGGTGCGATTCATCTGAACATGGTGTTTGCCGACAAGGCGAATATCGGTTGGCAGGTGACGGGCAGCTATCCATTGCGTCGTAAAGGGCGCGGTTATTTTCCGTCGCCGGGCTGGACGGGTGAGTATGACTGGAATGGTCTGACGGACTTTGCCAGCCTGCCGCGCACGATTAATCCGAAGGAAGGTTATTTAGCCACCGCNNCTGGCTTCAACTATTGATACACAGAATGACACGGTGGATCTTGCTGCACTTAAGCTGAAGCATTTGCTGCTGGAAAAGATGCCGTTGTTGCAGAAGCGTATCAACGCAATGCCGGAGGCTTCGCGGCAGTCCGCTGAAAAGTCCCTGAAGTTGCTGACTGAATTTGATGGTCGTATGGCGGTAGATGCCCCCGGTGCGGCGCTGTATGCCATTTTTCTGGATAGCCTGACGCGGCATGTGTTTGCCGATGAGCTTGGGCAGGGGCAGGCATGGGAGTCCTTTATGGCCGCCAATGCCATTACCTATTCAGCGCAGCAGGATCATATGCTCGGACGTGAAGACAGCCCGTTCTGGGATAATGTGCAGACCCCTGAGCGTGAGGATAAATGGGATATCGTTGTCCGAACATTGGCCATGAGCTGGCAGCAGGGGCTGTTGTTGCTAGGGGCAGACCCGGCTAGCTGGCGCTGGGGCAAGATTCATACCTATACGTGGGAGTCTGGTTCGACGAAAATGAAGCCGTGGCTACCGACTGTACCGGCGATGGCGGTAGGGGCGTTGGGCCGCTATTTGGATCGTGGTCCTTTCCCGGCGCCGGGTTCAACGAATACCGTTAATGTGGCGGGCTATACGATTGGTGAAGGTTTCAAGGTGTGGAACGTGCCGGCCATGCGCCTGATTGTCGATTTCAGCCTGGCGGAGCCACTTTATCTTGTTAATGCGGGAGGGCAGAGTGGAAACCCGGCCAGTCGGCATTATGATGACGGCATTCCGCTGTATCTATCGGGAGAGAATCGTTCGCTGGCGTTTCATGCCCCTGTGTTGGTCAGCCAGCAGTTTAACCGGACGCTTATACTGCAGCCTGCAGCCTGCAGACGCTGCGTTCGCAACACAGAAATAAAGGAAGGAGCGGTTCATGGCGATTGGCGCCCTGATGCTGGATATTGAGGGTCTTACCCTCAACGATGAAGAAGCTAAGTTGCTTGCCCACCCGCATGTNNGCGGTGCGCCCGGAAATTCTGATTGCGGTGGATCAGGAAGGCGGTCGCGTGCAACGCTTCCGTGATGGTTTTGTGCGCCTGCCACCCATGAAGGTGTTTGGCGATTTGTATGCTGAAAATCCGGGTGAGGCACGTCAGCAGGCTTTTCAGTGCGGCTGGCTGATGGCGAGTGAAGTGCTGGCGGTGGGAGTGGATATTAGTTTTGCACCCATTCTGGATGTGGATTGTGGTATTTCACAGGTCATTGGTGATCGCGCGTTTCATGCGGACCCACAGATAGCGGTGACGCTGTTGCGGGATTTTATTCGTGGCATGCATGAAGCCGGAATGGCGGCTACGGGGAAGCATTTTCCAGGGCATGGATCGGTGTCGGCAGACTCACATATCGCGCTGCCCATTGATGATCGTTCTTGGGATGACGTTGAGGCGCATGATCTGGTGCCGTTTGCGGCGCTGGCGCGTGAGTTGCAAGGTATCATGCCGGCTCATGTGATCTACTCTAAAATTGATCCTAGTCCAGCCGGTTTTTCTCGGTTTTGGTTGCAAGATATTTTGCGTGAACGCCTCAACTTTGACGGTGTGATTTTTTCGGATGATTTGAGCATGGAAGGTGCGGTTGCCACCGGCTCTTTCAGTGAACGCGCTAATGCAGCACTGGATGCAGGTTGTGACATGGTGCTGGTGTGTAATCACCGCGCTGGTGCACTGGAAGTGTTGGCTGCATTGGAGCAGCGCGGCGAGTTCCCGGAGCAGCGTCGCTTTGAGGCAATGAAAGGAAAGTTCCGTCACAGTTGGACATCGCTGCACAGCGATGAAAACTGGAAGATGGTATCAGCGCGTATTGGCGTGGGTGCGGTAGCGTAATGAGGGCAATCTGGTTCGCATGAAAACGCCGAAGCGACTTGAGCCTCTGTTGGAAGACGGGCTCATTGACGAAGTAGTATCACAGCTGAAGAGCGGTAAGGAAGCAACCGTGTACCTGGTGCGCTGCAGTGGAGTACTGCGCTGCGCCAAAGTGTACAAGGACGCCCATCACCGTAGCTTTAAGCAGGCATCCACGTATCGAGAGGGCCGTAAGGTTCGTAATACCCGTGACGCACGAGCAATGGAAAAAGGGTCACGCTTTGGCAAGCAGGAGTTGGAAGACACCTGGCAGAATGCCGAGGTAAGCGCACTGTATCGTTTGGCAGAAGCTGGTGTACGTGTGCCAACGCCGCACGGCTGTTTTGATGGCGTGCTCCTGATGGACATGGTGTCGGACGGTCAGGGGTATCCCGCACCACGTTTAAGTGAAGTGGCTTTTACGCCAGAAGAAGCAGTGGCCTGTCACGACCAGTTGGTGCGCGAAGTTGTGCGCATGCTCTGTGCAGGCTTGGTTCATGGTGACCTTTCCGAATACAACATCCTGATCGACCCGCAGGGGCCGGTGATTATTGATTTGCCTCAGGCAGTTGACGCGGCGGGTAACAATAATGCCTTCGCCATGCTGGAACGTGATGTTCAGAATTTGGCGGATTTTTTTGGCCAGTTTGAGCCAGCATTGCTGGACACCCGGTATGCAAAGGAAATCTGGGCATTGTATGAGGGTGGCGAGCTGAATCCTGAAAGCCCTCTGACGGGGGAGTTTGAGGAGGACGAGACGCCTGCCGATCTGGATGACCTCTTACGCGAAATCATGGACGCTCAGGATGAGGAAAACCGGCGTAAAGCGGCGGCGGCCCAAGATGACGATGACGACGACTATTAAGTGAGGTGTCAGCCTCAGAGCCTGTTCAAAGGCTCTGAGGATGCAGGCCTGAGATGCCGCCGGTGTTAAACAGATTCTTGTGGAATCCGCTAGCCGGGCATCATGCCGCAGAAGGGTAGTGATACCATGCGCTATCTGTTTGTCTTTCCGGATTCTTCCTGTGTCTTCTGTTACTGAATCACCTTCGTTTGCCTCCTTGTCCCTGCCTGCTGCTCTGCTCGAAACACTGAGTGAGCTGGGCTATCTCAACATGACACCCATCCAGGCACAGAGCTTGCCTTCACTGCTGGCAGGACGGGATGTTATTGCCCAGTCGAAAACCGGCAGTGGTAAGACCGCTGCGTTTGGTATCGGCGTGCTCAGTGCGCTCAATCCACGTGATTTCAGGGTGCAAGCGCTGGTGCTGTGCCCAACGCGTGAACTGGCGGATCAAGTGCTGAAGGAAATGCGCCGTCTGGCGCGTTTCGCCGGCAATATCAAAATGCTCAGTTTGTGCGGGGGCGTGCCGATGGGGCCGCAACTGGATTCGCTGGAGCATGGTGCGCATGTGGTGGTGGGTACGCCGGGGCGCGTGCTGAAGCATTTGGCCAAGGGCTCACTTGATCTGAGCAGGTTGAAGTCGCTGGTGCTGGATGAGGCGGACCGTATGTTGGACATGGGCTTCCATGACAGCATCGCTGAGGTAGTCAGCCAGATGCCGTCACAAAGGCAGACACTGCTATTTTCGGCAACGTATTCAAAGGAAGTGCGTGCGATGAGCACACGCTTTCAGCGTGATCCGGTTTCCGTCACTGTGGCGGATACACCGGAAGCCATTAAGATCACCCAGATTTTTCATGAAGTTGATGGCCGCGAACGTGTGAATGCTGTAGCGGCGATATTACGCCATCACAAACCAGAAACAGCGGTGTTGTTTTGCAATACCAAGCAGCGTTGCGATGAGGTGGTTACAGAGTTGGCTGGAAAAGGTTTTCAGGTAGCCGCGCTGCATGGTGATCTGGAACAGCGAGATCGTGATCTGGTGTTGGTAAAGTTTTCCAATCGCAGCTGCCCCATATTGGTGGCGACCGATGTCGCCGCCCGTGGTCTGGATATCAAGGATCTGGCCATGGTGATCAACGTTGAAATGGCGTTTGATCCAGAAGTGCATGTGCATCGTATCGGTCGAACCGGCCGTGCAGGTCAGAGTGGACTGGCAGTGAGCCTGTGCGCTCCGGCTGATGGGCATAGGGTGTTGGCTGTTGAAGACTATCAGTCGATCAAAGTGGACTGGCAAGATTTGCCGGTGGCAACCGGTGCGTCATCGACCGTATTGCCGCGCATGGTGACGCTCAATATTGCTGGCGGACGCAAAGACAAAGTGCGGCCCGGCGATATCTTGGGAGCACTCACGGGTGATGCCGGCATTCCCGGCGCGATGGTGGGCAAAATTGATATCTTTGATATGCAGGCCTATGTAGCCGTAGATCGTGATGTTGCTAATCAGGCGATCAAGGGCTTGGGTAAAATCAAGGGCAGGATCTTCCGCGTTAGAAAGGTCTAAATATGTTGCCAGTTACGCTATCACCGGGAGCAGAGCGGAAGCTTGTTCTGCTTCTGGCGGCAATGCAGTTTGCGCACATCATGGATTTCATGGTGATGATGCCGCTAGGGCCGCAGTTGATGCGTGTGCTCAATATTTCGACAGATCAGTTCGGCTGGCTGGTATCGGCCTATACCCTGACGGCCGGTGTCGCTGGCTTTATCAGCGTTTTTCTTGTCGATCGGTTTGACCGGCGCCATGCGCTGACAACGTTGTTTGCAGGCTTTCTGCTGGCAACGCTGGCGTGTGGGCTGGCCACCGATTTTCATCTGTTGCTGGCGGCCCGTTGTATGGCCGGGATGTTTGGTGGCGTGTTGACCGCCATCATCATGGCTTTAATTGCCGACTGCTTTCCAGAATCAAAAAGAGGCGCGGTTACCGGCAAGGTTATGAGTGGCTTTGCACTGGCCGCTGTGGCTGGTGTGCCAATGGGCATCTATTTGGCTAACCACTTTGATTGGCGTATGCCATTTTTCCTTATCGCCGCACTCAGTCTGCCGCTGCTGCTTTTGTTGCCGCGTTGGCTGCCTTCAGTGCCTGCGCGGGACGAAGGACCAGTCCGGATTATCGGAACCTTGCGTGAGGTAATGGGCGATCGTAATCACGTGTATGCGTTTGTGCTGGTGTCCGCTTTGATGTTGGCCGGCTTTAGCGTGATTGCGTATATCAGCCCTTACATGGTGCAAAATGTTGGCCTAACCGAGGCGCAGTTGCCTTTGATCTACCTTTGGGGTGGGCTTGGCACCTTGATTACCGCTCCTTTTATTGGCAAGTTGAGCGATCATTTTGGCAGGGTGCGCACCTTTCAAGTGGCCTGCATGTTTAGCATCATCCCGCTACTGGTGCTGACGCAGTTGACGGTGGTGCCTTTGCTGTTTGTATTGATTGTTACCAGCGCATTCATGATGCTGATTGGCGGCCGGGTAATTGCGGCGATAGCCTTGTTTGGCTCAATCAGCCATCCTCACCTGCGCGGCCGTTTCCTGAGTTTTAATTCGGCGGTGCAACAGGTAGCTTCAGGTGTTGCAGCCTTTCTGCCAACCCTAATACTTAGCCAGAGTGCAGATGGCAAGATGCTGCACTATGACTTGGTTGGCTATGGTGCGGTCATCATGACGCTGTTGTGTATTTGGCTAGCAGGTCGGCTGGAAATACGCGGCTGATCATTTCTGCAGCGCTTCCAGAACGCTGTGAACCACACTCAAACGCTCTTCTGCGTTGTCGCTCTTAAGCATGAACTTCAGACGATCACCACCTTCTAGCTTGTAGTAGCGTGACTGCGTCTGTATCAGTCGAATCAGGCGCATCGCGTCGACCTTCGTGTCTGACGAGAACTCAACTCGACCACCTTCGCTGCCGGCATCTATCTTGCGTATACCCAAGCGCTCGGCTTCTAGCTTGAGTGCGGTTACCGCGAACAGATTTTTGGCAGGATCTGGCAGCAGGCCAAAGCGGTCAATCATCTCTACTTGCAATTCATTCAGGTCATCTACGGTTTTTGCATTGCTGATGCGCTTGTAGAGCATTAAGCGGTTGTGCACATCAGGCAGATATTCGTCAGGGATAAGGGCACTGATGCGCAAGTTGATTTCGGTACTGATTTCCAGCGGCTGATCCAGATTAGGTGTTTTACCGGCACGAATAGCTTTTACGGCACGATCCAGCATTTCCATGTAAAGCGTAAAGCCAATCGTGTTGATGTTGCCGCTCTGTTCTTCGCCCAGCAGTTCGCCTGCACCACGAATTTCAAGATCGTGGCTGGCCAGAGCGAAGCCTGCGCCGAGATCATCTGCTTGGGCAATTGCTTCAAGGCGTTTTTCAGCATCACCTGTCATGGCTTTTTTGTGCGGTGTTAGTAGGTACGCATAGGCCTGATGATGTGAGCGGCCGACACGGCCACGTAGCTGGTGCATTTGTGCCAGCCCTAGCTTATCGGCACGATCCATGATGATGGTGTTGGCACTGGGTACGTCGATACCCGTTTCAATAATGGTGGTGCACACCAATACATTGAACTGCTTGTGATAAAACTGCTGCATCACCTGTTCCAGTTCGCGTTCGCGCATCTGGCCGTGGGCAATACCAATACGTGCTTCGGGTACCAGCGCTTGCAACTCCTGCGCACATTTCTCAATCGTGTCGACTTCATTGTGCAGGTAGTACGCCTGGCCACCACGCAGCAGTTCACGCAGCATGGCTTCTTTCACTACTTCCGGGCTGGTTTCGCGCACAAAGGTTTTTACGGCGAGACGCTTGGCAGGAGGTGTCGCGATGATGGACAGATCACGCATGCCCGAGAACGCCATATTGAGTGTTCGCGGAATGGGTGTGGCGGTAAGGGTGAGCATGTCTACTTCGGCACGAAGGTTTTTTAGTGCCTCTTTATGACGGACACCAAAGCGGTGTTCTTCATCAACAATAATAAGGCCAAGATT
>DDBN01000115.1:0-19878 GCA_002333145.1 Moraxellaceae bacterium UBA2031
TTGAAGGATGCGGTGGCTATAAAGCCCTTTTTGCGTAATGACATTTATATCCTGGAGACGTGCCGCTTCAATGGCACGTGCCATTGAAATATCCAGTTCACTCCGGTCCGATGACAGAAGTTGTATGCCTAATTCAGAGGGTGGTGTGTTGGTGTTATCACTCCCTGAGCCGCTGCTACCACCAGATCCCATGTTGCCTTGACCGGATTGAGCCGGAGGGGGAGCAGAAGCACTGTCTTTTGAACTATCTTCGGCATCAATGCTAGAAAACTGAAAAAATAGATCAAAGCAACGCTCGAAGGTTAGGCTGTCTTGCAGACTCTTTGCTAGCGTACAAGACAGTGCGTCGTGAAAGCGGCGGCGATCGGTATAGCCAATGACGGCAATGGCATGTACGGCATCTGCTAGTTCTGGAGGGGATACGAGCAGTCCGTTATTGCGCAAAAGTGCCGCGAACTCAGTGAGCTTCCGTTCCATGTATTCTTCTCCCCTCGGAAGAGGCTGCTTATCGCTTCTTTAGAAGCGAAGGAAGCTTTTCGCGAATTCGCTCTACATCATCTTGATGTTTAAGTAGGACGGCCAGAGTTTTTTCAACCCATACGGCATCAAGGGCCTCAACATTCAGCAGTAAGAGTGTTCGTGCCCAGTCAATTGTTTCACTTATGGCAGGTGCTTTGCGTAGATCCTGCGCACGCAGGCTCTGCACGAAACTAACGAGAGGTTCACGTAATTTCTCAGGAAGTGATGGCACTTGGCTGGCCAGAATTTTGCATTCCAGCGATTGGTCAGGATAAGAAATATAAAGGTGCAAGCAGCGACGCTTTAAGGCATCGGACAGTTCGCGCTGGTTGTTGCTGGTCAAAAGTACCAGTGGTTTTTTGTGGGCTTTTACTGTGCCTATTTCAGGAATAGAAATTTGGTAGTCAGATAGTAGCTCAAGAAGAAACGCTTCAAACTCTTGGTCAGATTTGTCAATTTCATCAATCAGAAGTACAGCGCCTTCGTCAGATTGCAGTGCAGATAGCAGTGGTCGTGGCTCTAGAAACTCAGTGGAATAAAAAATATCACCGAACTGATGTAAGCGCTCAACGGATTCAGAAAGCCCTTGAGCTCCACGAAGAATATCACCTAATTGTTCTTTAAGGACTTGCGTATAAAGTAGCTGCTTACCGTACTTCCACTCATAGAGGGCTTTGCTTTCATCAAGCCCTTCGTAGCACTGTAGGCGAATCAGAGGGCGCTGGAAGAGAGCACTTGCTGCTTTGGCTAACTCGGTTTTTCCGACGCCGGGAGGGCCTTCTACCAAAATCGGCTTTTCCAATTGAGCCGCCAAAAAAAGTGTCAGTGCAACATTCTCTGAAGCGATATAGCCATGGCTTTCAAGGTCTTTACGCAGGCTATCGGCAGTGAAGTTTTTACTGGAAAAAAGAGCCATTAATTATTCCTGCGTTATTCAGCCATTACCCAAGGGCGGCCATCAACGGGATGATGTGTCACGTAGAACGGCACATCAAATATGCGCTCTAGTAAGGCTTTGTCTGAGAAGTCATCTGGTGAAGCATCCGCGCAGAGCACGCCATTGCGTAATGCAATCAATCGGTCAGCGGTACGTAAGGCAAAGTTGATATCATGGGTGGAGAAAAATACCGTTGCACCTTCGGCAGACTCCTGACGCAAGTGGTCACGTAGTCGTCGCTGATGCGGCAGATCGAGGGCGGTTTGAGGTTCATCAAGCAGCCATAATCGTTCGGAAGCGATAGGGTGCAGGCGCATTTGTAACCAGGTGCGCGCCAGTTGCACTCGCTGCCGCTCTCCTCCGGACAGGTCGTCGTAATGACGGCAAGCTAATGAATCAAGCTCCCAGATAGAGAGTGCCTGTTGGTAAAGCGCTACGGCATGGTCTCCGCCGCCACCATGTGGATACATAGCCAAGCACATGATATCGCGCACACAGCCATGTAGTTGGTCAGCATGCTGCTGAGGTAGAAATGATCGGCGCTTGGCCAGATCCTGCAATGGCCATGAGGCTAGGGGTGTGCCGTTCAGGAATATTTCCCCATCCGGTTTTAACCCATGCAGGTAGCGTCCTTCACCCGCACATAACCGGAGCAGTGTGGATTTACCCGCGCCGTTTGCTCCAATCAGCGCTGTGCAGCCAGCCGATACAGCGATACAGATATCATGCAGAACTTTCGTATTACCGTGGTGGCAGTCAACATTTTCCAGTACCAGTGTCACGACCGATTTCTCCTCAGAAACAGTAGAAGAAATGCCGGTGCTCCAACCAGTGCGGTCAGTACACCAACAGGTAGCTCCATTGGGTAAATCAGGCGTCGTGCCAACAGATCAGACAATACGGCCAATGTCATGCCAAGGGCTAGGGTGGCAGGTAAGAGCAGACGGTGCTGAGCCAGTCCGAGTCGTCGGGCCATATGAGGTGCCAACAGACCGATAAAGCCGATCCCACCGGATTGAGCGACAGCAAGTGCCACCAGTAGTGATGTCACCCCAAGGATCTGTCGGCGAAAGTGATGAATGTTGATGCCCAGATGGATTGCTTCAGATTCACCCAATTGCCAGACATCAAGTGCTTGGGTCTTTCGTGCTGTCCAAATGATGCAGGCGGTCAATGCTGCCATGCTGGCTAAAAGTAATGGCCATTCGGACAACGTGAAACTGCCCATCAACCAGAAAATAGCGCTACGAAGTGTGGTTGCATCGCCAACACTCAGAATCAAATTAATCAGTGCCGCAGCAAGTGAGTTGATGGCAACCCCCGCCAGCAATAGTTCTGCATTGTTACCGCGCAGCTGCCGGCCCAGCAAAAGAATCAGTGCCAGTGTCCCTAGTGCTCCAGCAAAGGCACTTAATGGCAATAGCCATAATCCACCCAAGCCAAGGCTGATGGCGATAACAGCCCCTAGGCCAGCGCCGGCAGAGATACCGAGCAGTCCAGGCTCTACCAATGGATTACGGAAGAAGGTCTGCAATAGCAGGCCAGCCAGTGCCAATGCGGCACCTGTAAAGGCCGCCAACAGTATTCGCGGGAGCCGTAGCTGCATCCAGACCTCGTTTGGCAAGGCAGCAAAATCACTTGCCGCCAAGCCTAGAGTGACCGTAGCAGATACGAAAAGTAGGAAAAGGGCAGTACGTGAATTTATCACGGCAAGAATGACAGAGAGGATGATAAAAGATGCCATAGCCTAGCTGTGACGAGCATGCTAAACCAGTGCTTATTGCTCAATTGGAGTCAAGACATGCTAAGCGGTTTCGTTAAACCCGAATTTACTGCGGTTGCCGATGCCTTTTATCGGACGCTGCCAGAAGGGCAAAAGGCAGGTGGGGCTGCACTGTGTGTTTATTACCGTGGTCAGCCGGTAGTGGATATATGGGCAGGCTCTCGTAACCGACAGAATGAGGCTTGGGCTGCCGATACGCTCTCGCTGTCATTTTCTACTACCAAGGGCATTATTTCGACGCTGCTACATCAGTTGGTGGATCAGGGCGCGGTCAGCTATGACGCCCCCGTAGCGCATTACTGGCCTGCTTTTGCTGGAAGAGACAAAAGTAATATTACCGTTAGGCATCTGCTCACACATGAGGCGGGCCTGTATGGCATTCGCTCTCTCATCGCAGACGCATCAGAGATGCGTGACTGGGAGCACATGCTTCGCACTATGGAAGCAGCATCACCGGCTCATCATCCTGGGCAGCAAAATGGATACCATGCGCTGACCTACGGATGGCTGGTGGGTGGCTTGATTGAAAAAGTGACAAGTCAGCCACTGGCAAACACTTTGAAGGAGTTACTGGCAGATCCGCTTAATCTTGATGGCTGTTACATTGGCGTGCCCGATGACGAGCTAGAGCGATGTGCTGATCTGATTGTGCCTGAGCGAAAACCCCGGGTGGAGAGTGGCAATGTGCCACGCAAGTCGCTTATGAAAAAAGCCTCTGCTCAAATGATGGATGCAGGGTTAGCGTTAGTCGGTTTTGATGCCGACACGTTTCAGGAGGCGATGATTCCCAAAGGTATGAGTCGATTCGACTGGAATGCCACTGAAACAAGGCAAGCAGTGATTCCTGGTGCCGGAGGTATGTTTACAGCACGCTCACTGGCGCGTATTTATTCCGCGCTTGCAAAAAATGGCGAATATGACGGGGGTCGAATTCTTTCGCCAAATAGTTTAGGTGCCATTTCAGTTGTCCAAAATACTAAACGAGGTGTCGTTATTCCACTGCCTATGCGTTGGCGTTTGGGATATCACCGTGTATTTACGACGGGGCCGCGCACCCCTAATGCTTTTGGTCATTTTGGTTATGGGGGATCTGGCGCATGGTGTGATCCCTCGCGAGAATTGGCAGTAGGCTATACCGTAAATTATGGCAGCGGTTCTCCATTTGGAGATTTGCGAATTTCACGCATTAATACTGCGACGATCAATGCAGCGGAGCGAGTTTCTGCACAGTGAATGCATTACTTTAACCCATTAAAAACGCCCGGAAAGGGCGTTTTTAATGGGTTAAAGATCATGGATATCAGATGGTCTGAATTGATCCAGAAAGATGTGGCTTACCACTGCGCTGATCATTCAAGCCAAAAGTGAAGCTGCCATCACCCTGAGGCTCAGAATGGAAAGCTACTTTTGCCGGCAGTAATACCGGAAGTTTGAACTGAACATCAATTTTACAGGCATCAGGAATACGTCCTTCCATCGCAGCCAGACAGCGGGCTTTCGACCACATGCCGTGTGCAATAGCGCTTGGAAACCCAAAGAGCTTGGCTGTAAAAGCATAGAGATGGATGGGATTACGATCACCTGCAATGGCGCCATAGCGACGACCTATATCACCAGGAACATTCCACTGCACAATTGCGGTTGGTGATACGACTGACTTTTCCTTTCGGGGTGATGTGGATTTGCCGCTTTCAGCTCCACCAGCCTGTCGGCGCAGCATTGTACTAACACACTCCCAGACCACCTCATTGCCCGAAACAAGGGTAGTGAGAATGTCGAACTGCATCCCTTTTTCATGCGAGCGCAGATTCGCTGGTTTTGCGATGATGGTCAGAATTTCCGATGCACTGACAGGGCGATGCTGGGTAATCAGGTTCTGAATATGCACCAAGCCCATAGCCGCAAAGGGGAAAGATGAATCTGTTATCAGGCTCATGTGCAATGGGAATGCCAGCACAAAGCCGTAAGTTACCGGTAAAGTTTCACGCTGGCTAAAGCCACAAACACGGTTGTAGGCAGCCAGATTCTCGCGATCAATTTTTACATCACGCAAGACCAGCTCGAGCGCAGGTAGCTCGGTACCTTTCTTTCCCGACAAGCTTCCCAGTAAGGCGCGCGAGTAGAGTGCGAGTGTGCTCGGGAGGGCATTAAATTCACGTACAGCCATTATCAAGACTCCAGTGAGGGTATAAAAAGGAGAGAGCAATTGCTCTCTCACAATTCATTTGTATCAGGCACCGATCAGCGACTGGCCACACACACGGACAATGTTGCCATTGACGCCGGAAGAGGCAGGAGAGGCATACCAGGCAATTGCTTCAGCAACATCTATAGGCAGGCCGCCCTGAGACATCGAGTTCATACGACGTCCAGCTTCACGGATAGCAAATGGAATGGCCGCTGTCATCTGTGTTTCGATGAATCCAGGTGCCACAGCATTGATAGTAATGTTTTTGGCAAACAGTATCGGAGCCATCGAGTTCACCATGCCGATAACGCCAGCCTTACTCATGCCATAGTTGCTTTGCCCCATATTGCCGGCAATACCGGAGATGGAGGACACGCAAATAATACGGCCGTTGTCGCGGATGACACCTGCAGCGAGAAGTGCGTCGTTGATGCGCTCTTCAGAAGACAGGTTGATGTTCATCACCATGTCCCACTGCTGCTGTGTCATGTTGGCCAATGTTTTGTCACGAGTGATGCCTGCATTGTGAACAATAATGTCCACGCCACCATGATGGGCCTTCACGTGTTCAGCAATCTTCAACGGCGCATCGGCGGCAGTGATGTCTAATGCCAAAGCGGAGCCGCCGATCAGGCTGGTGACTACTCGTAAGTCATCCGCCAGTGCAGGAATATCGAGACCAATCACGTGAGCGCCATCACGCGCCAATGTTTTGGCAATTGCTTCACCGATTCCGCGAGAAGCCCCTGTAACTAATACAACCTTGCCTGCCAATGGCTTTGCCCAATCCAGCTTGGCTTTAGTGGTGCATGCTGAGATGCGTACAACCTGTGCGGATACATAGGCAGAGCGAGGCGACAAGAAGAAACGTAAAGAAGACTCTAGTTGGTCTTCAGCGCCAGGGGCCGCATATACAAGCTGTGCTGCGCCACCTTTTTTCACTTCTTTGCCGAGCGAACGAATGAATCCTTCCAATGCGCGCTGTGCAGTCGCCTGGCGAGGGGTATCACACGATTCAGGTGTGCGGCCAAGTACGATGATGCGGCTGCATTCAGCCAACTTGCGCATGACTGGGTGGAAGAAGTGATAGACCTGTACAAGGTCATCGCTGCAAGTAATACCACTGGCATCAAATATCAGCGCCTTGAACTTTTGCTCCGTATCCACTTCAGGATTCCAGACCTTGGCATTAAGGCCAGAAGCAGTTGCTATCTTGGTGACCTGATCCTGCGCATAGGTGTGCACTTCAGCCTGAATGTTGTTCAGAGTGGACGCTGCAGCGCCGGTTAACTGGCCGCCGGGAGCAGCCCCCAAAAGGACGGCTCCGGAAATGACAGGCATGCCCGGCTGAAAGCGATCCAGATTAAGAGGCATCGGCAGGCCAAGGTTCTTGGCCAGCAGGCGGCCAAGTGCGGAGTTCGCGAACAGGGTATAACGGTCACTCATGACATCGTCCTTTGGTTTCTGGCGCAGGGAGCGCAAGGCGGAGGGAGGGCTTCCGGAAGTGGCCGGATTAAGGGGGCGCACTTTAGCAGAACCCAGGCGCACTGGCATTGACCGGAATATGGCAAAATATCTGCCGCCAGACAGGCAGAGCCTTTTTCCGTGCTCATTCTGTCCAGTGCGGAGCGCAGGCTAGCAAAGGCCATCTCGCAGTTCATTTGCCGTAACGCCCTTTAATTTCTGTTTTTAATGCCAATTCCAGTGGCGGTTTCTATGCTAGGGTGCCGTCATCGTAAAACCAGCAGGAGTCTCCCCGCATGTCTTCCATTCGTCGTGTCGCCATCATCGGTGGTAATCGTATTCCCTTCGCCCGCTCCAATGGTGCCTATGGCACTGCGTCCAACCTGGACATGCTGACAGCGGCCATTGATGGACTGGTCAGTCGCTATAAGCTGGAGGGTGAGCGTCTCGGTGAGGTGGCTGCCGGAGCGGTGCTTAAGCTGTCCCGCGATTTCAACATGACCCGTGAAGTGGTGCTGAGTACCAAGCTAGCACCAGAAACCCCTGCATGCGATATGCAGCAAGCATGTGGAACCGGTCTTCAGGCACTCAATTACATTGCCAACAAGATTGCTACTGGCCAAATTGAGTGTGGTATTGGCGGCGGGGTTGATACCACCTCCGATGCACCGATTGCTGTTAGCGACGAGTTGCGTCAGTTCTTGCTGTCACTGAACCGTTGCAAGGACAACAAGCAGCGCCTTAAGGCGCTAACCAAGTTTCGCCCTAGCATGATGGGTATTGAAGTCCCCAATAATGGCGAGCCACGTACCGGTCTGTCCATGGGCGATCATCAGGCTCTCACGACCGCCGAGTGGGGCATTTCTCGTGAAGCTCAGGATGAGCTGGCTTTCCTGTCGCATAAAAATATGGCAGCGGCGTATGAGCGTGGTTTCTTCAAAGATTTGATCACCCCATACATGGGTTTGGAGCGTGACGATAATTTGCGTCCTGGCTCCACGATGGAGAAACTGGCGACATTGAAGCCCTGCTTTGGTGACAAAGAAAAGGGCACAATGACCCCTGGAAATTCGACGCCGCTAACAGATGGTGCATCGGCTGTGCTGTTGGCATCCGAAGAGTGGGCCAAAGCCCATAACTTTCCAGTGCTGGCTTATTTAAGCACTGTAGAGGTAGCGGCTATCGATTTTGTGCACAAGAAAGAAGGCCTGCTGATGGCTCCTGCTTATGCCGTTGCTCGCTTACTGGCCCGTACCGGCCTGACGTTGCAGGATTTTGATTACTACGAAATTCATGAGGCTTTTGCGGGTCAAGTTCTGTCCACGCTCAAGGCATGGGAAGATGCAAAATTCTGCAAAGACCGTCTGGGTCTCGACAAGCCATTGGGCAGTATTGACCGTAGCAAGCTCAACGTGAACGGCTCCTCACTGGCAGCAGGGCATCCTTTTGCGGCTACTGGTGGTCGTATCGTTGCATCAGCGGCAAAAATGCTCAATGAAAAGGGCAGTGGCCGTGTCTTGGTTTCCATTTGCGCAGCGGGTGGTCAGGGTGTTGTGGCGATCATCGAAAGATGATGGTTGATTGATACAAAAAAGCCCGCTTAATTGCGGGCTTTTTTGTGGGTCTAGTTATCGTGAAGATCACTATTAAAATTATGGGTGGTATTAATTATTTTTTATGCAGTCGTCCATGAAAACAGTTCGCGCATCTCCAGACATTTCACCGGCCTTGCGGTTGCACTCACTAACTTTTGCAAATATGGGTGGTACATTGGTCGCTTGAGTTTTCTTGCGCACACAAATAGCTATTGCTTGACGACGAGCCTCGCCAGTCAGGTCATCTGACATTTCGTTGCAGGCATTACGCGCAGAGTGACTAATGCTGGCCTGAGAAGCCATCACGCTATTTGCCAAGCCAAGAGTCGCTAGCAAAAGAAGAAAGCGGCATCCGTTGATTAATGTTATTTTTTTCATGACGTCCATTCCATGGGGATCGCGTATACAACTATCAATCAGTTTATAAATTATGTCGATCTGATTCTAGAAGGCTGGCTGGAATTTAGCATTTATTCAGTTATTTCCGATGAACGGCTTTATTTCCGGGTTATAACTTGTGATCTGCGCCTTGTTATTCTTTTCTCTGTAGTCTAGCTAGCAGGCTAGAGGTATCCCAGCGTCCTCCGCCCATTGCCTGAACTTCAGCGTAAAACTGGTCTACCAAGGCAGTGATGGGCAGTGTGGCCCCTGTAAGTCGGGCCTCGTTTTGGCAAATAGCCAGATCCTTCCGCATCCAGTCCACGGCAAACCCGTGTTCATATTCACCGGCTATCATGGTTTTATGGCGATTTAGCATCTGCCAGCTGGAAGCAGCCCCCTGAGAAACCGCTTCCATTGCCTTCTCCACATCAAGGTTGGCCTTTTCTGCGAAATGCATTCCCTCTGCTAAAGCTTGTACCAAGCCCGCTACGCATATCTGATTGACCATCTTGGTGAGCTGTCCATTACCGACTGGGCCCATATGGGTAATGGCGCGCGCGTAATGCCGAATAATGAGCTCAGCATCGGTAACATCAGTCTCAGATCCACCGCACATGATGGTCAGTTGGCCGTTAACGGCGCCTTGCTGGCCTCCAGAGACCGGGGCATCAACAAAGCGCGCCCCTGCGCTAGCAACACTGCTGGCAAGCTCTCGGCTAACGGAGGCAGATACCGTTGAATGGTCAATCAGTAGTGCTCTCGGTTTAAGGCCGTACAGCGCACCCTCTGGGCCCGTAATGACCTCACGTAGATCATCATCATTACCAACGCAGGTAATCACAATATCCGCATTTTTGGCGGCACTGGCAGGTGATGGCGCCTTATTTCCGCTAAATTCGCTGCACCAAGCTTCGGCCTTGCAGAGTGTTCTATTAAACACCGTGACGCTGAGTCCGGCGCGGGCAAGATGGCCGGCCATGGGGTAGCCCATCGTGCCAAGTCCGATAAAGGCGATTGTGGTCATGATTTGATTCCTTTGTTGGTCAGCCCATCAAAACTACGTTGCTGAAGCGTTTATGCCAATCAGCAGACACAAAAAAGGCCGCATTAAGCGGCCCATTTTGAGGGTTCGGCGGTTAACGCTTACCCAGATCAGTAAAGTCACGTTGCGTGTGGCCAGTGTAGAGCTGACGCGGGCGACCGATCTTGTAAGGAGCCGAATGCATTTCCAGCCAGTGTGCGATCCAGCCAGGTGTACGGCCGAGAGCAAAAATGACCGTAAACATGCTAGGTGGAATGCCAATAGCCTTGAGGATGATGCCGGAGTAAAAATCTACATTCGGATACAGGCGGCGAGACACAAAGTAATCGTCCTTGAGGGCGATTTCTTCCAGCTTCATGGCAAGTTCAAGCTGCGGATCTTCGATACCCAGTGCGCTAAGAACTTCATCACACGTCTGCTTCATCACCTTGGCGCGAGGGTCAAAGTTTTTGTACACGCGATGACCAAACCCCATCAGTTTGGTGCTGTCGTTTTTGTCTTTTACGCGACGTATAAAGTCATCCAAGTTGGAGACGTCACCAATTTCATCGAGCATCTTCAGTACAGCTTCGTTGGCTCCGCCGTGTGAAGGACCCCAGAGTGCGGCAATACCAGCTGCGATACAGGCGTAAGGATTTGCACCGGTTGAGCCCGTCAGTCGTACTGTGGAGGTAGAGGCATTCTGCTCGTGGTCAGCATGAAGGATGAAAATGCGATCCATTGCCTTGGCTAGAACCGGATTCACTACGTAATCGGCACAAGGGGTGGCAAACATCATGTGCAGGAAATTTTCGGCGTAGCTCAGATCGTTGCGTGGATACACAAACGGCTGACCAGCGTTGTATTTATAGCTCATGGCTGCAATTGTCGGCATTTTCGCGATTAGGCGAATGGCGGCAATACGGCGATGCTCCGGATTATTAATGTCCAGATTGTCGTGATAGAACGCAGATAGGGCACCCACAACGCCACACATAACAGCCATCGGATGAGCATCACGACGGAAGCCACGATAGAAAAACTGTAGCTGCTCGTGAACCATAGTGTGATTGGTCACGCGGCCGACAAAGTCTTCCTTTTGTGCGGTATTCGGGAGTTCACCGTTCAGCAGCAGGTAGCAGGTTTCCAAGTAGTCGGACTTTTCTGCCAACTGCTCGATAGGATAACCGCGGTGCAGCAGTACACCCTTATCACCATCAATGAAGGTGATTTTTGATTCGCAGGCTGCAGTGGACATGAAGCCTGGGTCATAGGTGAAAAAGCCTTGGGCAAGGACTTCTTTCACATCAATAACGTCTGGTCCCATGGTGCCGGACGTGACGGGAAGATCAATCGACTTGTCGTCGATGGTCAGTGTGACTTTTTTACCCGACATGGCAGTCTCCTATACGAGCCATTTAATTCATGACTCTGGCTTCAGCGCGATCGAAGGTGATTTGCAAGCTTGGCTCTCCGGGGTCCGGAATGCGAAGACGGGGCAAAAACGCTTCGGGGAAGGCGCGCTAGCATAATTTGTGAGGGGATTTTGTCAACAAACGGTTACAGAAGAACTGTCTCTTTCTGCGCTAGATCAGTCCAAATGATCATCTTTATAGCGTGACTGACGAGTTCCTTTGATTTTGACCTCTCCTTGTTATGTTGACGGCTAGGAGCGACCCGGTAATAAAGGGTGCAGCAGAACCGAATATCAAACAACCGAGGGGGTGCCACACAATCATGTTACCCGTTTGTAATTCGGGGGGGGCAGGATTATACTTTGCGCCCGGTTTTGCGCTGGCACTTGTTTTTTCTTAAAGTCAAAGAAATTCAACGGCTTAGCGTTTTAATCCATGCTCTCCCTTAGGTCTGCCTCCACCGAGGCCCCGAACAGGAAACCCGCAGTGAAAAGCAATCGACCAGTCAATCTCAGCCTGTCGACCGTTTTGGCCGTCAATTCATCTCCGGTTGCCATCGCCTCAATTCTTCATCGTATATCTGGCGTGGTGATCTTCCTTCTTATCCCTGTTCTGCTTTATGTGCTGCAGCAGTCCTTGGCATCCGAGGCCGCTTTTGCAGCCATGAAAACGGATATCTTGGGCGGCTTGGTCGGGGGCTTTCTGGTATTTGTTGCCCTTGCTGGCCTGATTTTTCATTTGGTCGCCGGTATCAAACACCTTATTCAGGATTTCGGTGTGGCTGAGTCCTTGCAAGGCGGTCGCCTCTTTGCCTCATTGGCAATAGTGGTGGCAGGCATCCTCATTCTTTGTGCGTTAGCTTGGATGGTGCTCTGATGAGATACAGCGCAACGAGTTTTAGTCGTTCTGGCGTGTCCGACTGGCTGGCACAGCGTGTCAGTGCTTATATTCTGGCCGCCTATTTTGTGGTGATCGTCGGTTTTTTGCTATGCAATCCTGGCCTTGAATACGCGCAGTGGAAAGAGTTCATGAGCGGTAATGCCATGCGCCTCTTTTCATTGACGGCGCTTCTGGCACTGGCCGCCCATGCGTGGGTAGGTATGTGGACGGTCTTTACCGATTACTTGACCGAGCGTCAGATGGGAGCCAAGGCAACCATCATTCGCCTTGCTCTACAGACAGGCATGGTTATTGGTGTTTTTGTTTACGTGGTCTGGGGTATCCAGATCTTGTGGGGGAACTGATTCATGGCCGACGCAATCAACGCGACCAATATTCCGACTCTGACCTTTGACGCTGTAATTGTTGGTGGTGGTGGCTCTGGCATGCGTGCCTCGCTACAGCTAGCCCGTGCAGGTCTGAAAGTTGCGGTACTGACCAAAGTATTTCCAACTCGTTCGCATACCGTTGCAGCACAGGGTGGTATCGGCGCTTCGCTCGGCAACATGAACGAAGACAATTGGCATTATCATTTTTACGACACCATCAAGGGTTCCGATTGGCTCGGTGACCAAGATGCTATCGAGTTTATGTGCCGCGAAGCGCCAAAAATGGTGTATGAGCTGGAACATCTTGGTATGCCGTTTGATCGTAATGAAGACGGTACTATTTACCAGCGCCCGTTCGGTGGTCATACCGCTAACTATGGTGAAAAACCGGTTCAGCGCGCGTGTGCTGCAGCTGACCGTACGGGTCATGCACTGCTGCATACGCTGTATCAAGCCAATCTGGCAGCCAAGACAGAGTTCTTTGTTGAGTGGATTGCTCTTGATCTGATCCGTGACGAAGACGGTGATGTGCTGGGTGTGTCAGCCATCGATCTAGCAACGGGCAACGTGGCAATTTTTCAGGCCAAGTGCACGCTGTTTGCCACGGGTGGTGCAGGGCGTATTTATCAAGCATCGACCAATGCGTTCATCAATACCGGCGATGGCCTCGGTATGGCAGCTCGTGCCGGTATCCCGCTGGAAGACATGGAGTTCTGGCAGTTCCACCCAACTGGCGTAGCCGGTGCTGGTGTGTTGCTGACCGAGGGCTGTCGCGGAGAAGGTGGTCTGCTGCGTAACAAGAATGGCGAGCGTTTCATGGAGCGTTACGCGCCAAACCTGAAAGACTTGGCTCCGCGAGACTTCGTGTCCCGCTCCATGGATCAAGAGATTAAAGAAGGCCGTGGCTGCGGCCCGAACGGTGATTATGTAGTTCTCGATCTAACCCATCTGGGTGCCGAGACGATCCATAAGCGCCTGCCGTCCGTGTATGAAATTGGCAAGAACTTTGCCAACGTTGATTGCACTAAGGAACCGATTCCTGTGGTGCCGACCATTCACTATCAAATGGGTGGTATCCCGACCAATATCAATGGTCAGGTGGTAGTGCCAAAAGATGGCAACCCCAACACCGTGGTGAAGGGCTTCTATGCCATTGGTGAGTGCTCCTGCGTGTCTGTGCATGGCGCCAACCGCCTTGGTACCAACTCGCTGCTTGATCTCATTGTGTTTGGTAAGGCCGCAGGTGATCACATCATCGAGACGGTTGCCAAGGCGCCGGCTGCCCAAAAGCCGCTTCCTGTGGATGCTTTGGACAAGACACTGGCCCGCATTGCTCGTCTCGACAACTCCACTGGTGGCGAGTACAGCCAAGACGTAGCTAACGATATGCGTCGTGCCATGCAAACGCATGCGGGTGTATTCCGTACCCAGGCGTTGCTGGATGAAGGTATCGATAAGATCCTCGATATTGAAAAGCGTATTGCCAATATTCACCTTAAGGATAAGTCCAAGGTGTTCAATACCGGGCGCATTGAGGCACTGGAACTCGAAAATCTGATCGAAGCTGCTAAGGCCACGATCATCTCTGCTGCTGCCCGTAAGGAATGTCGTGGTGCTCACACAATGGTGGACTACGAGCGCCCAGTGGATGATCCCGAGTGCCCATTGGGTCGTAACGACAAAGAGTGGATGAAGCACACTTTGTGGTTCAAGGAAGATAATCGTCTTGACTACAAGCCAGTGAAGATGAAGCCGCTGACGGTGGATACTGTGCCACCCATGCCGCGTACCTTCTAAAGCTGTTCCGTTGCCCTCGTTAAGAAGAGGGTGACTGCGAGAGGGGAGGGAATTGAGATTTCCTCCCCCCGATCCGAGAATTGAAGAGGCACACCATGAGCGACGTGCGTATTTTTGAAATCTACCGCTACGATCCGGACAAGGACGAAGCGCCCTATATGCAAACCTATGAGCTTGAGCTAGATGGCTCCGAGCGTATGCTGCTCGATGCGCTGATCAAGCTGAAGGAAAAAGATGAATCGCTGAGCTTCCGTCGCTCTTGCCGTGAAGGCATTTGTGGTTCTGACGGCATGAACATCAATGGCAAGAATGGTTTGGCTTGTCTGGTCAATCTTAAGACGCTGCCAAAAAAGATTGTTGTTCGCCCACTGCCAGGCCTACCAGTGATCCGTGATCTGGTTGTTGACATGTACATGTTTTACAACCAGTACGAGAAGGTTCAGCCTTATTTGGTCAACAATACGCCACCTCCTGCTAAAGAGCGTCTGCAGTCACCGGAGCAGCGTGAAAAACTGGATGGCCTGTATGAGTGCATTCTGTGTGCTTGCTGTTCAACCAGCTGCCCATCTTTCTGGTGGAATCCAGAGAAATTCTTGGGGCCTGCTGCGCTGGTTCAAGCCTATCGCTTTTTGATCGATAGTCGCGATACGGCAACAGCTGAGCGTTTGGGCAAGTTGGATGACCCGTTTAGTGTATTCCGTTGCCGCGGCATCATGAACTGCGTAAGTGTTTGTCCTAAGGGGCTTAACCCTACTCGGGCAATTGGACATATTCGTACGATGTTGTTGAAGCAGGGGACCTGATCCCGTTAAAACCCGCCAGTTGGCGGGTTTTTTTTGATAGAGATCAATGGATTTCTAAGCGAGTGGGCCTGTACCCGTATCTGGGTAGCTCTTAATCAGGAACCGGTGCACAATACTTGCTAGGTGACGGTAGCTAGAGCGTAGCTACTGTTATCATGAGCATCGTCATTCAGTCTATATCAAGGTCTGAAAGCCGTTTCAGCCCACGTTTGATAGACTCAATTAGGGTATAGGGTCGCGAGGTCTTATCCAGACATCGCGGGTCATTGTGCAGAGAAGGCGAAACAGCACCGTTGCAGGTCAATATGGGCCGCTGCGGACTTCTCTCTATGGAAAATGAACATGCAAGACGGCCTCATGCTGCGACAGTGGAGCACTTCGCAGCTTTCAGCAGAAAATGCAGCTTACGTCGAAGAACTTTACGAGCAATTCCTCGTTTCTCCTCAATCCGTACCGGAAGACTGGCGCAGCTATTTTGAAAAGCTGCCGCGTGTTGCCGGTATCGCTCAGGACACTCCGCACAAGGGGGTCCGTGAACAGTTTCTGCTGCTTGCCAAGAACTCTACAAGAGCACGAGCTCTCCCAACTAGCCGTGTCAGTACTGAGCATGAGCGCCGCCAAGTGGCGGTGTTGCAGCTGATTGCAGGCTATCGAAATCGTGGACACCAACGAGCAAAGCTCGATCCGCTCGGCTTGATGCCGCGTGAAGACGTGCCCGATCTTGATTTGGTCGCACATGGGCTGAATAAGACGGATCTGGATACCGTGTTCAATACCGGTAACCTGGCCATAGGGAAGGAAGAATGTACGCTGGGCGAAATGGTCCAAGCGATGGAGGCCATTTATTGTGGCGCCATTGGTACAGAGTACATGCACATTGTGAATACAGCTGAGAAGCGCTGGATTCAGCAGCGCCTCGAAAGTGTGCGTGGTAATCCGAATTTTTCTGCCGAAACACGCAAGCATATTCTTGAACGAGTGACCGCAGCCGAAGGGATCGAAAAATATCTTGGCACCAAGTATGCCGGAGCTAAGCGGTTTGGCCTTGAAGGCGGCGAATCACTGATTCCCCTTCTCGACGGGCTGATTCAGCGTGGTGGTTCCTACGGTGTTAAAGAAGTCGTTATTGGTATGGCCCACCGCGGCCGTCTCAACGTTCTGGTCAATATTCTTGGCAAAAATCCTGGGGATCTGTTTAACGAATTCGAAGGGAAAGCCGTTACCAAGCATGGTTCCGGTGATGTGAAATATCATCAGGGTTATTCGTCGAATGTCATGACATCCGGCGGCGAGGTCCATCTGGCACTTGCGTTCAATCCCTCGCATCTTGAAATTGTATCGCCTGTGGTAGAAGGGTCGGTGCGTGCGCGCCAAGATCGACGGAATGATGAGCATGGTCGCCAAGTACTCCCCGTTAGCATTCACGGCGATGCTGCTTTTGCTGGTCAAGGCGTGGTTATGGAGACATTTCAGATGTCTCAGACCCGCGGTTACAAGACCGGTGGCACGATACATATTGTTGTAAATAATCAGGTGGGCTTCACCACCAGTATCAAGGAAGACTCGCGCTCGACTGAATATTGCACCAGTGTGGCCAAGATGGTGCAAGCACCAATCTTTCACGTGAATGGTGACGATCCGGAAGCGGTCTTTTTTGTAACGCAGCTGGCGCTGGATTTCCGTATGGAGTTCCGGAAAGATGTTGTCGTTGATATTGTTTGCTACCGTCGTCGCGGCCATAACGAAGCAGATGAGCCATCTTCTACGCAGCCACTGATGTATCAGGTAATTTCCAAGCTGCCGACTACGCGTGCCATCTACGCAGATCATTTGGTTAAGAGCTCAGTGCTCAGTCAAGTGCAGGCGGATGACATGGTCGAGGAATATCGCAAAGCCCTTGAAGCCGGCCGTCACGTGGTTGAGGCACTGGTGCGTGAGCCGAATAAGACATTGTTCGTCGACTGGACACCTTACTTGGGTCATGCGGTTGTGGATGAGTGGGATACTGGTGTTCCCATCAAGACATTGCAGGAGCTTGGTAAGAAGCTGGAGAAATTGCCAGAAACCTTTGTTGTGCAAAAGCAAGTTCAGAAAGTATTAGAAGATCGGACAAAAATGTGGTCGGGTAATCTCGAGTTCAATTGGGGTGCCGCGGAGACATTAGCATATGCCACCGTGCTTAATGACGGCCATCTGATTCGTATTACTGGGCAGGATGTTGGCCGTGGCACGTTCTCGCATCGTCATGCGATTTTGTACAGTCAATTAGATAATACGGCGTATGTGCCGCTAAAAAATATCGATCCAGCCCAGCCGTCTTTCGAGATGTATGACTCGCTACTTTCCGAAGAGGCTGTACTGGCATTCGAGTACGGCTATTCAACGACTGCGCCAGAGTGCCTGAATATATGGGAAGCCCAGTTTGGTGATTTTGCCAATGGCGCACAGGTTGTTATTGATCAGTTCATTTCTTCCGGTGAAACCAAGTGGGAGCGTTTGTGCGGTTTGACGCTTCTATTGCCTCATGGTTTTGAAGGGCAAGGGCCAGAGCACTCATCTGCACGTCTGGAACGCTTCCTGCAGTTGTGTGCTGAGCACAATATGCAAGTTTGTACGCCGACAACACCAGCCCAAATTTTTCATCTGTTACGTCGTCAAGTTGTGCGCCCGTTACGCAAGCCTCTGATAATCATGTCGCCCAAGAGCTTGCTGCGTCACAAGTTGGCCGTCAGTACTCTTGAAGATTTAGCACATGGTCAATTTCAGACAGTGATTCCTGAAGTTGATGCAATCAAGCCCGCCGACGTGACACATGTCATTCTGTGTGGTGGTAAGGTGTATTACGATCTTTTGGAGAAGCGTCGCGAGCTGAATCGTGATGATGTTGCCATCATTCGTATTGAGCAGCTTTATCCTTTTCCTGAGAAAAAGCTCGCAGAAGCACTGGCCCCCTACAAGAAGGCAAAGAGCATTGTCTGGTGTCAGGAAGAGCCAATGAACCAAGGAGCTTGGTTCTGCTCCCAGCATCATATTCATAGTGTTGTCCGTGAGTGGAACGATAAGCTGCGCACGCGCTATGCAGGTCGTCCATCATCGGCTGCACCTGCATGCGGATCTGTGTATCTGCATGCCAAGGAGCAGGCTGCGCTGGTTGAAGACGCATTAAAATCCTGAGCATTGAAGAAATTACAAAAGGAACTCAGAAAATGGCCATCGAAATCAAGGCTCCGGTTTTTCCCGAATCTGTCGCGGACGGTACGGTTGCTACCTGGCACAAGAAGCCGGGGGAGGCCGTTGCCCGTGATGAGCTGATTGTTGATATTGAAACTGACAAGGTCGTGCTTGAAGTGCTTGCTCCTGCGGATGGAGTGATTTCCAAAGTACTGAAGAATGAAGGCGATACCGTATTGTCACAGGAAGTCTTGGCGATTTTTGAGGAGGGTGCTGCTGCGGCCGCTCCGGTTGCCGCGACTAAAGTGGCTCCTGCATCAGAGCCTTCAGTGACCGCAGATGATGCTTTGAGTCCTGCTGTGCGCAAGATGATTGCCGAGCACAACCTTGATCCAGCGAAAATTTCTGCTACGGGTAAGGGTGGACGTCTTACCAAGGAAGATGTTGATAATCATCTCAAGAAACCTGCTGCTCCTGCAGTAGTAGCTCCTGCTGCTGTGCCTGCACCTGCCGCACAGGCTATTGCCATGGCAGTGGGCGATCGTGTTGAGAAACGCGTGCCCATGACGCGCTTACGTGCCAAAGTGGCTGAGCGATTGCTTGAGGCCAAGCAATCGACTGCCATGCTCACGACTTTTAACGAAGTAAATATGAAGCCGGTCATGGAACTGCGCAAGCAGCATGCCGAGAAGTTTGAGAAGGTTCATGGCGTACGCTTGGGCTTTATGTCCTTTTTTGTTAAAGCGGCGACAGAGGCTCTTAAACGTTTTCCTGCAGTAAATGCCTCTATCGACGGTACCGACATTGTTTATCACGGCTTTTATGACGTGGGTGTGGCAGTGTCATCTGATCGAGGCTTGGTTGTGCCCATTCTGCGCAATACAGAGCAGATGAGCCTCGCTGAAGTCGAAAAAACAATTGGTGACTTTGGTAAGAAGGCAAAAGACGGCAAGTTGACGATTGAGGAAATGACTGGAGGCACCTTCACCATTTCTAATGGCGGCGTATTCGGTTCGCTTCTGTCTACTCCAATCCTGAATCTCCCGCAGACCGCTATTCTCGGTATGCACAAGATTCAAGAGCGACCAATGGCCGTAAATGGTCAGGTTGTCATTCAGCCGATGATGTATCTGGCACTGTCGTATGATCACCGCATGATTGATGGCAAAGAGGCAGTTAGTTTCCTCGTTGCGATTAAGGAACTAGTGGAAGATCCAGCCCGACTGTTGCTGGAAATCTGATGTGATGTGCCCTGCCTAAGGCAGGGTATGTTTGTCGTTACGTTCACACGAAAGGGAACGGATCCATGTCACAAAGTTATGATTTGGTCGTGATTGGCGGCGGACCGGGTGGTTATGAAGCGGCTATTCGCGCTGCTCAGCTCGGTATGAAGGTTGCCTGCATCGAAAAACGTTTGCATAAAGGTAAGCCGGCTCTCGGTGGTACCTGCCTGAATGTCGGTTGTATTCCTTCTAAGGCACTGCTTGATTCGACGCATAAGTATCATGATGCAGCGCATGAATATGCCATACATGG
>DDBN01000115.1:19906-26013 GCA_002333145.1 Moraxellaceae bacterium UBA2031
GTCGCCCAGTTGGTAGAAGATCGCATTGTTGACTCAACCGGTGCGCTTGAGTTTAAGAGTGTGCCCAAGCGCCTTGGGGTAATCGGTGCCGGTGTGATTGGCCTGGAGTTGGGGTCGGTTTGGAATCGCCTTGGGACTGAGGTTGTTGTGCTTGAGGCTGTTGATGCCTTCTTGCCAGTTTGTGATAAGGCTATTTCCAAAGAAGCACTAAAAATTCTTGGAAAACAGGGACTGGATATTCGGTTAGGAGCGCGTGTTACGGGCTCTGAAGTTAAGGGTGACAGCGTTCTGGTCAAGTACACTGACAAGGCAGGCGATCATGAAGAAGTCTTTGATAAGCTGATCGTTGCTGTTGGTCGGCATCCGTATACGGAAGGTCTGTTAGCGGCTGACTGTGGCATCAGTCTTGATGAGCGCCGCTTTGTTCATGTTGATGATCAATGCCGTACATCGGTCCCCGGTGTATACGCAATTGGTGATCTGGTGCGAGGCCCGATGCTGGCACATAAGGCCATGGAAGAGGGCATGATGGTAGCTGAGGTCATGAATGACCATCATGCTCAGGTCAATTACGACACCATCATTGGCGTTATATATACTCATCCTGAAATTGCGTGGGTCGGCAAGACTGAAGATCAGGCAAAAAGCGAAGGAATTGAAGTAAAAACAGGTCAGTTTGCCTTCGCTGTGAATGGTCGTGCGCTTGCATCAAATGATAGTGCGGGTTTTGTAAAGTTTGTCGCAGATGCCAAAACTGATCGATTGCTGGGTATGCATATCATTGGTCCGGGAGCGGGCGATATGGTGCATCAAGGCATGATCTCTTTGGAGTTCGGTGCATCAGTTGAAGACCTGCAATTAATGACCTTTGCACATCCGACTCTGTCTGAGGTGGTGCATGAGGCGGCATTGTCAGTAGATGGACGAGCCATTCACGCAGTACAACGTAAACGTAAGTAATAAAAAAGTGAGTCGGGTAACCGGCTCACTTTTTTATTGGGCAATAAATTGGTTTCCTGACGCCTTTTGAGGCGGCAGGACAAGGCGATGCAGCGATCCTGCGTCAAACATGCAACAGAAGATGGTACTCACTCAATGAACCTTCACGAATACCAAGGCAAACAGCTTTTTGCCGAGTATGGACTGCCAGTATCCAAGGGATTTGCTGCAAGCACTCCGGCAGAGGCACGTGCAGCTGCCGAAAAGATTGGTGGCACTAAGTGGGTAGTAAAGGCCCAAGTGCACGCGGGTGGCCGAGGTAAGGCCGGTGGTGTCAAGCTGGTCACTACGCTTGATGAAGTAGAAGCATTCGCCAAGGCTCAGCTCGGCACTAACTTGGTGACCTACCAGACGGATTCTCGCGGTCAGCCTGTTGGTAAGATTTTAGTAGAAACCTGCACTGATATTGCAAAGGAGCTTTATCTGGGTGCAGTGGTAGATCGTGCCACACGCCGTATTGTTTTCATGGCATCCACTGAAGGTGGCGTGGAGATTGAAAAAGTTGCCCACGAAACGCCTGAGAAAATTCATAAAGCCATTATCGATCCGCTGATTGGTGCAGGTGGCTATCAGGGCCGTGATCTTGGATACAAACTTGGTCTTAATCATGATCAGGTAAAGCAGTTTGTGAAAGTTTTCCAGACATTGGCAAAAATGTTTGTTGATCTTGATATGGCACTGTTGGAAGTCAATCCTCTGGTTATCACGAGTGAAGGCAATCTGCATTGCCTTGATGCAAAAATTGTCATCGATTCTAATGCCTTATTCCGTCATCCAAAGCTCAAGGCTATGTACGATCCTTCACAGGAAGATGAGCGGGAGCGTCGTGCTGCGGAGTGGGATCTGAACTATGTTGCGCTTGAGGGTAACATTGGCTGCATGGTGAATGGTGCCGGTCTGGCCATGGCAACGATGGATATCATCAAGCTCAAGGGTGGCCAACCAGCTAACTTTCTTGATGTTGGCGGTGGCGCTACTAAGGAGCGTGTGACTGAAGCTTTCAAAATCATTCTTTCGGATGATGCTGTGCAAGGTGTTCTGGTCAATATCTTTGGCGGCATTGTGCGTTGCGACATGATTGCTGAAGGCATTATCGGTGCTGTTCAGGAAGTCGGCGTGAAGGTGCCTGTTGTTGTCCGTCTCGAAGGCAACAATGCTGAACTGGGCGCGAAGAAACTTAAAGAAAGCGGTTTGAACATTATTCCGGCAACATCGCTTAATGAAGCAGGTGATCTTGTTGTGAAGGCAGTGGGGACAAAATCATGAGCGTGCTGATCAATAAAGATACTAAAGTTATTTGTCAGGGTATCACGGGCTCACAGGGCACTCTTCATACAGAGCAGTCGATTGCCTACGGTACAAAAATGGTGGGCGGCGTTACACCAGGTAAGGGTGGTTCAACTCATCTGGGTTTGCCGGTTTTCGATACCGTTGCCGAAGCGGTCGCTAAGACTGGCGCCGAGGCTTCCGTTATCTATGTGCCAGCTTCACTGTGCAAAGACGCGATTCTCGAAGCGGTGGATGCTGGTATCAAACTGGTGGTTTGTATTACCGAAGGTGTGCCAACCATCGACATGCTCTATGTGAAGGAGTACGTCGTTCGTAAGGGTGGTGTGCGTCTTGTCGGGCCTAATTGCCCAGGTGTTATTACGCCGGGCGAGTGCAAGATAGGCATCATGCCTGGGCATATTCATCTGCCTGGAAAGGTAGGTATTGTGTCCCGCTCCGGCACGTTGACCTATGAAGCAGTAAAGCAGACGACAGACCTTGGCTTTGGCCAGTCGACTTGTATCGGTATTGGTGGTGATCCGATTCCTGGTACAACCTTTATTGATGCGTTAGAGCTTTTTCAGAACGATCCACAAACTGAAGCCATCATCATGGTGGGTGAGATTGGAGGAAGCGCTGAAGAAGAAGCGGCTGCCTATATCAAAGCCAATGTAACCAAGCCAGTGGTGTCCTACATTGCAGGCGTTACTGCACCCCCAGGCAAGCGCATGGGCCATGCGGGCGCTATTATTTCTGGTGGTAAGGGTACGGCAGACGAAAAGTTTGCTGCACTGCAAGCTGCTGGCGTGAAGACAGTTAATAACCCGGCTGAGATGGGCAAGGCACTCGCTGAGCTGACCGGCTGGAAGTAACTTTCCTGTCGCATTGAAAAAGGCCGCTTGATGCGGCCTTTTTCAATGCTTCTATTTTATAGACGTGCAGCGAGCTCCGAACCTTCCTTGATGGCGCGTTTAGCATCCAGCTCACCTGCAAACTTTGCACCACCAATAACATGGAAGCGTTTGTCGGTGATTTTTCCCTTGGTATCTGTAGGTAGCAAGTCGCGCACGGATTCCTGCCCTGCGCAGAGAATCACATGATCGACATCCAGAATCTGTTCTTCATCACCAACACGGATGTGCAGTCCAAGATCATCAACTTTTAGATACTCAACATCACCCATCATTTTGACTTGATGATGTTGGAGAGCCAGACGATGAACCCAGCCAGAGGTTTTGCCTGGCCCTTGTCCCATTTTTTTGGCAGGTTTGCGCTGTAACAGAAAAATCTGGCGTAGTGGGGCTTCGCGCTTGGGAGCACGGAGCCCACCAGCTTCGCTGACAGTCAGATCAACACCCCACTCATCCAGCCAGTGCGCAAGGGGCTGGGGAGAGTGCTCAGCTAACAAAAACTCACTGACATCAATGCCGATACCACCCGCACCGATGACGGCTACCTTGTGGCCCACCTTTATGCCATGACGTAATACATCCGGGTAGTTCAGCACCTTGGGGTGATCAATGCCGGCAATTTTCGGAGTGCGTGGTGCTACGCCAGTGGCAATCACGATCTCATCGAAACCGGCGGCGGTTAACTCTGAAGAATTAGCTTTCTTATTCAACTGAACTTTAACGCCTGTTTTTTTCAGCAGGTTACGGAAGTAGCGAACCGTTTCTCTAAACTCCTCCTTGCCCGGTACATTCATGGCCATCGTGAATTGCCCNNGCGCCAATGACGGCAATCTTTTTAGGGCGATTGGTTTTCAGGTAAACCAGTTCTGTTTCATAACAGGCGCGCGGATTGACTAAGCAGGTAGAGCGCTTGCCAGAAAACGTCATGTCCAAGCAGCCTTGGTTACAAGCGATGCAAGTATTGATCTCATCCGCTTTACCCGCCGCCGCTTTACTGACGAAATAAGCATCGGCAAGAAGAGGGCGTGCCATTGAGATCAGATCAGCATCACCATTAGCAACAATCGATTCGCCATCTTCGGGCGTGTTAATGCGATTGGATGCCATGACGGGAATCGTCAGTTCTTTTTTCATGCGCGCGGTCACCTCACGGAAAGCGGCACGGGGAACGGATGTCACAATAGTGGGGACACGAGCTTCGTGCCAGCCAATACCTGTATTAAGGATGGTGATACCGGCGGACTCTAGTGCCTTGGCAATCAGCACAATTTCATCCCAGCTATTGCCCCCTTCAACCAAGTCGATAAGGGAAAGGCGATAGGCGATGATGAAGTTTTTACCTACTTCTTTTCGCACCTGCTTCACAATCTCAATAGGTAAGCGCATCCGGTTTTCCAGACTGCCACCCCATTGATCTTTACGGTTGTTAGTTCGAGAGCAGATGAACTGGTTAAGCATGTAACCTTCGCTGCCCATCAGTTCAACACCGTCATAATTCGCCAGCTTGGCCAGCTTGGCGCAACGGCCATAATCACTAATAGTTTTCAGAACCTCTTTTTCCGTCATGGCACGAGGCTTGAACATCGATATGGGGGATTTGATGTTGGAAGCGGACACCACAAAAGGGTGATAGCCATAGCGTCCCGCATGCAGGATTTGCATTAGGATTTTGCCGTCTTCCTTATGTACGGCAGAGGTGACGCGGCGATGATTGATCACATCAGCGTAATGATTCAGCGTGCCACCGAATGGCAATAGCCAGCCTTGGCGGTTTGGGGAAATGCCACCAGTAATAATAAGGCCAGTGCCTCCCCGCGCACGTTCAGCAAAATACGCCGCCAGCTTGCCGTAGTTGTAGAAACGATCTTCAAGGCCGGTATGCATCGACCCCATGACCACTCTATTTTTCAGTTGAGTAAATCCAAGATCAAGTGGCTTTAGCAGATTGGGGTAGTGGCTGGCAGTCATCACGAACTCCTCGTCAAACCCGTGGCGGGTATGTAAACTTAACGGCGTTAAGATACTAGGGATCAGGCCAATGTCAACACGTCCGGCTGCAAGTGGCAAAACTTACCATCATGGCGACCTGAGTCATCGGTTGGTGGAAGAGGCCATTCTGATGATGCAGGAGGGGGGGCTGGCGGCATTAAATCTACGCCGTCTTGGGATGCGTGTTGGTGTTTCCCAGACGGCCCTGTATCACCACTTTAAGGATAAGCAGGGCCTGTTGTGTGCATTAGGGGAAGAGGGAATTCGACGGTTTGATGCATCACTTCAGCAGGGATCTGGTGTTGCGGACGCAACTGAGGAGCGATTGGCGGGCTTTATTAAGTCTTACGTGCAGTTTGCGTTGGCATACCCGGAGTTGTACGAGCTTATGTTTGGTCGTACCACTTGGAGGGGAGGAACAACAGCTACTTTTGAGCAGGCTGCCCGTAGCTCCTTTCGCAGTTATGCTCAAATGATTGCCGAGCTGCAGCAGTCAGGCCAGCTGTCCTCTGGAATCAATTCGCTGCGATTGGCGCAGGTAATCTGGGGCATGCTGCATGGCCTGTGCCGTATGCATAATGATGGCCTGCTTTTTAGCCCTGGCGACGTTGAGGAAATCAGCCGTCATGCATTATGGCTAGTCAGAAACATTCGTTCTGATGGAGTGAGTAGCTGACAGGCAAAAAAAACGCCCGCCATGTGGGCGAGCGTAGCTAGTTCTATAAGAGGAATGACAGGGGGTGTCTAAACACCATCGCCACGAATTCATGAGACCAATTTCGTTAGTTCAGCGCAAAAACGTTGGGGGAACTTGGAGGCTATCCCAAACATGTCGACTAGCGACTGCTCAACTGTGGCTTTCACTGTCTCTGCGAAAAAAGACCGGTCATCACGACTGGGTTCGCAGGATCTAGCTGGTTATTAATATAGCACAATCGT
>DDBN01000115.1:26026-28223 GCA_002333145.1 Moraxellaceae bacterium UBA2031
CCATCAACCGTGATGTTGTCACCTTCTACCGCAGCAACAGTAATAACCTGCATGCCATGATCGGTTTGAGCGTGGAACTGCATGCCGGCTTCAATGTTGTCTACACCCTGGAACATGTCCTTGGGGACAACCTGAATAAGGCCGTCGTTCTTTTCACCATAGCCATCTTCAGGGGCAACAGTAACGGTCAGGCTGTCGCCTGCTTTCTTGCCTTCCAAAGCGTTTTCCAGGCCTGGGATGATATTGCCTGCGCCATGGAGGTAGGCTAGAGGCTCGTTGCCAACGGAGCTGTCAATGACGGCGCCAGCGGCGTCTGTCAGCGTGTATTCAATGCTGGCAACAAGATCTTTTGCGATTTGCATGTTAAATGCCCTTGGAGGGTTAAGGCAGTAGCGCCGAGGGCCTATATGATAACGGATACTATTGTGCAGGGCTTGTGAATTTCAGAAGTAATGAATCCAGCCGAGCTCGGTTAGCAGTGATTCCTTGTTGTCGGCGTGTATCAACCCGGCTTGCACACGAATAGCGTGCCCTGGTGCCAGATCCCTCTGCAGATCCAGCTTAAGTTGATGTTCTAGCCCATCCGGTGCATTCCGCCATCTGACATCACTTTGAATCCGCATTCTCCAGTTGTCATTTCCGGTAAGGCAACCCGTCCGGGGCCCGATACCGGTACGCCAGCCACGGTCAAGAGCAGAGCCTGCTTCAACATCCATGCCTAGCTGAAGATAGCATTGACCAATACCGCCTAGCTGAAGGCTGTAGCCTGCGCCCCCATCAATATAGGCAACGCCATGATGTTCGGTATCGCTGAAGGCACCTGAGCCGTTAACGGCAGCTTGTCTCCAGCCGAGGCCAAAGAACCAGGAAGTAGGCTTGAAAAAGATATCCAGCGTGGCGAGGGAATCGATATCAACAGCAGACAATCGTTCCAAGCGGAGGCGTTTCTTGTCCTCATTCAGGCGAATTTCGCTATCCAGAAAATCGATATGGGCACCCTGACGATAGCCGGCGGGCGGATCCAAAAGGTCGTGGTAGGCAGGCCTTAGCTTTAAAGAAACGTAACCTGCTTCTCGTGCATTGCCGACGGACAAGGCCACCCGAGCCGTCGAGTGGCCACTTGCGGGGTCGGTAGTGGGCTGTAATGGTTTGATACGTTGTTCCGGTAGGTCAATGCTTGCACGCCTTGCTAACAAGGTACGCATATTTTGTTTATTTTCTGTGCTCTGCTGGCCTGCCATAAACTGGTAATAGCTATAGTCGAAGGCAGTTTCCAGGGCGGCGGCCTCCTCATTAGCGGGGAGGCCGGTAGAGCGTGTTGGTGTTTTCGAGAGGAGTAGCGCTGCTTCATTAATTGGCTTAGGAAAGTGTTCGGTCGCCATCAGTAGCTGCCGTTCAGCAGCGGGTCGGTAGGTTAACTCTCGAAGCATTCCCTGTTCTTTAAGTGCACGCCGAACCGTATCGGTGGGAATGGCCTGCATGGAAAAATCTTTGCGCATGGCAAGGCCAGGCCTTGCAACCTCCATCAGG
The DNA here is from genome assembly GCA_002333145.1 of Moraxellaceae bacterium UBA2031. Classification (GTDB taxonomy): domain Bacteria; phylum Pseudomonadota; class Gammaproteobacteria; order Pseudomonadales; family Moraxellaceae; genus UBA2031. Next base: position 27,557 of record DDBN01000115.1, read on the forward strand.
GCGAGTAGCTGAAAGGAGCAGTTACGCGTTAAAAAATAATAGGGAAACTCAACGCTGCGTAATTCCCACAAGTGTGAAACTAGGAGACGGACTTCATCAGGAGTCAGGCTCAGTTGATACTCCCACAGGTCCCGATTTTCCATGTCACTGTATTCTTTAACTTTCTCATAATAAGGCATGAGAGAGAAAAGTCCGGGATAGCCACCTGTCAGTCCTTTAAAGGCAAAAGCGAATGGATTTTTAGTATTGGTCTCGGCGGCAAAGTTGATGGCATAGGCCAAGAGGCGAGTGTCTTCTGTTTGTCCGGGAGCATCTAATCGTAGAAACGTGTGCCCAAACATAGAAGATGGATTGTTCAGGTAGTCGGAGGCAAAGACCAGTGTGGCCTGCTGCGGGTTGACCAGTGCACGCCACTCATCATAAGTAGGGCAGTTGAATGAGGGTTGCCCAAAGCCTGTCTGTGCGTATAGCCAATGAGTACGAGCAGGAAATCGGCAAGCGACATGATTATTATCGATAACAGGAGCAGTGATTGCTTCTGTGAGTGCTGTGAGTTCAGCGAGCGGATTATCGCGCCCGTTCTTGTCTAGAAAAAAATGGGGTGAGCGAGCTTCGCTGCGAACACCACTTTCGGTACGTGCAGGCTCGTAGCGCAGCAAAAGATGCC
>DDBN01000044.1:0-3739 GCA_002333145.1 Moraxellaceae bacterium UBA2031
TTCTGAAAGCTGCAAGCGAGGGATAGCTGGGAGCCTGCCACGGGATGAGGCATGTTCGCAGATCAAGGCGGTTATCGATGCACGCCAGTTCATGGTTATACCGGCTGTTGCCGCCGGGGCTCCGGTAGGTGGTCTCGGTGCTTGGGAAGAGTAATGATTTGTCAAGGTGAGCCCTGCCGCCAATCGTACAGGCCCTGTAGTCGTGGAGCCGCCGCCTTCCGATGTGTAAAATGCGCGCCTCACCACTCGAGATGCCAATCGCCATGGGCCACAAAACCGCACTTTATGATGAACATCTGGCCCTAAAGGCCCGCGTAGTCGACTTTGGTGGCTGGGACATGCCGGTGCAGTACAGCTCGGTACTGGACGAGCACCATGCCGTGCGCCGTGCCGCAGGTATGTTTGATGTCTCGCACATGACCTTTCTTGAGCTGGATGGGGCGGATGCCCTGCCGTATCTGCAAAAGCTGCTGGCCAACGATGTAGCTCGTCTCAAGATTCCGGGAAAAGCGATTTATTCTGCCATGTTGCGCGAAGATGGCGGCGTAATCGACGATCTTATCGTCTATGCCCCACTCCCTGAGGCACCTTCTTTATGGCGTGTGGTGGTGAATTGCGGCACTCATGACAAGGATCTGGCTTGGATGCAGGCGCAGTCAGCTGGCTTTGCCATTACCCTGAACGAACGTACTGATCTGGCCATGATTGCCGTGCAGGGCCCAGAGGCTCGTGCCAAGGTAGCGGCGTTGCGTCCGGCGCTGGCCGATCTAATCAATGGGCTCGATGTGTTTGTTGGGGCGTGTGCCGGTGAGTGGTTTATCAGCCGTACCGGTTATACCGGCGAAGATGGCTTGGAAATCCTGCTGCCAAATGCGGAAGCCCCGGCCTTTTGGCGCGAGCTGCTGGCGGCAGGCGTGCTGCCCTGCGGTCTGGGTGCGCGTGACACCTTGCGCCTAGAGGCCGGCATGAACCTGTATGGCAACGATATGACCGAGGAAGTCTCGCCGCTAGTGGCCAATATGGCGTGGACCATTGCATGGGATCACGACTTTATTGGTAAGGCGGCTCTAGAGGCAGAGAAGGCGGCTGGCGTAACATCACGCTTGGTTGGCCTGATCTTAGAAGGTAAAGGCGTTCTGCGTTCGCACATGAAGGTGATTACTGCTGAAGGCGAGGGCGAGACCACCTCTGGCACTTTTTCGCCAACCATGGAAAAGGCCATTGGCCTGGCCCGTATTCCGGTTGGGTCATCGGATCACGGTGAAGTCGAGATTCGTGGTAAGCGTTTGCCAGTTCGTATCGTTCGTCCGCCTTTTGTGCGTAACGGCAAGGTGCTGTACTGATATCATTGCTACCTACATTGTTTTTGCGCCGCCTGCGGTCATTCCGGACTTCAGGAGGTATTGGTTTTTTACTAGTTAACTTTTACGAACGCGGCGACATCGCCTGAGGCTAACACCATGAGCAACACGCCCTCTGAACTAAAATACGTCGCCAGCCACGAGTGGGTTCGCATCGAAGACAACATCGCTACGGTTGGCATCACCGATCACGCCCAAGAAGCGCTGGGTGATCTGGTCTATATCGAGCTGCCAGAAGTAGGTGATCAACTTAAAGCCGGTGATGAAGCCGGTGTAGTCGAATCCGTGAAGGCCGCATCAGATATTTATGCGCCATTGACCGGCGAAGTCATTGAAGTAAATGCAGCCCTGGCGGACAGCCCGGAAAGCGTCAACAGCGATGCGTATCACGATGGCTGGATGTACAAAATTCGCATTGCGGATGTTGCTGAAATTGACGACCTGCTGTCACCTGAAGGCTACGACGCGGCTGTCGAAGCGGAAGGTCACTGATTGATCAGAGCCGGGTTACTCCGGCTCTTGAACGTTTTGCGGAGGCGGCAGTGTTTGCTTCCGCTTTTTTGTCCCATTCATTCCTGCGGACCCTGTCATGCCTTTTATTCCTCATACCGAAGATGATGTGCGCAAGATGCTGGAAGCCATCAAGGCTTCTTCCATCGAAACACTGTTTGATGAAATTCCGGCACACCTGCGTGGCAACACCTTGTCCAGTATTCCGGATGGTGAAACCGAGATGCAAGTCACGCGACTGATGCGCGAACGTGCTCGTTCCGACGAAGCAGATCTTTGCTTTATTGGTGCGGGTGCCTATGAGCATCATATTCCGGCGGCGGTGTGGGAGTTGGCATCACGGGGTGAGTTTCTGACCGCCTACACACCGTATCAGGCAGAAGCATCGCAGGGCACCTTGCAGGTGATTTATGAATTCCAGACATCCATGGCCAATCTTACGGCGATGGATGTGTGCAATGCCTCTGTATACGACGGTGCCTCTGGTCTTGCTGAGGCGGTGTTGATGGCGGTACGCGCCAACAAGCATGCAAAGATGCGTCGTGTGTTGGTGCCNNGAGTTTAATAAGCAGGGTGGGCATGTCGACCTTGCTACGCTCAAGCCATTTGAAGGCGAGGACTACACGGCGATTGTGGTGCCACAGCCAAACTTTTTTGGTGTGCTGGAAGAGGCGGATGCACTGACCAACTGGGCGCATGCCAATAATATTTTGGTGATTGCCTGCGTTAACCCAATGGCGCTCGCCATTATTGCCCCGCCCGGTGAATGGGGTGAAACCGGTGCCGATATCGTCGTGGGTGAAGGTCAGCCATTNNTCGAATATCTGTACTAATCAGGGCTTGGCCATGACCGCGGCGACGATTTATCTCGCACTGCTTGGCGCAGAAGGTCTTGAGCGCGTGGCACAAGCCTCGCATCACAATATTCGTGAATTAGCGCAAGCCACCAGCAAGCTGGGCTCGATAGAGCGGGTGTTCAATCGCCCGGTATTTCATGAAAAAGTACTGCGCCTGAATAAGCCGGTAGCAAAAGTACTGGAGCACATGGCTAAGAATGGTGTACTCGGTGGTTTTGATTTGAGTGCGGATTACCCTGAGCTCGGCAATGCCTTGCTGGTGTGCTGTACCGAAACCAAAACGTCAGACGATATCGCTCGCTATGTGGCCGCGCTTGATCACGCGCTGATGGAGGCCTAAGACCATGAAACTTATTTTTGAACGCTCTGGTGCGGGCCGCTTTGCCAGTTCACAGGCACCGCGCCAACGTATGGATCTCACGGATATTCCGGAAAGTTTGCGTCGCAAAACACGTCCGGCATTGGCTGAAGTGGGTGAGATGCAAGTGGTGCGTCATTACACCAATCTGTCGCGCAAAAACTTCTCCATCGATACGCAGTTTTACCCGCTGGGTTCCTGCACGATGAAGTACAACCCACGCGGCGCACACAAAGCGGCGATGCTGCCGGGCTTTCTCGCTCGTCATCCGCTGGCCCCTGTGTCGCACTCGCAGGGCTATATTGCGTGCCTGTATGACTTGCAGGAAGTATTGAAAGAAGTCACTGGCATGAAGGGCGTGTCTTTAACGCCGGCCGCTGGTGCTCAGGGTGAGTTTGCGGGTGTGGCGATGATTCGCGCCTACCATGAAGCGCGTCAAGATTATGAGCGCACAGAAATGCTGATTCCTTCTGCCGCGCACGGTACCAATCCAGCCACCGCCGTGATGTGCGGATACAAGGTGCGGGAAATTCCTGTGCTGAGTAACGGTGATGTTGATTTGGCCGCACTGAAGGCGGCAGTTGGGCCGCAGACGGCAGGCCTGATGATGACCAATCCATCGACGTGTGGTGTGTTCGAGCAACAAGTCGAAG
>DDBN01000044.1:3868-5095 GCA_002333145.1 Moraxellaceae bacterium UBA2031
CAGGCCGAAGGTTTCCAGTTGGCCTACCCGGAGCGCCGTGCCTCGCACGAGTTCATCATCACCTTCGCGAAGGAAGCGAAGGAGCTGGGCGTTAATGCGATGGATTTCGCCAAGCGTCTGCTGGACTACGGTTTTCACTCGCCGACCACTTACTTCCCGTTGCTGGTGCCGGAATGTTGGCTGATTGAACCGACCGAGACCGAAACCATCGATGAGCTGGACGCCTTTATTGCGGCACTGGTGAAGATTCGTGAGGAAGCCCGTACCACGCCAGACTTGGTGAAGGGTGCCCCGCACACGCTACCGGTCCGACGTCTGGATGATGTAAGAGCGGCGCGTGAGCTGAATCTTAAGTGGGTGCCATCCAGCGCCAGCTGAGGCTCGCACGACGCTTCAGTGTTATCATGACGTTCACAACGCCCCCAGCCGCAAGGCTTGGGGGCGTCTGTTTTTTTAGGGGAATACCGAAATGTCCGTACTTGCCACACTCAAACTCAAGACTCATGAAGACCGTCGCCTGCGCGAAGGCCATCTCTGGATCTATTCCAACGAAGTCGATGTGGCCGTTACGCCATTGAAGAATTTCACCGCGGGCGAACAGGTGCGCGTGGAAGACAACAAGGGCAAGTGCCTCGGTATTGCCACCGTCAACCCCAATACGCTGATTTGCGGTCGCCTTGTCAGCCGTGACGAAAAATACCCGCTTAACAAGTCGCTGCTGGTGCATCGTTTGCAAGTGGCGCTGGGTTTGCGTGAGGCGCTGTATCCGCAACCGTTTTATCGCTTGGTGTATGGCGACAGTGATTTTCTGCCGGGTCTTGTGATTGATCGTTTTGGCGATGTTTGCGTGGTGCAGGTATCGACGGTTGGTATGGAGCTGCTCAAGGCCGAGATTGTCGAGGCACTAGAGAAAGTGCTGTCGCCACGCGGCATCCTGTTCAAGAACAACGGCAAAATGCGTGAAGTCGAAGGCATGGTTGGCTATGTCGAGATTGGTGCCGGTGAAGTACCTGACGAAGTTGAGCTAATCGAAAACGGTGTGAAGTTTATTGCCCCGATCCGCGAAGGCCAAAAGACAGGTTGGTTTTATGATCACCGCGATTCGCGTGCTGAGCTGGCGCATTGGGTGAAGGGCAAGCGCGTACTGGATGTGTTCTCTTATATTGGTGGTTGGGGTGTTCAGGCGGCGGCTTTTGGCGCCAGCGATGTTACGTGCGTGGATTCATC
>DDBN01000044.1:5151-5918 GCA_002333145.1 Moraxellaceae bacterium UBA2031
CGCGTGAAGAGTTGGTGGATGTGGTGCGTGGCGCTTCACGACATATCGACCGTTCTGCACAGATTGTGCATCAAGGTCATCAGGGCGGAGATCACCCGATTCATCCGGCTATTCCTGAAACGGAATACCTGAAGACGGTATTTGTGCGTGTTCTGCCTGCCTGATAGGCGTATGCATTAAAAAGCCCGCATTAGCGGGCTTTTTAATGGGCGACACTTTGCAGGATTAGCGCAAGAATAATTGATACGCAGGATTATCTGTTTCATCTTGGAAGGGGTAGCCCACTTCTTTCAACGACTCTTGTAGTTCTTTGGCCGAGCGACCGCCCCGTTGCAGGCCGACCAATACACGACCAAAAGCATCGCCATGATTGCGGTAGTGGAACAGAGAAATATTCCACTTGGCTTCGATGCGCGTAAGAAAATTCATTAGNNGCCATTTCGTTGTCAGAAAGATCCAGTACCGGATAGCCTTTCTTTTCCAGCAAGCCAGTCAGCTCAGCGCGTTCGATATCACCATTGCGCAGTTGCACGCCCACAAAGACATGCGCATCGCGAGCNNTCGCCAATTTCGGTGCGTTCAGAGATATGGCGCAGGCGATCAAAATTCATATTGGCGCCAGAATCGATAGCGACCAGCGTGCGCCCTTCGCATTTTTCACGCGTCACATATTTTTTTAGGCCAGCCAATGCCAATGCGCCAGCAGGCTCGGCAATGGAGCGGGTGTCGTCAAAAATATCTTTGATGGCCGCGCACATTTCATCGGT
>DDBN01000044.1:5970-21674 GCA_002333145.1 Moraxellaceae bacterium UBA2031
GCAATGCCGCCACCACCGACAGGAACAAAAATGGCATCGATGGCGCCGTTGTGTTGGCGCAGGATTTCCATGGCTATGGTGCCCTGACCGGCAATGACATCAGGGTCGTCATAGGGGTGCACAAAGACGTAGCCTTTTTCTTCGGCCAGTTTCACGGCATGNNGGCATCACGATGGTGCCGCGAACCCCCAGTTTGCGAGAGGACAGTGCCAGTCCTTGGGCATGATTGCCGGCTGAAGCACAGATCACCCCGCGCTGCTGCTCATCTTTAGTCAGCTGCGCCATCTTGTTGTAGGCGCCACGCAGCTTGAATGAGAACACCGGTTGCAGGTCTTCGCGCTTCAACAGAACCTGGTTTCTCAGTCGTCGCGACAGGCCTTTGGCCTCGTCCAGGGGCGACTCAATGGCCACGTCATAAACGCGGGCACGCAGGATCTTCTTTACGTAGGTTTCTAGAGAGGGGCTTTCGGGCATGAGGACAGACCTTCAGGGCAAGCCGTCATGTTACCAGCAGTGGTGATGATTTAGGCAAAGTCCCTGCAAAGGGAGAGTCCAATGCGCGTATAATTGTGGCCTTCTTACCCTGCCCGGAGCCCCGCATGAACCAGGATGCCCTCAAGAAAGCCGTCGCCGAGGCTGCGCTGGCCTATGTCGAGCCGGGCGAGATTCTCGGGGTGGGCACCGGCTCCACAGCCAATTTCTTTATTGATGGCTTGGCCCGTATGCGTGATGACATTCCCGGAGCCGTGGCCAGCTCTCAGGCAACAGCAGACCGCTTGCGTAAGATTGGCATTGAGGTGCTGGACCTTAATTCGGTGGGCTCCATCAGTGTGTATGTCGATGGTGCCGATGAGGTCAATGGGGCNNGTCGACCAGTTAGGTCGTTTTCCGGTGCCGGTCGAAGTCATTCCGATGGCGCGCTCGTATGTGGCTCGCGAGCTCGTAAAGCTGGGCGGCAATCCGGTGTATCGCGACGGAGTGGTAACGGATAACGGCAACGTCATTCTTGATGTGTGGAATCTGCCCATGCCGGTGGCGCGTCAAATGGAAGAGCGCCTCAATAACATCACAGGTGTTGTCGCCAATGGCTTGTTCGCCCTGCGTCCGGCTGATGTGCTGTTGCTGGGCTCAGCTGATGGTGTAAAAACCTTGATACGGCCCGCCTGAATCACACACTTTCCGAGCAAGCATTCGTGACTCATTTCGATGCCATTATTATTGGGGGCGGTGCCTCTGGTCTTATGTGTGCGCTTACGGCCGGTCAGCGTGGGCGACGCGTACTGGTGCTGGATAGCAGCAACAAGATTGGCAANNCATGGACAGTTGTTCTGTGATAATTCCGCCAAAGATATTTTGGATATGCTGGTGGCGGAATGCGAAAAAGCGCATGTCAGAATACAAACACATTGCGAAATACAGTCAGTAGCGCCGCTGGGGGGAACAGAAAAACGTAATGATAGCGATGTGGCACGCTACGTTGTAAAAACCAGCAAGGGCGAATTCTCAGCGCATTCATTGGTTGTTGCCACGGGAGGGCTGTCCATTCCGACCATGGGTGCAAGCGGTATTGGTTACGACATTGCACGGCAGTTTGGCTTAGATCTATTGCCGACGCGTGCCGGTTTGGTGCCATTTATGTTCAGTGACGGCTTTAAGGTGGTTTCTGAAAAACTATCGGGGCTTGCAGTGGATGTGGAGCTGAGTACCGATGAGCAGGCCTTTAGCGAGGCGGTACTATTTACGCATCGCGGTTTGAGCGGCCCAGCCGCATTGCAGTTATCCAATTACTGGCAACCTGGTGAGTCCATAGCAGTGGATTTATTGCCCGGTACAGAAGTGGTGACGTGGTTACGACAGCAGAAGAAGGATCACCCGCGCTCTTTGCTGCGCACCTTATTGACACCGCTACTGACGAAAAGTTTGGTGCAGGAGTTACAGGCATTGTTCTGGTCGTCGTGGGCTGAAACGGCAATGGCAGAAATTCCTGATGCAGCATTATTGACGGTGGCAGAGGGCGTGTCGCAATTGACGCTCAAGCCATCGGGCACCGAGGGGTATCGTACCGCTGAAGTAACGCTGGGCGGCGTTGATACCCGAGCACTGTCGTCAAAAACGATGGAGTGTAAAGCGCAGCGCGGCTTGTATTTTATAGGCGAGGTGGTGGATGTCACTGGTCATCTGGGAGGCTTTAACTTTCAGTGGGCCTGGTCGTCCGGTCATGCAGCAGGCGAGTGCATTTAGTGGCTAGGCATTAAGTAAGCTGGCTAAAGGACTCAAACAATCTGCGAATATATTTTAACTAAGCAGGGCGATAATCTCGTCGGCTTTCAGTACCTTTCCGTAAGAAACCAGTTTCTCGTCAATCACTAGTGCAGGTGTCGACATCACGCCATAGGCAGCAATATCAGAAAAATCAGTGATCTTAATGATCTCTGCCTGCTGGCCTGATTTAGACAATGCGGCTTTCGTGTTTTGGGTAAGGGTAAGGCATTTGCTGCATCCAGATCCAAGAATCTTGATAATCATTTTTTATTTCCTCAATAGCGTTTAATGGCGCTTTAAAGCAGGGAAGCCTAAACAAGCCAGTGGCTAGCAATATTGAAAAGATAGCCGATCAAGATGATGCCTGCCGCAACGATACCAAAGAAGGTAGCCAATAACGGAGGCCGTATCACTTTGCGCAGCATGATCAGAGACGGTAATGACATTGCCGTAACCGCCATCATGAATGCTAGTGCAGTACCGAGCCCAACGCCGCGAGCCACCAGCGCCTCGGCAATTGGCAGAGTTCCAAAGATATCTGCATACATGGGGATGCCGACAACGGTGGCAACTAGTACGGAGTACCATTTGTCCTGGCCGAGCAGCGCGGAGATAAAGCTTTCCGGAATCCAGTTGTGAATGGCGGCACCAATCCCAACACCAATCAGAATGTATAGCCAAACACGGCGGGTTATATCGATAACCTGATCGCGGCAGAAGGTGGCTCGTTCACGCATAGTCATTGCCTGTTCAGGCATCACAGCCATGCGGTTGGAAAAAACAAAAGGCTCAACATGGCGCTCCATGTTTAATCGCGTAATAAGCGCGCCACCCAGAACCGCCAGCAGGATACCGACTACGACATAAGCCAGCGCAATCGGCCAGCTAAAGATACTGGCCAACAAAATGACGGAAGCTAAATCGACGAGCGGGGATGAAATAAGAAATGAAAAAGTTGCGCCTAACGGTAAGCCTGCGCCGGTGAAGCCCATGAATAGCGGAATTGAAGAGCAGGAGCAAAATGGTGTCAGCGTCCCGAGTAGTGCACCAATAATAATGGCCTTTATACCGGTAAAATGACCAAGAATCGTACGCGTTCGTTCGGGGGGGAAATAGCTTTGTATCCAAGATATCGAAAAGATCAGCGTGCCGAGCAAAATAAAAATCTTCAGAACATCATAAATAAAGAAGTGCACGCTGCCGCCAAATTGGCTGGCCATGTCAAGTCCAAAAACATCTTCAACGAGCAGGCGCACCAAGTCGTGCAGCCACTGCATACGCAGTAGCTGCTCGTTCATCCAGGAAAAAATATCGGTCATGGTTAGTGCTTCAGAAAAAATCAGGGAGCTGGGGTAGTGGTTGTCACCGGCTTCCAGCCTTCATGATTAAAGTAGGCCGGATAATCCTTGAGCGCCGTAATGATGTTATGCAAGCCGGCTTCATCTGTAGGCTTCAGACGCAGAGACTCTGCGCCTTCTAGTAACTGTCCCAATAATACATGCAGCACGGCATCAGCTTCCGGAGCCAGTACGCAGTTGGCCACTAGATAGTCCGCTTGAGTGCGAATGGCATCAGCCAGCTTGTCAGCCTCTGCGGCAGACAATGGGTGGGTGGTATCTGCATGCACAGCGAGGATCAAAGCCTCACGGACGTTACTCATGCCCTGACGCAATGGTGCATCAGTAGCCCAGCGTTGGCCCTGGTTAAGGTGCAGGCCTATGGATGGCTTGTGATGGTCGTGCGAGGGCATGCGGTCAACGGCCAGTGCGGAGGTTGACACAAGAAGCAGGGACAGCAGTCCAGTACGAATCTGTTTGGGCAGCATGATGACTCCCGAGGGTTAATTGAACTAGTAACAATACCACCTTGCAGGAAGGTTGCATTGATACAGATTAGCCTCAGGCCGGGATGTGTGCAGAGCAGAAGGTATTAAAGATGGTGCGCCAGGCGGGATTCGAACCCACGACCCCTGCCTTCGGAGGGCAGTACTCTATCCATCTGAGCTACTGGCGCATTGTCTAGAACCGGAAAACGAATGTCCCCGGGAGGCGGCATGATACCGAGTGTCCCTTAGGTCGTCCATGGCCCTCTACCCAGACAGCCTTGGAAAAGATGGGACTTATGTGGCTGGAAAAGGCCTGCTGTTAAAGGTATTCCAGAACAGCACAGGGCCACGGGTATTGGCCAGTTTGTCCAGAAAGGCAGCCGCTGCTTTGCCGCTATAGGTACTTTCCAGTGTCAATCCGATGTGTTCTTGAAAGGCAGAGATAGCGGCCGTTGCTTCCGGCGTACTTTCGCCATATCCAGTGCCAAAGTAGCGGCCATCCATGCAAACCTCCGGGGGCCTAAGCTGCGGCAGTGATGGTACATACCCATGCATGATCTTCAGTGCCGCACGTTCAAGTCTTTCCACTACCCCAGGGGTACAGGCAGCGAATGGCCCTAGCTTCTCAGCCGCGACACGGATGCCGGTAACTTTTGTGTTAAGCCCTGCCAATGCCACACCTAATGTAAGCCCGGCGAGGGTTGATGCGCTGCTCACCGGCACGATGATTTCCACTGGCTCGGGACATTCGCCTCGTCGAATTTGATCGCGAAGCTCAAATGCTGCATTGATATAGCCGAAGGTACTAATTGGGTTAGAGCAACCGGCAAAAAGAAAATATGTTTTTGGGCGCAGGCGTTGTGGATGTAAGTAGTAGCGCAGCACAGCGCTCCACAGTGACGCATGATTCTCCATATTTACGCCGAAGTGTTGCATCCAGCGTTGATTGGCCTGAACGGTTGGCGAGTCTGCTTGTGGAAACATAAGAACAGTACAGGGCAGCTTTTCTTGTGCGCAAATCATACCGGCGGCAATGCCAGAGTTGGTGCCAGTAGCGCCCAGAGTGATGATGTGATCGGCGTGATAACGGCGTATCTCGGCGAGCACAAACTCCAGCTTTCGGATCTTATTACCGCCGTAAACAGGGTGGGTAATATTGTCGTGCTTAATCCAAGCATGCGGACCAAAAGCAGCTAAAGCGCTGACGGGTGTGGGTAGGCTTGCTAATGCGACCGGGTTCAGCACGGGCATTAATGCGGGATATTCCCGCAGCAGTGGCCAATGGTGATCGGGGTAAACGTCTTCAGGCATGTTGGTGATCCATCCGGGGTGCAATATTCCTAGCCTAAAAAAATCGCACGGGCATGGTTGTTTAAGAACCGGCCCTGCGGATCTGCTTGTGAACGAATGCGCAGAAAATCATCAAATCTTGGATACAGCGCCCGTAGCTGCAGCGCCTTCAAACTGTGCAATTTTCCCCAATGAGGCCGACCTTTATACTTGTGGAATATCGGTTCGATCAGATTAAAGTATGGACGGTAGTCTTGCTTGTGATACTGATGCAAAGAGATTGATGCAGAATCGCGCCCATAGAAGGGACTCAGCCAGCAGTCGTCACTTTTTGTATACCGAAATTCCAATGGAAAAAATACCGGTACATCATGCTTACGAATGGTGGCGATAATTTCTTCGAAACATTCCAGTCCGTGCTCTGCAGGAACGGAGTATTCCATTTCGTTGACTTGTACAGCACGTACTGATGGGAAAATAGCAAAGGAATCTGCAATGCGAACAGTGTCGGCAACAAACATGCCGACCACTTGCTGTAGGTAAGGGTTAATCCATGGCCATTTTCGCGCACTTTCTGCCGCGAATTCTACGAGTGCATTTTCGTCAATGCTTGGCTCAATCGGTGCGGTAGGTGGAGATGTGGTCAGATTGATGCGTTTAACCAATGCCCGATTACCATGGGGAAAGGCAAAGAACTCGATATGCCGGTGCTGATCACGTTCCTTCTGCATCAGCATGACCGCTTCATCGGTGGGTAGCACAGTGACCTGCTCGCGCAAACGATAGGCGGCACGGTTCTGTAGTGTAACTTGACTGAGTACGCCAATACTGCCAACGCCTAGGCGGGCGGCTTCAAACAGATCACGGTTATTTTCAGGGGAGCAACTGACAATACTGCCATCGGCTAATACCAAGCGCAGCGCAGTAACGTTAGCCGATAGGCAGCGCAGTTGACGGCCATTTCCATGAGTGGCGGTGCTGATGGCGCCGCCCAGCGATTGCAGGTCAATGTCTGGTTGATTGAGCAGGCCCTGGCCAATGTCTTTGAGTACTGGCCCGGTAGCTGCAATACGGGTACCAGCGAAGAAAGTGGCTGTGAGGTGTGAAGTGTCGTGGCTGACTAGGCCATTCATGGCTTCCAGCGAAATAAGAGTGCCGTTAGCCGGAACAGGTACGACAGCGCTATAGGAGTGGCCGCCACCAAACGCACGGATTGTGCCCTGCGCCTGACGAATGCCCCGACTAAGTGCCTCCTCCGAGTCGGGATAGAGGATGTGTGCGGGTGAGGCTTTCTGGCCACCAGACCAATTTTGCCACGTCTCACTGCGTGCGGTAGCCGGTATGAATGTGCCGAGAGGCAGTATTGATGCCAAGCCCAAGTTGCCAAGGTGCTTTAGCAGGCGCCGCCGTTCAGGCAAAAAACCAGAGTTGGCAGGTGGGGGCACGTGGGTATCTCCTGAGTGGCGCGCAACGGGCAATCGTCAATCCAGCCCTGTCGCGCAAGTCAATCACTCGAGTAAGGCAGTATCAATGTCTCTAGGGCTCGTTTGAGTGGAGGGTGTTGCTGAGAATGGCGCATCCGTATAATGCGCGGCTCAAAAGCGGGGTTCTCCGCATCACCACAGGAAACCTCTTCATGCCAATCCGGGACTGGCTGATCTCTTTTTTCCCCGAACGCCAGACGATTACGTGGCGAGAAAAGACCCGTATTTCAGTCGCCACCGGCATTAGTATTCTGCTTACCGGCATGATCAGCAGTTACTTTCTGACCGGCTTAGCGGTGCCGCTACTGGCCATCTCTATGGGGGCATCGGCGGTGCTGCTGTTTGGTGTGCCCGGTGGTTTGCTGTCTCAGCCTTGGCCATTTATTGGCGGGCATCTGGTGTCGGCAACAATGGGTATCGCGTGTGCACGCTGGGTGGGTGATCCCTGGCTAGCAGCTGGCTTGGCCGTTGGCTTGTCCATGGGGGCTATGCTGAGTCTGCGCTGCCTGCATCCACCGGGTGGCGCCATCGCTCTTTTTGTCGTGCTGGGTGGTCAGCAGGTAAGGGATCTTGGCTTTCTGTTTCTTCTTGAGCCGTTAGCCATTAATTTGTTGGTCATGCTGGCGCTGGCGCTGGTCATTAACAACGTCCTGCCGGGGCATCACTATCCTGCACCCCGTCATGCCCCCAATGTGCATAAGAGTGCCGATGCCAATCCGCTGGAGCGTATGGGGTTGAGCCATGGTGATATTGAGGCCAGCTTACGCAATATGGGCGTAATGGTGGACGTGTCGGCAGGCGAACTGGAGAGCATTCTGCGTGGTGCTCAGATGCTGGCAGCGGAGCGGCGTCTGGGCGAGGTGCTGTGCCGGGACATCATGTCTAGCAACATTATTAGTGTGGAATTCANNAAGTTGCATGCGGACAAGGCCGAGGTGGTTGGGCAGATCATGACCCAAGCTGTGATGGTAGCCAGAGAGGACATGCATATCGTGGCGCTGATTGAGTTGCTCTCCGATAAGGGGATGCACCACATTCCCATCATCAATGCCGAGGAGCAACTGAGTGGCATGGTCACCCAGTCCGACCTGATTGCAGGGCTGTTCCACCGAGTGCGCCAGCAAGGGGTGGCTTGATAGCTGCTCTTAGCTAACGGCCCATTGATAGGAGCCCTTTGGCGGCAGTGTTGGCGGGAGTGGCGAGAAGTGAGAGGGCCATCTGAACCGCTTTTGGCATCAGGAGTTTGCGGGTATACTGCGATGGTCATTGGGCGGGGGCTTCTCCCGCCTGCCAAATTCTGATGAGGTTATCGTGAAGAAGATCTCCCTGCTACTTGCTGTGCTTGGACTCTCTGTGGCTGGTTCTGCTCTGGCTGCTCAGACGACCAAAGACGTATCCCCACACGCCTTAGGCGAACGCTCTATTTACTCTGAGCGCGCCACGATTGAGCGCATCACCGCCGTTGGCCGTGTATGTGTGGAAGGTAAAGAGTGCGAAGGTGCTCCTGCGGCTGTTGCTGCTGCTCCAGCTGCTGCTGATGGTGCCGCTGCTGCCGGCCGCCCTGGCGATGCCGTTTACAATGCTAGCTGCTCTGCCTGTCATGGCACGGGTGCAGCTGGCGCACCGAAGCTGGGTGACAAGGGCGCTTGGGGCCCTCGTATTGCTCAGGGCAAGGCCACTCTTCATAAGCATGCAATAATGGGTATTCGCGCCATGCCACCAAAAGGCATGTGCATGACTTGTTCGGATGACGAGATTATGGCCGCTGTGGATTACATGGTTGGCAAAGCCAAGTAACGCTACGCGCGCTGCAAAAAAGGAAGCTTCGGCTTCCTTTTTTTATGGCTAATTTTTAAAGGAATAACTGGAGGAAAGGTAAAGGTAATCTCTGAAAATAAGAGTAGGTGACGATAGAGGATGAATAAGAGCCGGTGCGTCCAAACGCTTACTTGAACATATCCTTCAGGCCCGCTAAATGCGCATGACCCAATGCTTTCTTTTGTTCGGGTGTCTTATTGCTAGTCTTACCTTCCCACTCCACGTCTTCCGCTGGCAGCTCATCCAGAAAGCGACTCGGCGTGGTCGGCATATTTTCGCCGCCGGAACGACGCTTCTGCGCCAGCGTCAGCGTTAGTGTCTTACGGGCACGCGTGATGCCCACATACATAAGTCGGCGTTCTTCCTCAATAGTCTCCGCTTGAATACTGTTGCGATGCGGCAGCAGATCTTCTTCCATGCCGATCATATAGGTGTGTGGAAACTCCAGACCTTTTGCAGCATGCAGTGTCATTAGCTGCACACGATCAGAGTCATCTTCTTCAGCTTGTTGTTCCAGCAAGTCCATCAGCACCAGCTTACGAATGACGTTCTCGATATTCTTGTCATCTTCGTCATCCTGCTTGTCTGCCATTCGTTGAATAGAGGCAAGAAAGGTCTGCACATTCTCGATACGTTTTTCGGCAGCGGCGGGCGTGCCGGATGTATCAAGAAGATGGTCGTCATAGCCAATATCAATCAGCATTTGGCGAATGGCATTAAGGCTGTCGCCTTCAACAACGCGCTGGGCGGTCTCCTGCATCCAGCGGTGAAAGTCTTGTAGATTGCCGATTTGGCGATCATTCAGGTGCAGGCCAAGGCCCATCTCATCGCAGGCAGCATACATTGAGCATCCGCGCTGCTGCGCGTAACTACCGAGCTTTTCTAATGTAGATGGACCAATATCACGCTTGGGCGTGTTCACCACGCGCAGAAAGGCATTATCGTCATCAGGGTTGATAATAAGCCGAAGGTAGCCCATCACATCTTTGATTTCTGCGCGCGAGAAAAAGGACTGGCCGCCAGATACCTTATAAGGAATTTGAAATTCACGCAGTTTGGTTTCAAGAATGCGTGACTGGAAGTTGCCACGATACAAAATAGCAAAATCGCGGAATTCACTGCGATGCATGAGCTTGTGATTAAGGATGTCAGTCACCACCCGTTCGGCTTCGGCATCTTCGTTGACACAGGTAAGGATGCGAATGGGCTCGCCCATGCCAAGCTCACTCCACAGTTTCTTTTCGAAGACATGCGGATTATTGGCGATCACTGCGTTGGCGGCTTTCAGGATGCGGGCAGTCGAGCGATAGTTCTGTTCCAGTTTCACTACAGTGAGGCTGGGGAAGTCTTTGGCCAGCTCAGCAAGATTTTCTGGTCGCGCACCACGCCAAGCATAAATGGATTGGTCGTCGTCACCCACGGCCGTGAGTGCGCCGCGTGTGCCGACAAGAAGTTTTACCAGCAGATATTGTGCGGAGTTGGTGTCTTGGTATTCATCCACCAGCAAGTAATGTATCCGGTTCTGCCAGCGCTCCCGCAATTCTTGATTGTCACGAAAGCCAATTGTGGGTAGCAAGATCAGATCATCAAAATCGACCGCGTTATAAGCGCGCAAGTGTCGGTTATAAACTTCATAAATTTTTGCCGCGAGTAATTCGCCATCGTTTTCGGCTTTGTTAACGGCTTCTTCTGGGCTGATCAGTTGGTTCTTGAAGCCAGAAACAAGATTACGAATAAGGTCGATCTTATCGCTGGCATTTTCGCGGTGCAGCAGTTCGCCAATGAGCGACTTGGAATCGTCGGCATCAAAAATGGAAAAGCCTTTCTTGAGGCCAAAGTACTCCATCTCACGACGCAGAATGTTAAGACCCAGATTATGAAAAGTGGACACGGTAAGGCCGCGTGCCTCGGCGCCTTGTACCAATTTGCTGGCACGTTCTTTCATTTCGCGCGCAGCCTTGTTGGTAAAGGTTACCGCCACAATTTTGGAGGCGGAAATGCCGCACTCTTGAATCAGGTAGGCAATTTTTGTCGTGATGACGGATGTTTTGCCAGAGCCGGCACCGGCAAGCACGAGCAGAGGACCACTGATGTGATGGACGGCTTCGCGTTGGGGGGTATTGAGAGTGGTCACGGCTCGGGGGGTTTCCAGCAAATCGGGTTGGGGCAGGACTGCCGGCGCTACACCCCATTCATAATGCGAGTGGGGTGTTTATGTTGGGGGGAGCGATTCTAGCGGTTAGAGGGGGATGCGTCAGCCGCAGTGGTCAGACAGTGACAAAAAAACGGCCCCTAAGCCGACGGAGCTTGTGGAGCCAAGAGGGTAAAGCAGGGTGCCCTGTATCAGGTATTTGGGATTAGTTAGCAGGGTTTGGTTTACGCATCGGTTTTTGGGCAGGCTTTTGGCTTCCCTCCACCTTATTTGCCGGTTTATCAAGCGACCTTGGTTTTACCGGCGGCAGTGTCGCCGCCTTTGACTTAGCAGCCTTCGCGGGGATCACGGCCTTTTTGGGGGCGGCTGCTTTTGCTTGAGTGGCTAGCTTTAGGGCAGCTAGTTTGCGAGCGCGGGGTGCTTTGGTGGGAGTGGCTGTTTGAACCACATCGGCCACCACCGCTGGTGTGGTGGAAATAGCGGTTACCGCGACCTTCTGATGAGCCGAGGCCTCGTCCAGTTTCAGGGCCTTCTTCCACTGTTCTAGCACGGCTCGGTTGTCGTGCTGCCAGGGGTGAAAATCACGGCGGTAGTACTTCAGGTAAGACGGAATCAGCTTGCGAAAGTGGCCTTTGCGGCCCCACATCCGATCCAGTCCTTTAAGCCACATGGGGATATCAAAAAGCTTGCCATCCGCCTTAAGTAAGCGTGCCTGAAACCAAGTAGTGTGCATCATGAAAAAGAAAGTGGTGATGGCCATGGCCCTGATACGAATGCGATAGTCGCCAACCAGCGCCTGATACACATCAAAAGCCACTGCCTTGTGTTCGCTTTCTTCCACCGCATGCCAGAGCCACAGTTTTTGCATCGACTCGTCAAAGCTGTTGTAGATATCTGGCTCAGTCAGCATCTGCTCGGCGAGGATGGCGGTGAAATGCTCAAGGGCACACGTAATCGCCAGTTGGCGCTCAGCCGGAAATTTGCCTTTGATGAAGGTCAGCCGTTTCTGTATGAAGGTTTCGATAAAGCCCAGATCAATGCCATGCTGGATTGCATAGTCGTTGTAATGACTATGCTCACGCGCGTGCATGGCCTCCTGACCAATAAAGGCACTGACCTGCCGCTTTAATAACGGGTCGGTAATTTGATCCTGCATCTGCCGCACGCTGTGCACAAAAAAACGTTCACCTTCAGGAAAGGTGGCCGACAGTGCGTTCAGCAGATGGGTGAAATAAGGGTCATTGCCGGCCCAGTAGCGCGGGATATCTTTGAAGCGAAAATCCATGCGCCTCACGGTAATGCCGATATCAAGATGCGCTACGCGGGCTGTCATGCGGCAGACTCCAGTAATTCAGGACGCTTCAGCATGGCGGCGAGCTTGATCAAGCCAGCATCGCGCAAGGCGCGGCTGTCACGTTGGTTGGGGTGAAAGTCACGCTTGTAATAGGACAGGTAAGCCGGTCCCAGTTTGCGCAGAAAGCCATTCTTGCCCAATAGCCACTTCATGCCATCGGCCATGGATTTCCAGTCAGTCTTATCGGTCATGGCGTTACGCAGCTGCCAGTAATGCAGTGTTTGAAAGCCGATGAATTCGAGTGTGGTGAAGGCCATTTCGCTGGTGCGCACCCAGTAATTGTTGACCTGATCTTGGTAAACATCAAACGCCACGGCCTTGTGCTCGCTTTCTTCCACCGCATGCCACAGCCATAGTGGTAGCAGGCGATCATCCATGCCGGCAAAAAAATCAGGGTATTCCAGAATAGTTTCCGCAAGCATGGCGGTGAAGTGTTCCAGTGCGCAGGTTTTAGCCAGCTGGCGCTCAGGAGACAAGTGCTTGCCCTGCCACTTCAGGCCGTTCAGCACGAACTCTTCGATTTTCTTTGTCGGCAGGCCCTTCTTTTGCATCAGCGCATTGAAGTGCTCGTGTTCGTTGCCGTGATGGGCTTCTTGGCCGATAAAGCCTTTCACCTCTTCCTTTAATAGCGGATTGGTGAGGTTTTTCTGGAAATGGCGCACCGAGCGCACAAAAAAACGCTCACCTTCAGGAAAGGTGCAGGACAGGGAGGTCAGCAGAATGGATTTGAACTGATCGCCAGCAAACCAGTAAACCGGAATGCTCTCATCAAAGGTGAAATCCATGCGCCGAGGCTGAATATCACTGTTATTGATGCGCTTCACTTTGCTCTGCGGGTTTTCTTGTGGCTGCTTGGCTTGCTTGGCCATGTGCTGAACTCCTGATCACGTATGAACAGAGTATTCCCGTAGAACCGGTCTAACAGTTAGGCCGTGCGGTGCCATAATCTTGTCATTAAAGGCCAGTCAGTCTGACGGCTGCTGGCCTATGACAAGTGGCGGGATCAGTTATCGAACTTCAGCAGCGCTTTGTATTTAGCTTCCATATCGTCGCTGAAGTGGTCTTCTGGGTGAAAGCCAGGGCGGAAGTAGTCCAGTAAAGGCAAAGCCAGCTCTGACAGAAATCCCTTGTAGCCAAAAAGCGTCCACATGCCTCGCCTCCAGGACGAGATATTCAGGAGTTGCTTGTCTTTTGCCATCAGGCGCACCTGCTGCTCGACGAGCACTAAGGCCAGAATGGACCAAGCCAGCGCCATAAAGGTGGCGCGAGTACCGTAGCCGTTTTTGTAAAGATGCTGGTAAGCATCGTAGCAAACTGACTTGTGCTCAGACTCTTCCACGGCATGCCACAGCCACATCTTGCGCATCATCGGGTCGATCATGAGGCCGTTAATGTCCTCACGTCTCATCAGCTGGTTAGCAATGGTGGCCGTAAAGTGCTCAAGACCACAGGTAATGGCGAGCTGCTGTTTATGGCTCAGAATTTTGTGGCCAAACTTGAGCAGCTTGCCAACACGGCGGTGCATGTAATCCACATCAATACCGTGCGCTGTGGCATAGTCATTGAAGGCTTTATGCTCCTTGGAGTGCATGGCCTCTTGGCCGATAAAGGCTGAAATTTCCTTCTGCATGACCGGATCATCAATTTGGTCACGAATGTTGCGCATGCTGGTGACGAAGAAAAACTCACCCTCGGGGAATAGCGACGACAGGCTGGTCAGGAAGTGCGTAAGAAATGGGTCGTTGGCGAACCAGTACTTAGGCACGTCCTTAAAGCCGAAGTCCATGCGTCGGACGGGGAAGCTGGCCTTGATCTTTGCTTGCGCGGTCATCACATCTCTCCGATTGGTGCCTGAAGGCCCTTTCCTAGCGGTGTGACCTGAAGGCCACTAACGGTTAGGATTGACCAGTCAGCAGGTAAACGACACATTTCATCACTCTGTTGAATGTACCATTGATCAATGTAAGTATTGTCAGGCTTGCTGAGTCCCTGCTAGGTCAGATCAGGCCAATATTCGTCCTTCAAGGCCAATAGTATGTCCACACTCGAACTCCATCAGCCCTCTATTCCCATCAGTTATGCACGGCTGCTGGTAGACCTGTGTACTCGCTGGCATGTGGCACCTGAAGAGTTGATGGCGGGCACCGCATTGGCGCGCCAGCCTGCGCCGGCCAGTGATGTGCGTCTGACGCCGATGGAGTTTAATCAGATTGTTGATCGCGCCCTGCGTCTGACTGGTGAGCCTGCGCTGGGATACCATTTTGGTCTGCACCTCAAACTGTCAGCTCACGGGTTTCTGGGTTACGCCGTCATGACCAGCGCCACGCTGGGTGAGGCAATTCAGCTGGTGGAGAAGTACTTCACTACGCGCAGTGGAGCACTGCGTTTTCGGTCGTTTGTCGAGGGTGATACGGCAATTGTGCAGGTAGAAAGCACAGTCGATGTGGTAGCACCTTTTGCCTTCCCTTTTGAAAGTCTTTTAGTGGGCTTATGTCACGCGGGGGCGTACATCACGGGTGAGCAAGCCATGGATTCTGAGGTGTGGATTAATTACCCGGAGCCATCGTATTACGCGCGCTGTGCCGGCCTGCTGCCATGCCCTATCCGCTATAACATGCCGGTACACCAGTTACGCTTTCCTGCCGAGCTACTGAAAAAACAACTGCTGATGGCGGATGCCACTGCCTCGGAACAGGCACGGGAGCAGTGCGAACGCGAGTTGGCGGCATTATCCAGTCAGCCATTGATAACCCGTGTGCGTGCCCTGTTGGGAGAGGATTTAGCCAATATGCCGGATCTGGATGCGGTGGCCAGCCGCTGTTGCATGTCTTCGCGCACACTTAAACGCAAGCTGGCAGGCCATGGGGTGACGTTTTCGGAGCTGCTGACCACCATTCGCCGTGACGAGGCTCAGCTGCGGCTGGCCGAAGGACGACATAGTGTGGAGCAGATAGCCGGGCAGCTGGGCTACCGTGACCCCGCTAACTTTACGCGTGCTTTCAAGGCATGGACGGGCGAGACCCCACGGCAATACCGTGAAACAGTCCGTTTGGGCCAGCGCTTGTCCTGAGAGGACGGGATTGGGGTCAGCTCACTTCTGCGTCATAATCCGCCACCTTACCTCGCCTGAATCTCCTCGGAGTCCTGCATGTCCCGCATCACACTCAGCCATTATCTGGTTGAACAGCAGCGCAATAACCCTGTCATTACCCCCGATCTGCGACTCATCGTGGAAAGCGTGGCAAGTGCCTGTAAGGCCATCGGTGTGGCCATTGGCAAGGGCGAGTTGGCGGGTGTGCTTGGCGGCGCGGGCAGCGAGAATGTGCAGGGTGAGGCACAGAAAAAGCTCGATGTAATCTCGAATGACATTCTTATTCGCACCAAGCAGGCTAATGGCACACTGGCTGCCATGGCGTCAGAAGAAATGGATGAGATTTACCTCATTCCTACGGAATATCCGCAGGGTGATTATCTGCTGACCTTTGATCCACTCGATGGCTCCAGCAATATCGATGTGAA
>DDBN01000044.1:21680-29653 GCA_002333145.1 Moraxellaceae bacterium UBA2031
GAGTTGGGTGAGTTTATTCTCACGCAGCGTCAAATGCGCATTCCGGAAGATACCTCAGAGTTTGCGGTCAATATGTCCAATCAGCGCTTCTGGGAGGCGCCGGTACAGCGTTATATCGATGAGTTATTGCAAGGCTCAACCGGCCCGCGTGAAAGAGATTTTAATATGCGCTGGGTGGCTTCAATGGTGGCCGACGTGCATCGGATTCTTTCGCGTGGCGGTATTTTTATGTACCCCATGGATAGCAAGACGCGTCACCAAGGTGGCAAATTGCGTTTGTTGTATGAAGCCAGTCCGATGTCATTTTTAATCGAGCAGGCGGGCGGTGCATCGTCTACAGGGCGCGCACGAATCTTAACGCTGGAGCCCGAAAAACTGCATCAGCGGGTGCCGGTAATATTGGGCTCCAGGAATGAAGTGGAACGGGTGGTTCGCTACTATCAGGAATAAACTGCTTCTACAAAAAATAATACAACGCTAAACAAGAACACAAAAGGCGATGAGCATGTTTGATAAAGCAAAGCCTGAGGCGGAACGCCTCTTTGTTGGGCTAATGATGGGTGTGGTAGGGCGAGGCCTTGTAGCAACCAGTATCTCCGACGAAACAGTACGTAAAGAATTGACGGTTTTTCCGGCCGGCTACATCTTTCAGATGATGGTGATGCCCAAGGGGCCATCTTTCACCACTGAGGTACAGGCCGATCACAGCCTGAAGCTGCTGAAGAACTTTCAGGGCAAGCCGGATTTGTGTGTGCGTTTTAAGCACATGGCGCATGCTTTTCTGGTGCTGTCTTTTCAGGAAGGAACAGCACGCGCGTTTGCCAATGATCGTATGTTTGTAGATGGCGAGGTGTCGCATGCCATTCGTCTCGTACGTTGCCTATCGCGTATGGAAGTGTTGATTCTGCCAAAGCTGGTGGCGGAGCGTGCCGTTAAGCGCTATCCCACTATCGATTTGGGCGTAAAAATAAATCTGGCCGCACGTATTTATGGGCGTGTGGCGGCTAATTTCCTCAAGGGGGCGTGACATGGGCAAGGCATATTATGAATTTTTCTGTCCGGTTAAAGTGATTGCCGGTCATAAAGCGCTAGAGCACGTTCCGTTTGAGCTTTCGGCATTGCAAGCCAAACGCCCGCTGGTGATTACTGATAAAGGTGTTGTCGCTGTTGGCCTGCTAAATCATATTCACGCTGCATTTGATGGTGCAGAAGCTGAGATCCAGGGTGTGTTCGATGATGTACCACCAGATAGCAGCTTGCAGACAGTGCGTGAAGCGGCAGCGATGTACCGTCACCATAATTGTGACGCCATTATTGCGGTGGGCGGCGGTTCGGTCATTGATACCTGTAAGGCCGTAAATATTCTGGTGTCAGAAGGGGGCGATGATTTGTGGCGCTTCTCCGGTGCCCATAATCTCAAGCGCCCACTGAAGCCCTTGTTTGTGATTCCGACCACTGCCGGTACCGGTTCGGAAACGACAATGGTGGCGGTAATTTCTGATACGGATAAAGGCGTGAAGGTTCCTTTTACGTCGTACTTTTTGATGCCAACGGCTGCCGTGCTTGATCCGCGCATGACCTTGACGCTGCCACCGCACATCACTGCCATGACAGCAATGGATGCTATGACGCATGCTATCGAAGCATTCACCTGTTTGGGTGCCAACCCAATCAGCGATGCGTATGCTACGGGTGCTATCCGTAAGATCAGTGAGAACTTGCTTAAGGTAATGGATAATCCATCTGATGCCGATGCACGCCTTGAGTTGGCGCAGGCATCGACTATGGCAGGTATCGCTTTTTCTAACGCAATGGTTGGGCTGGTGCATTCACTGGGTCATGCCACTGGTGCGGTTTGTCACTTGCCGCATGGCCTGTGTATGAATCTGTATCTGCCGTATGTATTGGAATACAACAAAGATGTAAACGGCGACCGTATTGCTGAGTTGCTGCTACCTCTGGCTGGCGCAGATATATATGCAGCCACTCCCAAAGCTCAGCGCGTTGATCGCACTATCGAAACCATTCGCCAAATGCGTGATGCACTTTTTGATCGTTGTAAACTGCCACGTACATTGTTAGAAACAGGCAAGGTGCGTGAGGATCAATTGGAGCATATTGCTGATCTTGCGATTAATGATGGCTCTATCGTTTTCAATCCAAAAGAAGCGGATCGTGAGGAGCTATTGGGCGTGTTGAGGCTGGCTTGGGCATAAAGTTAATTTCATGCAATAAAAAACCGCCATTTATTGGCGGTTTTTTATTGGAAAGATACTGAGGTTGTCAGTTTAAGATTAGTGGAGTAGCTCTAGCGATAATGGCGGCACAGTTGGTGCCGCGAGGCAGCGTGCCGTAATTGTGTTGGCCTACTTGTGCCAAACGGGATTGGCAAAAGGCATCCGCAATTCCTGCCGGAGCATGCTGTACAAGTAAGGCGGCCTGCAGTGAAAGCGCCATACGGTCAACAATATCACGCGCCCGAAACTCCATTTCCGATAAATCGCCCAGTTCATTTTTCAGGGCACGGATATGAGTGTCGAGTGCCGAATGACCGCCATGTGCTTTACCTATTTCAGTGAAAAATGCATCCACTACGGCGGGTGTTTTTTGCATTGCTCGCAGCACATCTAGGCACTGCACATTGCCGCTGCCTTCCCAGATCGCATTGATAGGCGCTTCACGATACAAGCGCGGCAACATACTGTCTTCCATTACGCCGCTGCCACCAATGCATTCCATGGATTCGTATGCATGATTTGGTGTGCGCTTGCAAATCCAGTATTTACCGACTGCCGTGCCAAGACGCACCAACAAGTCTTCGTGCTCATTGTGGCGATTATCAAGGGCGCGGCCAATTCGCATGGTTAGTGTCGTGGCGGCCTCGCTTTCAATGGCAAGATCGGCAAGCACGTTCTGCATCAATGGTTGACGGTTTAGTAGGTCGCCAAATGCGGAGCGTTCTGAGCAGTGGTGCAGCGCTTGCGATACCGCCATGCGCATGCCGCCGCTGGAGCCCGCCATGCAGTCGAAACGTGTCATGCTAACCATTTCGATAATAGTGCGAACGCCGCGGCCTTCTTCGCCCACCATCCATCCAAGCGCACCACGCAGTTCGATTTCGCTGGAGGCATTGGATTGATTGCCCATTTTTTTCTTAAGGCGAAGAACTTGTAGTGGGTTTTTTGTGCCATCCGGACGCCAGCGTGGTACGAGAAAGCAGGACAGGCCACCTGGTGCCTGTGCCAGTACTAGAAATGCATCACACATTGGTGCTGAGAGAAAAAACTTGTGACCCACTAGCTCGTAAGGCTCTGCCGTGCCACTCGCACCAAGCGGAAAAGCACGGGTTGTGTTGGCGCGCACATCGGAGCCGCCCTGCTTTTCTGTCATGCCCATGCCAATGGTAATGCCAGCTTTTTGTTCGATAGGCAGATTACGGGGATCGTAGATGCGCGACGTTATTTTTGGCTCCCATATTTTCGATAATGCCGGAGTAGTGCGCAGGGAAGGAATGGCAGCAAAGGTCATGGTGATTGGGCATCCGTGACCTGCCTCTACTTGCGAATGCATGAACATCATAGCGGCACGCGCTACGTGTGCGCCTGGCTTTGGATCCACCCATGGAGCTGAATGAATGCCGTTCTCGATGGCGGTCTGCATGAGTTGGTGATAGGCAGGATGATAGGTCACCAGATCTGTGCGGTTACCAAAGCGATCATGCGTATCAAATTCCGGGGTAAATTTATTGGCGAGATGGCCCAACTCCAAATACGCCGCCGTACCCGTTTTTTCGCCAAAGGTGCTGAGCGACTCATTGGCCCAGCCGGCACCTTCACGCTCCACTGCTTCACGTAGCGCAATATCTTGCTGATACAGGTTGTAGTTCTGCAGTTCGCTCGACACATTGATGACCTCATGGGTGTCGGCCATGTAGCGACGGTCTTGAGAATCCAACTCTGATGTATTCATGACGGTGTCCTGCTCAGTAAGTTATGGCGGCGACGGAGCTGCTGCTAATTGTAGTTTGGCGAAACTGTTGCCAGATGACGTGTCCGGCTCGATCAAATTTGCGCACGGTCTCGGCAAAAGCTCTGCGTGCGTCGGTGTCGACTAGGGGTGCTGGTAAGAGGGGATCAAACACCAGTTGACGGATGGCTTCATTGCCGAGCAGAAAAGATTCGCGTGCGGCCACATCGGGTTCGAGTTCTCTGGCGTGAGCCAGCCACCCTTCAAGCCGGGCTCGCATGTCGTCGTAGTTGCGTGACAGCTGCTTGCCATCCCAGAGTGCACGTGCGCGTTGTTCGCGTAGGGTATCAAGTTCGTGTGCAACAAAAACCGCGGCATCCTGTTCTAACCCCAGCTTGTATAAACGCTCACGCACAACCGTCACGCCGCCAAACAAATTATTCGGGCGCACGAACAGCCCACGCTCAAGTTCTCGCAGACCGAGCATGTCCAGTGCGCGATCGCGGGCACGAAGGGCAACACGGTCACTGCGGCCGAGAGCGCCGACTGAAACGACAATCCAGTCATCATTCCACGCACACACTTGTTGTTCGGCGGTGCGCCAGGTGACCACTTCGGCTGCCAAGCCGGTGGCCTTGGGCCCAAGGCGATAAGCGCCACGACCGGCGGCTTCGATCAGCCCTGTACTGGCCAGCCGTACCAGCGTGACGCGCACGCTGTTCTCGCGAATACCGAACAGGGCGCAACTGCTGATGGCATCGCGGGCGGACAGGGACTCGCCTTCTTTTGCCAGCAGTAAATTAAGAATGAGCGAGCGGGTGTTGGGTTTCATGAGATCTGGTTATTGATACTAAATAAGTCATTAATTGATATTTAATGTAATATTACTGATTATGTCAATTACCGATAGAAAGAGTAATTTTGTCATGTCGACTGTCCTTCTTGAACGCCGCCCACCTTTACTGGTGGTCACGATCAACCGTCCGGACGTGCGCAATGCGGTTGATGGCCCTACGGCTGCCGCATTGGCAGATGCCTTTCGTGTCTTCGAGGCAGACGCAATGCTGCACGTGGCCATCCTCACAGGGGCGGGAGAACACTTTTGTGCCGGTGCCGACCTCAAGGCAGTTGCCGATGAGCCGGCTAGGGCTAATCGCTTGGCACCAGAGGGTGACGGCCCCATGGGGCCGACCCGTCTGCAATTGACCAAGCCCGTGATCGCCGCCGTGTCCGGCTATTGCGTGGCGGGCGGGTTGGAGTTGGCACTCTGGTGCGATCTGCGAGTGGCGGATGAGTCTGCCGTGTTCGGTGTGTTTTGCCGCCGTTTTGGAGTTCCCTTGATTGATGGCGGCACGGTGCGATTGCCGCGTGCCATTGGTATGAGCCGGGCGATGGACATGATTCTTACCGGGCGACCCGTGGAAGCCACTGAAGCTCAGCAGATAGGCCTGGCGAATCGACTGGTTAAAAAAGAGGACCTGCTGATGGAGGCAGAGAAACTTGCTATGCAAATTGCCGCGTTCCCGCAGACGTGCATGCGTGGTGATCGCCAAAGTGTCATAGGGCAGTGGGGCATGGACGAGACGGTGGCATTGCAGCATGAGTTTGCACATGGTCTTAGTGCTTTGCAGTCGGGTGAAACAGTTGCCGGTGCAACCCGCTTTGCTGAAGGCGGAGGCCGTCATGGTGATTTTAAGGGCTCCTCAGAAAAGCAGTGACAGTGAATAAAGAAGTGATGCCAAGTCAGTCGGAATAAATGGCCTACTGAAACCTTGTCACTGTTAGGTGGCACCGCTAGCATCCGAGCCAGTCCAATTTGCCGTGAGAAAAATAATGTCCCAGCAGCGTATTGATGTTGTGCAGGTGTTTCGCAAGCCGGTTGAAGAGATGTATGCCTTTCTGTCGAATCACAATAACCTGACCAAAGTATTTGGGATTCCGGTCAAGCGGGTGCGTGATGGCATGGGTGATGTGAATGGCGTTGGTTCCGTGCGCAGCATGGGCTTTGCGCCGCTGGCCGTAGAGGAGACAGTAGTCGGTGTTGTGGCAAACCAGTCCATAGACTATGAAATTTCGCGTGGTGGTGGCCCGTTGACGAATCATCATGGCCGGTTGACGTTTACGAAGACGGCGACAGGTTCGCGCGTGCAGTGGACGATTACGTTTGACTCTCCGCTGCCGTTAGTAGGACCGATCGTTCGTCAGGTGCTTAAGCAGGGCTTGACGATGGGGCTGCGTAAGATTGCTTAAGGCTTTGTGCCCGCCCGCAACAAAAAACCGGCCATGAGGGCCGGTTTTTTGTTCATGTAAATTATCATGCTAGTAATAACTAGCGTGTACTCATCCATGCACCCAGACTGGTGAGAATAAGGCCAGCCAGCAGCCATGCAGTAAACGGTTCACCCAGTGCCAAGGTGGCGCCAATGCCTGCCACAGCCGGTACCGTTGCCATCGCCGCGCCGAGTTGCGTTGGTCCAAGCCGCGCCAGCGCCTGCATGTACAGCATCATGGCAACAATCACGACCAAAAAGCCCTGATAAAAAGCCTGCATAATAATGGCGCTTAGCGGTACCAAGGTAATGCCCTTGGGAAGCAGTAGTGCGTAGATCGGCAGATAAATTAGTGCAGACAGTAGTGCCACGCCCAGCGTGGTTTCCCAGGGGGAGTATCCCCACTTTTTTACCAGTACCGTGTACAAACCCCAGAGCAAAGAGGCGGTGATCATCATCAGATCACCCGGCCAGCTCGTGGCCAGATCATGCAGGCTGTGCATGGCCAACGCCGATACCCCAAAGGCAATTACCAGCAGCGCACTTTTAAGGTTGGGGCTGAGCGGTTGATCCAGCAGTCGCCATGCCAGTACGGCCACAAAAAAAGGCAGGATTCCCGAGAGCAGTACGGCACCGTGTGCCGCCGGTGCGGAATGGAAGCTGCTATAGGCGACCACTGAGTAGCCAATACCTCCCGTGGCCACCAGCACTGCCATACGCAGGTTGAACAGGGGCACGCGCTTCCAGAACAGCCATAAAGGAAGCAACAGGACGGCTGCCGTACCAAAGCGTAAGGCCGTCATATCAAAGCCGTTTAATGCCGATGTGCCAGCAACGCGACTCAGCAAAACAAACCCCGACCAGATTAGTACGCAGGCTGCTGCATATAAATAGCCACTACGAAAAGAGGAAGACATGGTGGCTCTTAAGAGGAAAAGTGAAGTGCTGATTTTTACGGGAAGGCTGTTTAAAAGCGAGAGGTTTAATCGTAGGCTTCTACAGCAGCAGTATTTTTTGCAGCAGACAAAAGCGCTCTGCCCTCAGCCTCCGCTATTCAAGATGCTGGGCAGATAAGCCAAGTGGTATTTAATCAATCTGTTTCATCAAGTTCCAGCGCTGCTCCGGTGTGGCTTGTTGCAGCAGAGGAATAATTTCCTGAAGTAAGTGGGGGATGTGTTCGGCCACTAGATCACCCTGACCTCGCGTGATCATGGCTAATGCCTTATCGATAGAAATAGATGTTGGCTTAGTGGAGTGAATGGCGACAGCCGCCAGCCCTAACTTACCGATAGCGGCTTGTACCTCGGTTTGGGCGTTAGTCTCAGGCGTAATATCGGGCACATGCACGCTAAAGCGCCATTTCACCGCCAGCGCACGACCATTCACCTGCAAGGGGGCGTTTTTCAGTGCCTGTTGAAGTTTTTCCACCAGCTTTATAGCGCCTTCGCCGGGCGTGGACGGCAGGCTAAGTGCGAGCGTAGAAATAGTGTATCGGCTGGCGGAATCTTCTGTACGGATGCACTCGCGCACCAAGTGTGCCGCTTGGCTTAGCGCTGCTTCAGCTGCAACCTTGCCATTCTGCATAAAGAACGATTTGAAGTCGGGCATCTCGGCAATAACGATGGCAACAGACTGACGATGACGATGGGCAAAAGCGAGATCTTTGCTGAGTTGCTCCAAAAACGACTGCTGATTATTGAGGCCCGTAGTGGCATCAACAGTAATCTGTTTTTTCAG
>DDBN01000044.1:29805-38876 GCA_002333145.1 Moraxellaceae bacterium UBA2031
ACGCGAGGTTTACTTTCTACTGTCGGCTCAGACATGCCGAGTTACCGCCCTATTGGATAATGGAGGCGAACCAGTGTGTCGCCTAATAGAAGGAATCTAATGCAGGGCGCGAGAAACTGTCCAGCACGTTGGCGGGCTGTCTGGCTGTGTGGTCGTTGCGTCTGCTGAGCTGAAGCTAGGCTCACTATCGCCGGTGTAGAAAGATCGACAGCAGCAATACAGTGTTTTCTAAGGCAAGTACCGCATGGGGTTCGCTATCGCGCAGATACATCAAGTGGCCGGGCTCTATGCGCTGCGTGGTGCCATGAGCCTCAAAATCAATGGCGCCTTTGAGCACCTGTATCATCATGGCGCCCGCTGCAGAGTGCTCCTTTAGATACTGCCCGGTTTCCAGCACCATTTGCGCGACTTCCATGTGGTCGTCGCGGATCAGCGTTTCAGAGCGCTGTGCGGAGTGGGGGTCGAGAATAATCAATTCACCTGATTTTGCGTGTACCAGCGCCATGGAGCCTCTCCCTGAGTAAGACAAACGATATCATTAGTTTAAACCCTGTCGGGTCAGGCTCAACCATGTCGTCCGTAGTGTCTTTCTGTGCTCAGCTTAGCAAGCTGCGCAGCATCCATGCGGTTTTTTCATGGACCTGCATGCGCTGGGTGAGCAGATCCGCTGTAGGCTCATCGCGGGCTTCATCCACTATAGCGAAAGTGGATCGGGCCGTGCGCACAATGGATTCCTGACCTTCCACAAGATGTTTAATCATGTCGGTGGCACTGGTGTTAGCGGTGGCCTCCGGGATTGTGGAGAGCTTAAGGAATTCGCGATAGCTACCAGGAGCTGGGAAGCCCAGTGCCCTGATGCGCTCGGCAATCAGATCCACGGCCAGTGCCAGTTCGGTGTACTGTGTTTCAAACATCAAATGCAGGGTGTTGAACATGGGGCCGGTAACGTTCCAGTGATAGTTGTGCGTTTTCAGATACAGGGTGTAACTGTCAGCTAACAGGTGACTAAGTCCTTGGGCTATATCCTTGCGCTGGAGATCAGTCATGCCGATGTCTATGGTTGGTGCAGGGGCGGATTTCGATGTGCTCATGATGAACATCCTTTGTTGATTCGGATCGCATTTTACGATTTAAGTATGGTCGTATTTTTTCAGGAGGGTAAATTGATTGACTAAATAACATTGATATACACAGGCTATTGAAAGGGTGGATGCCGCCCCTGACAAAGCTGACATGACGGATAACTGCATCACAATAACCCGCTACGCTTGTGCAAGATCAAGTTCTGTTCGCCGGGCCGCCTTCAGAATGCTCTGGCCATTCATGCAGTAAGGAATTGTCATGACCCGTTTGTTAGTCCTTCTTTTTCTGGCTCTGGGGCTTCCTGCCAATGCGGCAGATTGGGAGCTGCAAAGTAATAAAGGCGGCATCGCCGTCTATACCGCTCGCGTTCCAGGGCAGGAGCTCCGCGCCTTTCGTGGGGTTACGGTATTGCCGGCGCCCGCACGATCGGTGCTGGCATTGCTGGCCGATGTCGGGAATATGCCGTCGTGGTTCTTTCACATGAAATCAGCGCGGGAGCTGGATCCTAGTGCTGGGCACTATGGCCACAATCACTATCTGGTGATTGCGGGCATCTGGCCCGTGCGTGATCGCGATGTGGCGATAAGGGCGAGTACGAGTCAGCAAGCGGATGGCGTTATTGTGATGTCGTCCGTTGCTCAAGCAAACCTGCTGGCAGTGCAAAGCTGCTGTGTGCGTATCCCCCGCATGGAATCGACTTGGACGGTGCGGGCGCTGGATGCGGGTCATACCGAACTGGTGCTGACGACCAGTTCGCACCCAGGGGGCTCCCTGCCATTGTGGATTGCGAATATGGTCGCTGCCGACATGCCTCGCAAGACACTGGAGGCAGTCCGGCGCGAGGTTAAAAAACCGGCTTATGCCGAGGTGGATACTCAAGGATCAGCCAAAGGGCGTGAGTTTGTCGGTCGGTTTAAGTTCTAAGGGCTTTTTGGATAGTTCGAGAGCAGTGCTTGGAGCAGTCTTTTTGCCCTCATTTTGTCTATGATTAGTCTGTCGGGGCATATCAGGAGCCCTTTGTTACATAGACTAAATTGATAGCAAGACGTGTATTGATATACAAATACTATTATTCGTGCCGGCATCGTCCTGCGCGCCGCACCGCCTTATAAGGATCGCACTAAGCGGGTTGCTCTGAGTGGGCGGCCCTGAATGGAGAACTCATTGGAGCACGCCAACACCTTCTTGCAGGATCTGGCCATCATCATGCTGGTGGCCGGCGTTATCACTGTTATTTTTCATCGCCTGCGCCAACCGGTTGTGCTGGGCTACATTCTGGCCGGCCTTATTCTGGGGCCGCATACGCCGCCAATGGTGTTGATCAGTGATAAACACACCGTAGAGATGCTGGCAGAGCTGGGCATGATCTTTCTGCTCTTTGCGCTGGGCCTTGAATTTAATCTGAGCAAGCTGAAGAAGGTGGGCTCAACCGCCATCGTAGCGGCGTCCACAGAAATCCTGCTTATGCTGTGGGTGGGCTACGAAATTGGACAGGCTTTCGGTTGGAGCAGCATGGATTCGCTGTTTCTAGGCTCCATGCTGGCCATGTCTTCATCCACCATTATCATCAAGGCCGTTGGTGACCTTGGCATGAAGCGCGAGAAATTTACGCAGCTCATGTTCGGTATTCTTATAGTGGAGGATGTGCTGGCGATTGCCATCATGGCATTGCTGTCCGGTATTGCGCTCACCGGCAGTATGGGTGTGGGCAATGTGGTGGGTACGCTGGGCAAGCTCGGTATTTTTCTGGTGGTAGCGCTGATCAGCGGGCTACTGCTGGTGCCTCGGCTGCTTTCTTATATTGCTCGCTTCAACAGTAAGGAAACGCTGCTGGTAGCGGTGCTGGGAATCTTCTTTGGCTTTAGCTTGCTGGTCACCAAGCTGGGCTACAGCATGGCGCTAGGGGCGTTCGTAATCGGTGCCATTATGGCCGAGGCGCGGGAGCTGCGCTTGATCGAACGGTTAATTGAGCCGTTGCGCGACATGTTCAGTGCCATTTTCTTTGTCGCTATTGGCATGCTGGTAGATCCGCGGGTCATCGTGGAATACGCGTTGCCGATTGCGGTGATTACAGTGGCCGTGGTGCTGTTTAAGGTAATCAGTTGCGCAGCAGGTACTTTTGCGACGGGGCACGATGCACGCACCTCTATGCGCACGGGAATGGGGCTTGCACAGATTGGTGAGTTTTCGTTCATTATTGCCAGCCTCGGGCTCAGCCTAAAGGTGACCAGTGACTTTCTCTATCCAATCGCGGTAGCCGTGTCAGCCATCACAACCTTACTTACGCCTTACCTTATCAAAAGCTCAGACGGGCTGGTAACAACGTTGGGCCGAGTGATGCCTGTGCGCTTAAAAAACGACCTCAATGCCTACACAGAATGGATGCAAAGCATCAAGCCTCCTGATGAAGGCCATGCCATTCTGCATGCCATGATTCGGCGTATTCTGGTTCATGTTGTGCTCAACTTTTGTGCGGTAGCGGCGATCTTTTTGGCATCATCTTGGGCGTGGAAACATACCTCACTGAGTGATGGTTTTGCTTGGCTGGAAAGCGCCTGGCAGATTACGGCTTTTTGGGCTTTGACTCTGCTGGTGTCGCTACCCTTTCTGGTGGCGGCTTACCGCAAGCTGGAGGCATTGGGCATGTTGCTGGCCGAGATGAGCGTGCATCCAGATAAAGCCGGCAAATTGACGGCGCCAGTTCGTAAGCTGCTGGCGACACTTCTGCCAGTCGCTTCACTTGTGCTGATGCTGCTGCTCATTTCGATCCTGAGTGCCCGCATCCTGCCACCCTTTCATTTGATGGTGCTGGTAATTGTGGTGGTGGTGGCATTGGCATCATTGCTATGGAA
This sequence comes from Moraxellaceae bacterium UBA2031, assembly GCA_002333145.1. Taxonomy (GTDB): domain Bacteria; phylum Pseudomonadota; class Gammaproteobacteria; order Pseudomonadales; family Moraxellaceae; genus UBA2031. The sequence continues at coordinate 33,741 of DDBN01000044.1, forward strand.
CTTCTTCGTACGCTGGCATTCCCGGTTGCAAATTGCCCTTAAGGAAACATTAGACTCCCAGCCGGATGATCATGCCCCGCATTAAGGCCTGCTCTTGTTATTGGCGCAAGCAGCGTAAAGTCCACTGGTAATGCGAGTGACGAGTAGAGCGGGCGTTCAGGGATGCTGAAATATGCCTGAATGCCTGGCTGGCTATATATTCCGCCCATAAAAACCGATTCAATACACGCTTTCTTCCTCCGCGTTTCTTGTCATGGTACTCAATCGACGTTTCTTCTGGCGCTTGGTCGCCATCGTTATAGGCCTGGTGTTGTGCTATCAACTCTGGTTGCTGGGTCATGTACTCTGGTGGACGCAGTACAACCCTTCTTCATCGGCCTTTATGGAGGCGCGACTTGATATCCTGCAGAGCAAAGACCCTGATGCCGAGTTGCATTACAAATGGGTGCCTTACGAAAAAATATCAATCAATCTAAAGCGTGCAGTAATTGCATCAGAAGATGCAAAGTTTCTGCAACATGAAGGGTTTGATTGGGAGGGCATGCAGACGGCATGGGAAAAAAACCTGAAAAAAGGAAAGATTGTGGCGGGAGGTTCGACCATCTCGCAGCAGCTCGCCAAAAATCTTTTTCTTTCAGGAAAACGCACGCCTTGGCGTAAGGCAGAAGAAGCAATGATTACCATCATGATGGAAAATATCATGAGTAAGCATCGAATTTTTGAAATATATTTGAATGTGATCGAGTGGGGCGATGGTGTGTTTGGTGCCGAAGCCGCTGCCCGACATTATTATGGAAAATCAGCGAGCCGGCTCAATGCATCGGAAGCCGCAAAATTAGCTGCCATGGTCCCTAATCCTCGCTACTACGACGCGCACCGCAATGACCGCCGCTTATTGCGTAAGGCACGCATTATCCAGCGCCGCATGGGGTATGTGCAGGTGCCGCGCTGATAACGTTTGAGTGTATCAGTGCGGATTAGTGAGGCTTTCTCTTTTCTGCAATTGCTGGCTCACGCCGGCAAAAAGGATTTCCGAAGTCGCGACCATTTCATCAAGCGACTGCGTAAAGCCCGATAACATCCAGCGCGAGCCAATGCCAACCATGGCACCAATGAGGCCAATGGATAACATATCACCATCAATACCTGTCATGGCGCTGCTTGGTTGAATGTCGAGAGTGCGCATTAGCCGAGCAAAATCTTCGATGGCGTGCCGGTACAGTTGGTCTACGCGCGGGCTTACGCCCAGCACTTCAACAAACTGAACTCTGGCTGCTGCCGGGCATTCACGAATATAGGCAAAAAATGCACTCAGCCCCGCACGGATCATGGCATCGTGCTGAGGGGCGGCCTGCGTAATGGCCGCTGTCATGCGCTCGCGTTGTGAGGCGAGTACCAGTGCATAAACGGCACATAGCAGCTCTTCGCTATTGGCAAAGGACTCATAAAAATATCGCTCCGTGAGCCCGGCTTGTTGGCAAATGCCGCGCACAGTGGCGCCGTGATAGCCGGATTGCCCAAACACATGAAGGCCGGCATCCAGTAGGCGTTCATGGCGCTCTTGCTGCCGTTCTTGAGCGCTGGCACCACGGTAACGGCGGGGTATCAGTTCACTCATCAGGTGATTACCTTTAGGTGATAGGCGCGGCAGGGTGGCCTGAAATGACGGAAAGTGGCCCGGTCTGTAGTTGACAGTCGCTAGGCTCACTCGTAGTGTGACAATCTATGTTGCCAGATGGAGTGAGCGGTCACAAGGCTGTTGCTCCCTCACCACTTTTTCCCATACCGCAGGAAACGAATCATGAAGACGCTAAAAGACAAGGTTGCCGCTATCACAGGCGCGGGCTCCGGTATTGGCCGTGCAACCGCCATTCTTATGGCAAGTAAAGGCTGTCATTTGGCGCTTTCGGATGTGAATGAAGCGGGTCTGGCCGAAACGGTTGAGCAGTGCCGTTCGCATGGTGTGAAGGTTACTTCGCAGCGTGTTGATGTGGCCAGCCGTGACGAGATGTATGCCTGGGCTGATGCAGTTGTGCATGACCATGGTTTGGTAAATATTATTTTCAACAATGCCGGTGTAGCACTGGGTGCGACCGTTGAAGACGTGCAGTACAAGGATTTTGAGTGGTTGATGAACATCAACTTCTGGGGCGTGGTGTATGGCAGCAAGGCATTTCTGCCGCATATCAAGACGGCCGGCGAAGGTGCCATAGTTAATGTGTCGAGCGTTTTCGGCCTGATCGCCGTGCCCACGCAGTCGGCCTATAACGCCGCCAAGTTTGCCGTGAAGGGATTCACTGAGGCGCTGCGCGAAGAAATGGAAATTGCCGGCACCAATATTGGCGTAACCTGTGTGCATCCCGGTGGTATCAAAACCAATATTGCCCGTGACGCCCGCGTAACCGAAACCAAGGGCATGGTGGATGAAAAGTCGACCCGTGACTTTGAGAAAGCGTTTATCACCACGCCAGAAAAAGCAGCCGCAGCCGTGGTCAACGGTATTCTCAAGAACAAGCGCCGCGTGCTGATCGGGCCGGATGCAGTCGTTATAGATGCAATGCAGCGTATTCTGCCAACAACGTATCAGCGTCTGCTGGAAGCGGGTGCCAAGTACCGTAGCAAGAAAATGGGCAGCATCGGCGTTGTTTGATTACGTCTCGATAACAGTCTGATTAAAAAAGGCCCGCTGATGCGGGCCTTTTTACGGCGGCGCAGGCACTAATTGCGTGCTTTTACTGTCCGCCAGCAAAGCCCAATTGCCGCCACGCCTCGTAAACCACTACGGCGGCGCTGTTAGATAAGTTAAGGCTGCGACTGTCGGCTCGCATGGGTAAGCGCAGTCGGCGCTGGCTATCAAGGCTCTCCAGCACTTCAGGTGGTAGTCCCCGTGTCTCCGGGCCAAACACAAAGGTATCGTTTTCCTGAATGGCCAGAGAATGGAAGGGTTGGCTGCCTTTGGTCGTCATGGCAAACACCCGGCTGTGTGGCAGGGAAGCGATGGCGGCGTCCAAGCTGTCATGTACCTGCAGGTCAGCCCACTCATGGTAGTCGAGGCCGGCACGCCGTAGCTTACGGTCATCCAGATCAAAGCCCAGCGGCTTCACAAGATGAAGGCGAGCGCCGGTATTCGCGCAGAGACGAATAATGTTGCCAGTGTTGCCGGGGATTTCCGGCTGAAAAAGGATGATGTGTATCATGCCACGAAGTTTACCTGATTCCGTGTCAACCAAACCCGGCATCATGCGTTGAAAGTAACAGGATAAGGGTGAATAGGAATGAGGGTGACAGAGTGCAAGTTGTTCCAGCGGGTGGGCTTGCGTATGGTAGCCACATGCCTGAGACCTTAGCCCCAGCCGCAATAGCGGCACCCATGAATCTTGATGCCTTCCTGCGCAGCGTCGGCCGGCGTGCCCAGATCATGGCAGAAATTGCCACGCGTGACCGAGAGGCGGCGTTGGATATCGTACAGGACAGTATGCTGGCCCTGACCGCTCGTTACCGTGACCGTGATCCAGCAGAGTGGGGGCCGTTGTTTCAGACCATTCTGCAAAGCCGCATCATGGACTGGCATCGCAGTCGCACACGCCGAGGGCGCTGGTTTACGTGGCTGCTGCCCTCGGGTGACGACGAAGAGGCTGATCCATGGGCTGACGTGCCCGAGCAGGCCAGCTCTGATCCAGCGTTGCTGCTGGAACGTGCCCGCGATATGGACACGGTAATAAATGTACTCGCCAAACTTCCGCTACGACAGCAGCAGGCGTTCATGCTGCGGGTGTGGGAGGGGCTTGATACAAAGGCGACTGCCGAAGCCATGGACTGTTCGGAAGGCAGCGTAAAGACACATCTGTCGCGCGCCATGCATGTGCTGCGTGCACGACTGGAGGAAAAGGAATGAAAAGCGAATCGCAACCGCTGAGTGCGGAGGATAAGGGACTCGCCAGTACCCTGCGCGAGACGCTGGAGCGTGCTGCCAGCCGGCATGATCCAATGCTGGATGCGGCATTAGCGGCAACACGAGCGCAGGCACTGTCGGAAACGCGGCGCTCGCGCCGTGCGCAGGGATGGTGGTTGGCCGGCGGGTTTGCCATTGCTGCCAGCGTTGCCGTAGTTGTTGTGCTGCCGAGCCTGAAAGCGCCGGCTTCATCGTCGGTGTCGGTGGTGCACCTTGCTACCACGCCAACTGTAGATCCGCGGATGCTGGAGGATATGGACTTTCTGCTGGCGTTAGGAGAAGACTCCAATGGGGGCTAAGACAAACATGAAAGACCAGAAGCATAAGTGGGGCCAGTGGCTGGGTTTTGGGGCATTTGTCAGCGCGATGTTGATTAGTTTGCCACTGCACGCCGAGTCAAAAGCACGAGCATCAGTGACCGCGGATGATCACGAACAGATGCAACAGCGTTGGCAGTCATTGCCTGCAGACAAGCGTGAGCGACTAATGGAGCGCTATGAGCGCTTCCAAAAGTTGTCACCGGAAGAGCAGGACGCGATGAAGCAGCGCTATGAAAAATGGCGAGAAATTCCAGAGACCGAGCGCCGCGCTATGCGTGATAAGTGGGCAGGTATGAGCCCAGATGAGCGCCGCGCCGCGCGTGATCGTGTGCACAATCACGAGCAGCGTGAAAAACAAAACAAAGGCAGTAACAATAAGCGTCACGACCGTGATAATTGACAGAACTGTCGTCTGCTACAGGACGACAGTTCTTACGACGTAAAGTCTAATGGCTTACTCGTCGCTACCTTCGTTGTCATCAGCAAAGATGAGATTCAGCTCCTGAATCTTACGAGTCAGCGTGTTGCGTCCCCAGCCTAACAGCTGGGACGCATCACGGCGCCGGCCGCCAGTGTGGTTAAGTGCCACCATGATCATTACTTTCTCGAAGGCTGGCAGTGCGGTATCTAGCAGAGGGGTATCGCCAGAAGCCAGCGCTTTGCGCGCCCAGTTGGCTAGTGATTGTTCCCAGTCTTCGCCAGCAGTATGCGGCTCGCTTTCGCGGTTCTGCAAAAGTTCCGGCGGCAGGTCGTCGATAAGAATCTCACGACCAGAGGCCATTACAGTTAGCCAGCGGCACGTGTTTTCCAGCTGACGCACATTGCCCGGCCACGCTAGTTTTTGCAGCAGCTCGGCAGTATCCG
>DDBN01000044.1:38888-40800 GCA_002333145.1 Moraxellaceae bacterium UBA2031
CGTACCGGTGTGTGGCCGCCAACCCGATAGAATTCGCCATCGGCCAAGACACGCAGCAAGCGTGTTTGTGTATCCAGCGGCATATCCCCAATTTCATCGAGAAAAAGCGTGCCGCCATTGGCTTGTTCAAAGCGTCCCTGTCGTAAGGCATTAGCACCAGTAAACGCGCCCTTTTCATGGCCGAACAGCTCAGACTCTATCAAGTCTTTCGGAATCGCAGCCATGTTCAGGGCAATAAACGGTGCGGCATGTCGAGGTGAGTGTCGATGCAGGGCGTGTGCGACCAATTCTTTGCCGGTGCCGCTTTCGCCGTTAATAAGCACCGTGATGTTGGAGTGTGAGAGGCGGCCAATGGCACGGAAAACTTCCTGCATCGCTGGCGACTCGCCGATGATTTCCGGGCGAAGCGCTTCTGGAGCTGCCGGTGCACGAGCTGCGGTCTGCTCATGTCGATGAGCCACCGCACGTTTGACCAGTGTGATGGCATCATCGACATCAAATGGTTTTGGCAGATAATCAAACGCGCCGCTTTGGTAAGAAGAGACAGCAGAGTCGAGATCAGAGTGTGCCGTCATGATGATGACGGGTAGATCAGGATATGATTCGCGGATTTTCGTTAGCAACGCAATGCCATCAATGCCCGGCATGCGAATATCACTAATGATCGCGTCGGGCTCTTCGCGTGCCAGCCGAGTGAGTGCCGCATCACCGTTGTCGAAAGTGGTCGAGATCATGCCCTCTTGAGTCAATGCACGTTCCAGTACCCAGCGAATAGAGCGGTCATCATCAATGATCCATACTTTGGCAGCATTCATGGGGGTTAGTCTCTCCGTAATTCGGGGTTGGATTCGCGCTCAGTATCGAACGGCAGCAGTAGGCTGAATTGGGTTAGTCCTGTGCGTGATTCACATTCGATCAGCCCGTGGTACTGGTGCACGATGTCTTGGGCAATCGAGAGGCCCAGGCCGGTGCCATTCGCTCTGCCACTGACCATGGGATAAAAAATACTTTCCATTAGTGTCAGCGGAATGCCGGGGCCGTTATCGATGATGTCTACACGGAGCACGAGACGATGGCGTAGGGCGCCGATAGTGAACTGGCGTAACGGTCGTGTACGCAGAGTAATCACCGGGGGCTCGCACGGATTTGGATTTTCCAGTAATGCCTGTAACGCATTACCACCGATATTAAGCAGAGCCTGAATAAGTTGGTCGGGATCGGCCTGCAATTCAGGCAGAGAGGGATCATAGTCGGTACGAATCTGGAGCCGCCCCGCAGCTTCCGCCAGTAACAGCGCACGTACCCGCTCCAGGCATTCGTGAATATTCACCTGCTGTACCTTTGGTAGTACATGCGGCCCCAGTAAGCGGTCGGCAAGATTGCGCAGGCGATCCGCTTCCTCAATGATGATCTGGGTGTATTCGCCGACATTGGTGCCCGACGGTGCCTTTTCCAGCAACTGCGCTGCGCCACGGATACCGCCGAGTGGATTCTTAATTTCGTGGGCCATGCCCCGAATAAGTGCGCGCGTAGCCTGATGATTGGCAATCTGCGCTTCTTCGCGAGAAATGCGCATCAAGCGGTCCATGGCCTGTAGTTCGATCAGCACGCTGGGCGGTTCGCCGGGGGTCGCCAGCGGCGATACCGTGTAATCCACGATGACATCCTGAAGGCCCACGCGCAGTTTGGTGCCACGTCGGGTGATCGGGTGCAGGCTGTCGAGTGCATGACGCAAGGTTTGGTCNNGCTTCTGCGGCCGGGTTCATGTAGCGGACGACAAGATGTTCGTCGACATGCAGTACAGCGGTATGCAGGTTGTCGAGCAGGCGTTGAGCAAGGCTAGCGTCAGACATAATGAGGGCCATGGTGTGGTGCCCGGTAAGCAGGACAGTGTTCTATATAGGGGCATCGT
>DDBN01000044.1:40853-41429 GCA_002333145.1 Moraxellaceae bacterium UBA2031
GCATATTGCGGTTATGGCAGAGGAGCCGACGGTTGCTGTGGCTCCGTGAGGCCCTCGGCAGTACAATCGCGCGGCTTTTGCACAGGCGAGCTATCCGCCACAGCCCCCGGAGTTTTTGCACATGTCCCGTTCTGCCCCCAAGGTCGGTTTTGTCAGCCTCGGCTGCCCCAAGGCACTGGTTGATTCCGAGCGCATCCTTACTCAGCTTCGCACCGAGGGCTACGAGGTGTCGCCTTCCTATGAGGATGCCGATGTCGTGGTGGTGAATACCTGCGGCTTTATTGATGCCGCCGTGCAGGAGTCGCTGGATGCTATCGGTGAGGCGCTGGCTGAAAACGGCAAGGTGATCGTCACCGGTTGCTTGGGCAAGCGCGAGCAGGAAATCCGTGATGTGCATCCTTCCGTGCTCAAGGTAACTGGGCCACAAGCCTATGAAGAAGTGATGAACGCCGTGCACGAGTTTGTGCCGCCCAAGCATGATCCATTTCTGGATTTGGTGCCGCCTCAGGGCATTCGTCTGACGCCCCGGCATTACGCGTACTTAAAAATTTCTGAAGGCTGCAACCACCGTTGTAC
>DDBN01000058.1:0-5574 GCA_002333145.1 Moraxellaceae bacterium UBA2031
ATGTCGGCTGGAATTGTGCCGGGAGTGTTTCGTTTACTGTCCCAAGCCATACGGGCCTGTTCGTGCGGCAGGTAGAGTTGCTCGCCGTTGTCGACCGCCGCAAGAATACCTTCCGCAATATCATCGGCCGTGATGGCAGAGCTGGCCAATAGTTTGTCTAGTGCCATCCGTGTAAGCGGATCATTCGTGCGCAGGGATTCATTCAGATTAGTCTGAAAGTAAGAAGGGCAGACAACGAGTGTGTGGATGTTCCACGGCATAAGTTCGGCCGCCAACGTTTCCGAGAGTGCAATGACGCCTGCTTTGGCCACATTGTAGTTGGCCATGGCCGGTGGATTGAGCAGGCCCGCCATAGAGGCAATATTAACGAACTGCCCTTGTTGCTGTGACTGAAATAACGGCGTGAAGGCACGACAGCCACGCACAACGCCCATCAGGTTGATATCCAGCATCCATTGCCAGTCATCTTCACTGATGCCGTCAAAATTGCCACCGCCGGCAACACCTGCATTATTTACAACGATATCCACGCCATGCCAATGCTGCTCAAGCCAGCTTCGCGCATTCTGAAAGTCTGCCTCTTGGCGAATATCCAGTGGCAAGAAGCTCGCTTCTGTTGCCCCTGCCGCCATGCAGAGCGCCACAGTTTCTTCACTGCGCACTTGTGCAATGTCGGCAATTAGTACACGAGCACCGCGACGGGCCCAGGCCAACGCGATGGCGCGGCCGAGTCCACTGCCGGCTCCAGTGATCAGTATACGAACGGGCGAGGTCATGTCGGACGCCTTACTGGATCAGCGAGAGGAATTCGTTACGGGTCTGCGGATTTTCACGGAAGCGACCCAGCATGATAGAAGTCTTCATCGCAGAGTTTTGTTTTTCCACGCCGCGCATCATCATGCACATGTGCCGTGCTTCGATAATCACGGCGACGCCACGGGCATCTGTCACTTCCAGCACGGCATCAGCGATTTGCTTGGTCAGGTTTTCTTGAATTTGCAGGCGACGAGCATACATGTCGACGATGCGGGCAATCTTGGATAGGCCCAGTACTTTGCCAGAAGGCAGATAAGCCACATGAACCTTGCCAATAAAGGGCAGCAGGTGATGCTCGCAGAGTGAATACAGCTCGATATCCTTCACAATCACCATCTCGTCGTTGTCAGACGGAAAGATGGCGTTGTTAACGATGGTATTGAGATCTTCGTCATAGCCTTTGCACAGATAGCGAAAGGCCTTTGCAGCGCGCGCTGGAGTGTCTTTTAGGCCCGGACGTTCCAGGTCTTCACCCACGGCGGTGATGATGCTGGCGTATGCGTTTTCCATGGTGACAACTCTCGTATCAAAAAATCAGGGGGACACCCTAGCGAAATCAGTGGCAGGGGTCAAAGGTACAGTGTCGCTTAATCAGTCAGCAAGGTGACGCAGTAAAATTGCCGCCAGATCATCCAAAACGACAGGCTTGGCCAGATGATCATCCATGCCCGCCGTAATGCAGCGTTTCTTATGGGAGTCCATGGCGTGTGCGGTGAGGGCAATGACCGGCAATCGAGGTAAGTTTTCTTGAGCTTCCCTCTGTCGTAGGCGCCGCGTGGCTTCATAACCGTCCATGCCGGGCATCTCGCAATCCATCAATACCAATTCGATCTCTGGATGTCGCTGCAAGATATCAAGACTGTCAGCACCATCCTGACAAAGTAGGGGAGTGATTCCCAGTTTTCGCAGCAGCCCTGTAATCACCAGTTGATTAACCGGATTGTCTTCTACCACCAGCAACTTGAGGCCCTTTAGCCGTTCTCTGGAAGCAGGGGTCGGTATGTTGTTGATGGGTGCATCACTTAGCTCAAGTGGAATACGAAACCAAAAGGTGGAACCTATTGCCGGCTTGCTGCGAACGCCAATTTCACCATGCATCATTTCCACTAGCTGGCGGCTGATGGCTAGCCCAAGACCTGAGCCACCGTATTTTCGGGTGGTTGAAACATCTGCTTGCTGGAAGGGTTGAAAAAGTGGGGTAATCTCTTCTTGAGTGAGGCCAATGCCGGTGTCTTTTACCTCAATAAGAATGACGATTTCATTGGGTAGGGAGGAGACCTCCCATTTCAATCGTATCTGGATTTGGCCACGCTCAGTAAACTTGATGGCATTGTTGAGAAGATTGCTGGCTACCTGTCGCACGCGAACTGGATCACCCTTAACCCAGACGGGTAAGTTGGTCATAGGTTCGTATGTCAGCGATAGGGATTTTTGATTTGCATTGACGGAAAATATACTGATGCAGTCACTCAATAATGCCGGCAAGTTAAAAACAGTTTTTTCGAGCTCTAGTTTTCCGGCACTAATCTTGGAATAGTCCAGAATATCGTTNNTTTTCAGCGCGCTCAAGCAGGATCTCTTGTTCACGAACGGTCTTTTCTCGTTTGAGTGTAGAGATGCGATCGGCTAGTCCCAGTGATAACATAACTTGTTGAATAATTACTCCGAACTGCAACAGATTCATCGCTTGAAAAACGGGGAGTTTGGAAAATATACCATACGCTTTTAGTGAAAAGAGGATGGCCATTAGCATAAAAAACCCCCACGCCAGCACAAACTGACGTGCCTCACGCAGGCCTTGTTTCCAGCGGATTAGCCCAATAACCAGCAGCGAGCTCATTGTGAGGATGGCCATAGCTGCCAGTGTGCTATTCATGGCGGATGCTGGCATGAATCCCTGAATCAATATTGCAGCTGCGTTAATTCCCGCAATAAAAATCAGGAAACGGTCACCATTGCGCCAATCTCGGGTATTCAGATAATCACGTGCAAACAGCACGCCGGTAAGAAACAGAATATACCCTGCCAGAAAATTGGAACGATTATTCCAATCGGCCCAGTCAGGCCAAACTCGGAAAGCCAAGCCTTGCAGTGTGGCCAAGTAGGCGATGCTGGCACCAAGGTGAAGTACATAAAACCGGTAGATTTTTTCTCGCAACGCTACCCATAAAAAGGCGTGATAAAACAGCAGGCCAAGGCTGATGCCATAAAAAATACCGAGCGACCACTCATGCAGTTCGTGCATGCCGATGAAGCGATCCCGATCACTGATGTACAGTGGCACAGTCATCGATCCTGACGATTGCACACGCAGGTAGTAAACGGCGCTTTTCCCCGGTTCAAGACTCAACGGAATAACAAAATTGCGTGAATTAATGGGTCGTTGTTCAAAGGGGTAGGCATCGCCTAACGCCCAGTGTTGCTGCGCATTACTGCTCGTCTCGTAAAGGTCGACGTAATCGAGTACGGGGTAGTCAACCGTGAATAGCAGGCGCTGGAGCTGCTCACTATCGTTGCGCATTTCCCATCTAAACCAGCATGCATCAGGTCGAAATCCTAAAGAGATGTGTGGTTTGACGAGGGGTTTGAATGTTGCCTGATTGGCAGGGTCGCTGCGTGTGGCGATATCGCGAGGAGAGCCTTCATCACAAACGTAAGTTATCCAAGGCTCTAGCTCCAATCGTGCAGGAACGTCAGTGAGGCTTAATACTCTTGAGGCAGACGCAAGTGCCGGAAGCAGGGTCAACACTGCAATGAGTAATGCCCAGCACCGACCACGCTTCATAAGGAAGTCCTCATGCATGGTCTCTCATGCCAGAAGGCGCGTAGGGCTTGCCATTTCAGGGACGTTGTCATCGGGCCAATCCTTGATGAGCACTATTGTTATTCGGGGGATGAACTCCCTCTTATTCACTTTCGGGCCGCTTACGCTTCAATAACACATAAATGGCCCCAGTGCCGCCATCCCGAGGCAAGGCGCTGACAAACGCCAGTACATCAGGCACTTGCCGTAACCAGCCGTTAACAAAGGTCTTTAGCAAGGCCTGCTCCTTCACCAGCCCCTTTCCGTGCACTACTTTCACGACATGCAGATTGGATTGGCGTGCATCGTGCAGCAGCGTCAGGATTGCTTCACGGGCCTGTTCTACTGTACAGCCGTGCAGATCAACGGCAGCCTGCCAAGTCATCTGCCCCTGGCGCAGCTTACGCAGTACCTGTTGCTGCACCCCGTTACGGGCATAGGCCAGACTGGCCTCCGGTAACACCTCGTACATTAAGGCGGCAGCATCTGACAAGGGGCCGTCTTCACGCTGTTCTGCTTGGGCCGCCGCTCGACGCAAACGGGCATTGGGGTCGGGGCGCGGAGCAGTAATGACGGCGGTATCGCATTTTATAGGGCGTACTCCCCGGGTTGCCCTAGCAAACAGAGTGGCGTCATCCTCTTCCGGCTCGGCCGGCCGGGGGGCAGGGGGCGGCACCGGCTTGATCGGAGCGACTGGTGTCTCCCGTAATTGCTGGCGTAACTTGCTGAGAAGAGGGTCTTTCATGGTTCTGGGCAGGCATCTGTAATGAGAACATTGTGGCCAGCCCAAGCCATGATTGCCAGTAATAGGCGCAAATTTGATATTAAACTCTTCGGCCACCATTTTTTACCAGGGGCGACTTTTCGAGCAGCATAGTAGGCGAGGCAGAGACTCTTAGGGTGGCAAAATGTTTGGTTTTTTTGTGGTTCGATGATGCCTTTAATGACTGTTTCGCGGTCAGGAAGACCATAAGGTGAATTATATATCCGTAGACAAAGTATTCAGTCGGAGAACCTTGGCGATTATTTTTATAAGCCCCTGCGCATATTTTAGGATGGCCTACAATCGCAAGTAAAATGGCCTGCTATCGCCTGTGGGGGCATCGGTTTTTATTCTACGCTCGATATGTTGTTTGAATATGGAAACACAGACTTTAGCAGTGTGCTCGTATCGATATGGACTCATCAAGCCATATTGATGTGTATGTGATTTTTGCGAAGTCTTTACCTTATTGATAGGGGTATTTTATGCGTATTGATTCCTATGATGGCCGTCTTGTGATGTTTTTGCCGCATCTTGCTTACGATCTGTCGCAATTTTTATTTTTTCCTGTGAATCAAGTGATTGTGGGTCTGTGTTACCTGCAACCACAACAATCGGTGTGGAATGAAAATGGCTTTGAGAAACAGGATATTCATGGTTCAGGAAAATCACTGGAAAGTTTAAAGAATGATGTGTTAAGGCAAGTAGATATTGCCTATAACGAACAAGATTTAGTGCGATTGTATGACTCTCTGCCCAGTGTTAGTGCGCAGAATGACTTAATTGGCCGTGCATGGAAGGGTCGTATTTTGCGCACCAATAGATCGGTTTTGGATTTGGCAGAATGGTGTGTTATTAGGCCTTTAACCAAGCTGGGTTTTGGATGGGGAAAGCGCTATCGCACCGCCGATAAAGGTGATCCGTTGTTGTTTAGATGGAAAAGTAAGTTTTTTGTGCCAGTGCCAATTTGGGGTAATGTTGGTATGACGGATATTAGTTGGCGCGGCCAATCAACCGCAACCATGAATTATGATCATCAGCCGTGGAAGGATTATTTTAAACTTCTTAGTAATGAAAATGGCAAGATGGTTTTGTTAGGCTTGTGGACGCATAAGCATATTACAGGAGGTTGGTTTACATTAACCTTGGATACAGATATGCCAATAAATATGTGAGTTAGGGTTGGCGAATT
>DDBN01000058.1:5594-9659 GCA_002333145.1 Moraxellaceae bacterium UBA2031
TCTTTGTTCGGCTTGACAGTGGTCAATGGGGTTGTGATGATGGACTGGTTTTAATGTGCTAACGTCCATAATTGGCTATTTTGTTGAATAATAACGACATGACTTCTGTTGATAATGGCCCTATAGACCGAAGCTTTCCGTGCATTCCTAATGAATTTGCACGCCTCATATTACAAATCGCGGCCGAGCGTGGCCTAAGCAGAGAAGCGGTACTAAAAAACCTGCATATACCAAGCCAACTTATTGATACTAATGGTGAAAACCTTAGCATCGCCCAGCATGAAAGCCTCTTGTTGCGTATGATTGACGTATCAAACAACGAAGGTGGTTTAGGCTACGAATTGGGCTTGCGGATTGGTTTAACAACACACTCTTTAATGGCCTATGCGTTATTAAGTCAAGTGACTTTAGGCGACGCTATTCGTTTTGGTATTGAGTTTAGTCAGGTATTTGTCCCTGTTTACCGTGGTGAGCTATTGATTGAAGATGGTTATGCGGTAATTGACATTAGCATGGATATGCCCATCGAAGAGAGTCTGTATGGATATGCCTACGACCTTGCCTTGGCTAGTGTTTGGAGTGGTTTACGTCACTTAATGGGCGGTGCATGGATCGAAGCAGAGTTGTGGTTCAATTATCCGCAGCCTGCCTATTATGCCAACTACAAAAATAGGTTGCCTGTGTGTCGTTTTGATATGGGGGCAAATCAACTGTGTTTTCCTGTTGCGCAACTTAATAAGCGCATTCAAACAGGCGACCCTGTGATGGCACAATTGATGATCGAAAAGATTAAACTAGAGCAGCACGCACGTGAACAACAAACTTATTCCGATATTACTGTTTTAGTGCGTCAAGGTATTGTTTGTGGTGCGCAGGGCTACCCAGACCTTGAGAACATTAGCGCGCAATTGTTTATGTCAAGCCGCACGCTCAAACGTAAATTACAACAAAAAGAAACGAGTTTTCAGCTGCTGTTAGATGAAGTTCGGCTCAGCGATGCAACGCGTATGCTTAAGATGTCCAGCCGCAGCATTGAAGATATCGCCACTTGGATGGGGTTTAATGAGCCAGCCAGCTTTACCAATGCGTTTCGCAAGTGGACGGGTGTCACACCAAGCGCATGGCGCGAGCAGTGTAAATCGCGTCCTTAAGTCTATTTCTCTGTGACGATTGAACCACACTGGGTTTTGCGGTGGCTATTTGCTTTTAGTCAGGCGGTTTGCGGAATAGCATCCTGACTCTGCTCGTATATTTCATCAAACTCTACTGGTGGAATATTGCCAATAGGCATCAGTAGTCGTTGTTGATTGAGCCTGGCAAGCCAATTAAGGGTTTCCCATTCCAGTGATTCGACAGTGGGTGGGTTCCCCGGTTCTTCCTAGCAAACAGGGTGGCGTCATCCTTCTCCTCTGGCTCGGCCAGACGAGGGGTAGAGGTTGGCACAGGCCGAGCTGGGCCGTTTGGCGATTCTTGCAATTGCGTGTGTAACTGATTGAGAAATGGGTCTTTTATGGTTTTGGGCAGGTATCTGTAATGAGAACACTGTGGCCAGCCTGATCCATAATTGCCAGTACTCAAAATGGACAGGTGTTGCCAGAGCAGGTCGTGGCCAATCGGTACGGTAGGCCGCTACAATAGCCGTCTCTTATGACTCCGCCGGATACCGACGTGACTGACAGCGAATACCCTGTGCTGCTGGATGAGGCTTTACTGGCCGAAGCCGCCGCCGAACTCGTCACCATTCGTGACTTTATGCGCTTTGCCGTGACCTGCTTCCGTGAAAATGACATTCATCTCGGCCATGGCACGGAAGACCCGTTTGCTGAGGCATCCGCGCTGGTCATGCAAACCCTTGCGCTGGAGTGGTCGGCCGACGAGGAAATTCTGGACGCAAAGCTGCTGCCGTCCGAGCGCCGCAAGGTGCTGGACCTGCTGGCTCGGCGCGTCAATGAGCGTATTCCTTTGGCCTATCTGCTCAATTTAGCTTACTTCGCCGGTATGCCTTTCTATGTGGACGAGCGTGTTCTAGTGCCACGTTCACCGATTGCTGAGTTGATTACTGATCGCTTCCTGCCTTGGCTGCAGCATGAGCCACAGCGAGTGCTCGACCTTTGCACTGGCTCTGGCTGTATCGCTATCGCTATCGCCAAAGAGTTTCCAGAAGCGATAGTTGATGCGACGGACATTTCCATTGATGCACTGTCGGTGGCTTCTATTAATGTTGAACACCACGAGATGGAAGAGCGCGTTGGCTTGATCGAGTCGGATGTGTTCAACATGTTGCCGGGCCAGCGTTATGATTTGATCGTAAGCAATCCACCTTATGTGGATGCCGAAGACATGGCTGATTTGCCGGCTGAGTTCCTGCGTGAGCCAGAGCTGGGCTTGGCCTCAGGTCGTGACGGGCTTGATATTACCCGCCGTATTCTGGCGGAAGCCGCAGACTATCTGACGGAAGAGGGCGTGCTGGTGGTTGAGGTGGGTAACTCACAATGGTCGCTGGTGCAGAGCTTTCCTGAGGTACCGTTTGCCTGGGTAGAGTTTGAGCTTGGTGGCAAGGGTGTATTCGTATTAACGGCGGCTCAGTGCCGTGAATTTCAGTCGTTATTTGAAGCGGCTCTCTGAACAAGGAATTTTTTGATGGCGGGTAACACGATTGGTGAGCTTTTCCGCGTCACTACGTTTGGTGAGTCGCACGGGCCAGCGCTGGGTGCCATTGTTGATGGTGTTCCACCAGGGCTGACACTGACTGAGGCTGATCTACAGATTGATCTGGATCGTCGCAAGCCAGGTACGTCTCAATTCAGTACCCAGCGTCGTGAAGATGACGTGGTGAAAATACTTTCTGGTGTATTTGAAGGCAAGACGACGGGTACATCGATTGGCTTACTGATCGAGAATACGGATCAGAAGTCCAAGGACTACGCCAATATCGCGGAGACCTTCCGCCCTGGCCATGCCGATTACACCTATACACAGAAATACGGCTTTCGCGATTACCGTGGTGGTGGCCGCTCTTCGGCGCGTGAAACGGCTATGCGAGTGGCTGCCGGTGCGATTGCCAAGAAATACCTGCGTGAAAAATTTGGTATCGAAATTCGTGGGCATGTTACCCAGATTGGCACAGTAATAGCGCAGAAATTAGACTGGTCGATTGTTAACCAGAATCCGTTTTTCTGTGGCGATGCCGATGCTATTCCGGCAATGGAAGAGCTGATTACGCAACTGCGCCGTGATGGGTCTAGTTGCGGTGCGCGCCTATCGGTGTATGCCACTAATGTACCAGTGGGGTGGGGCGAGCCGGTATTTGATCGACTTGATGCCGACATCGCCCATGCGATGATGAGCATCAATGCCGTGAAGGCGGTCGAGATTGGTGATGGGTTTGCGGTGGTGGCACAGCGTGGCGAACAACATCGCGATGAAATGTTACCAGAGGGCTTTGCTTCTAATCATTCCGGCGGTGTTTTGGGTGGTATTTCTTCAGGGCAAGAAATTGTTGTGAGTATTGCTCTTAAGCCTACATCCAGCATGACCTTGCCGGGGCGCTCTGTTGATATTCACGGCAATGCCATCGAGGTTATTACCAAGGGCCGTCATGATCCTTGCGTCGGTGTTCGTGCCACGCCAATTGCCGAAGCTATGCTTGCCATAGTGCTGATGGATCATTTTTTGCGTCATCGTGCGCAAAATGCCGATGTTGTTCCCCCGCACAAGCCGATTCCCGGCAGTCTCTGATGCACAGGCCCTTTTTCTTTAACAGAAAGAGGGCCGAGGGTTGCTAATCGTGTCTTCCCACGCCCGCATTCCCCATATCCCGCTGGCATCTTTCTATTTCTTTTATTTCGCGGTGCTCGGCGGCTTTATGCCGTACTGGGGACTGTACCTTCAGCAGTTATCCTTTTCGCCGGAAGCCATTGGCCAGTTGATGGCTATCTTGATGGCGACACGTATTGTGGCGCCGAACTTTTGGGGCTATGTGGCGGACAGAACAGGAAAGCGTCTGCAAATGGTGCAGTTGGCTGCTTTTCTGCTGATGTTTTTTTGGCTGGGTGTGTTTTTTAC
>DDBN01000025.1 GCA_002333145.1 Moraxellaceae bacterium UBA2031
CCACCCACCAAGCCACGTCAGGTGGTGGACATGGTGAATGGGCAGCACGCCCTGACGCGGTGGAAAGTCTTGAGCCGTCAAAACGGTCACACTCGACTGGCGCTAGAGCCTTATACAGGCCGAACACACCAGTTGCGCGTTCACATGCAAGCCCTTGGATATCCCCTTCTGGGTGATGCCCTCTATGCCCCCGAAGAGGCACGCTCCGCAGACAGTCGATTGTGTCTGCATGCAGAAGCCCTCGCCTTCACTCACCCTGTACACGGCGGCCGCCTGCAATTTCGTGCGCCGGCCCCGTTCTGATTAGCCAAGAAAGAGATAAGCATGAGCCAGTCTGTATCCGTGTTTACGCCAGCCATGGGCCAGCGATGGATTTCCGATTCTGAAACCGAACTCGGTCTGGGTGTTATCGTCGAAACCGATGCTCGATCACTCACGGTTCTTTTCCCCAAGAGCGACGAAACGCGTGTTTATGCCCGCAACAATGCGCCTCTTTCACGCATTCGCTTTGCTGAAGGTGACACGGTTACTGATGTTGGCGGTCAGCAGTGGACGGTACAAGAGGTAGAAGAACAGCGTGGCGTTCTGCGTTATCAGGTACAGAATAACGCAGGTGAAACCAGCACCTTAAATGAGACTCGTCTCTCGGCTGAAATACATCTGGCGCGCCCGCAGGAGCGTTTGCTCGCTTCTCAGCTCGACAGTATTGAGCTATTCAACTTGCGTGTTCAGGCACTTCTTCAGCAGGAGAAACTTGCACAGTCGCCTGTTCAGGGGCTAGTGGGCCCACGTCTTGGTCGCGTTCCGCATCAGTTTTATATTGCCCATGATGTTGGCCTTCGCCAACAGCCACGCGTGCTGCTTGGTGATGAAGTCGGTCTTGGTAAAACTATCGAAGCCGGCCTCATCATCCATCATCAATTACAAACTGGCCGGGCCCGCCGCATTCTCATCCTTGTGCCGGAAAATCTTCAATACCAATGGCTCGTGGAAATGCGTCGCCGCTTCAATATGAATGCTGCCTTGTTTGATCTCGAACGCTGTGCGGCATTAAAAGAAAGTGACGAAAGCGAGAACCCCTTCGAGACCGAGCAGATTGTGCTGATGGCATTGGAGCTCTTGGTTGACCATCCTGATCTGGCCGACTTTGTAGGCTCAGCTAGCTGGGATTTGCTCGTTGTTGATGAGGCCCATCATCTGGAGTGGGCGCAGGACGATCCTAGCGAGTCCTATGAACTGGTTGAGTCATTGGCAGAAAAGATCCCTGGCGTTCTGCTGCTCACCGCGACCCCCGAACATCTCGGTGTTGCCAGCCACTTTGCCCGTCTGCGCCTGCTTGATCCTGCCCGCTACCATGACCTCGAGCAATTCATTGCCGAAGAAGAAGCCTTCGCCAGTGTCGCAATTGCTGCCGATGCATTGATGTGTGGTAAAGCCATAGACGATGTGACGCTTGAAGTTCTCGAAGAAAAATTACCAGCCGACCTGCTGTCCAATCTGGATACTGAAGAAGGCCGCCAAGCTGCGCTTACGGCTCTGCTCGATCGGCATGGTGTTGGCCGTGTACTGTTTCGTAATACTCGCGAAGCCATTGGCGGCTTTCCCGAACGCCGCTGCCTGCCCGCTCCTTTGCCAGCGCCTGAAAATGCAGCGACGAACGAATTGCGTATAGCCCTTTATCCGGAAATGCATGGCGATGAGGACTGGTGCGAAGGTGATGCCCGTGTCGAGTGGCTAATTACTCTGTTGAAATCGCTCAAGCGTGAAAAAGTTCTTCTCATCTGCCGCTCTAGCCCTGTCGCACTGGCACTGGAAGATCATCTGCGCTTGAAGGAAGGCATCCGCACCTCGGTCTTCCATGAAGCCATGAGCCTGCTTGAGCGTGACCGTGCTGCCGCTTACTTTGCGGATGAAGACTATGGTGCTCAGATTCTGATTTGCTCAGAAATTGGCTCTGAAGGCCGTAACTTTCAGTTTGCGCATCATCTGGTGTTGTTTGACCTGCCGGCTGATCCTGAGCTACTTGAACAGCGTATTGGTCGACTCGACCGCATTGGGCAACGTGAAACCATCAAGCTGCATGTGCCTTACTTTGCGGGTACAGCACAAGAAAGATTGTTCCGCTGGTACCACGAGGGCCTTGATGCTTTTGAAAGCATTAGTCCCACCGCGCGCACCATTCTTGAGGCACAACGTTCGCGCTTGCCTGATGCGTTGCGCCACGGTGGTGATAAGTTTGAAAGCCTGCTGTCAGAAGCACGAGAGCTGCGCAACGAACTCGTCGCTGAACTGGAGAAAGGTCGTGATCGCCTGATTGAGCTGAACTCTTGCCGTACTGATGTTGCTGCAAGTTTGATCAAAGCCATCGACGCACAGGATGCGGATCCTGCCTTGGCCAACTTCCTTGAACGCTCATGGTCTGCATTTGGTGTCGATCAGGAAGAACAGCAAGAAGCCCACCTTCATATTTTGCGACCTGGAGACCACCAACTATTGGACGGCTTTCCGGGTCTTGATCCAGATGGCATGACGGTCTCGCTGGATCGCGACTACACACTGTCACGTGAAGATGTGCACTTCCTGACGTGGGAACACCCCATGGCACAAGGCCTGCTGGATCTGTTTCGTTCGCAAGAGTATGGCAACGCCAACATTGCTTTAATCCGTAACAAAGGCATCAAGCCTGGCACTATGCTTCTGGAGCTATTCTTCCGCATGGAGACTATTGCACCCAAAGGACTTGGCGTAGACGCCTCCCTGCCCTCGCAGACACTTCGCATTCTGCTAGACCAGGATGGCCGTGACCTGTCGGCTCGTGTGGCTCACGATGTGCTGGTTAAACAGTTGCAGTCACTGGAGCGAGGCGTTGCACGTCAGGTGGTGAAGTCGCAACAGGGAATTCTGGAAAAGCTGCTCGAAAAAGCGGCCAAGGAAGCAGAGTCACAAGTTCCTGCTGTGCGGGCAACGGCGTTGCAACATTGGCAGCAACAGAACCATGCGGAAATTTCGCGACTGAAGGCGCTTGCTGCCGTAAATCCTGCCATACGTCCTGCCGAAATTCGTGCATTGGAGCAGCGCCTGCTGATGGGAGAAGCCGCACTCGAGGATCTACGTGCAGTAGCTCATGCCGTTCGCGTCATCGTCGCTGGCTAAGAGTAATCGCTTAAGCATGGGAAATGGCTAATGCCGCATTTGTCCGGCATTAGCCAACGCACTCCAAAATCGCGTCAGAATTGTCAGCGTACGATGTGCCGATTGAAAAAATACAGCGTCGTCCAGCATGTCATGCACGCTAGCGCTTTCAAGCAGATAAAGACCGTGACGAGCTTGCAGGCGTGCATCAGTTTCAGCATCAATGAAAAACCCACCATCGGGCAGTGCCAGATTCTCTTCCGCACATTGTTCCTGAAGTGCACGCGTCAAGCGTAGCCAGAAATCCGTACTCAGTGCATTTTCCAGTGCCACCATAACGCCTAAGCACACAGCAGGGTCCATGGCGTTGTAATGATGCTCAATATGCTCACAGATATCCTGCGTAGGTGCCCATCCCGCCGCAATACCCCAGTCCTTCCCCCCCAATGCCGCAAACTGCCGCTGCCAAGCCTGCCACCAATCGTGCAAACGATCACTCATTCGGTAAGGGTCACCGATTCCCATATTGGGCAATGAGGGGCACCACGGCTCACCCACGGCATCAAAACAAACCACCACTGCCGACCCTCCATCCATCTCAGGTGCAGGTAAGTGTTCCATCAAACGTAAAGCATGATGTTGACGTGCCAGAAAAATCTGGCGTAAAAAAATACCGAATTGCATAACGGAAATAAGAAGATCGCGCTGAGAAACTCGCTTTGACTCAAGCCTATCCAGCCAGGCATTACAGGTTAATGCCTCATGCCGACACAGCTCGTTATTGCAACGCCGCTGTAATTCCAGAAAATGCAAACGATGCCGAGCATCAACCTCAGGTGTTGGTGCTACATGCCACTCAATGGCGTGTGCCCGCAATCGGCTGCGTGTAATCGACATTCAAGCCCTCAAAGACTTGGGACAGTTGTATTGTAATTAGATTAGCCAACAATACCGCTCGCGCCATTGTCATGAGNNTTGAGCCTCCCCCCACTCAACCAGCTGGTAATACACATTTCGGGACACCAACGCCTCTAGACGATCTCGCACATGCAGGTACGGTCGGGGCTCATCGTTACGGTAATCAACCCGCAATGGGTGCTCTTTCCCTGCCACGATCACATCGCCGGTTTGAGTGGTAAAGCGCAGATACTCCACACCGGATTCCTGATGCCGTTCTACCGTTATCGCCACAAAAGGGGCATCCTC
>DDBN01000046.1 GCA_002333145.1 Moraxellaceae bacterium UBA2031
GTGATGGGCAAGGATACGCGGCTGTCAGGCTATTTGCTGGAGTCGGCCCTAGAGGCCGGCTTATCCGCCGCTGGGGTCAG
The DNA here is from genome assembly GCA_002333145.1 of Moraxellaceae bacterium UBA2031. Lineage (GTDB taxonomy): Bacteria > Pseudomonadota > Gammaproteobacteria > Pseudomonadales > Moraxellaceae > UBA2031. The sequence continues at coordinate 81 of DDBN01000046.1, forward strand.
TGTGCGCTTGCTGGGCCCCATGCCAACCCCTGCTATCGCCTACCTAACCCGCGCTTTTCATGCTGATGCAGGTATCGTGATCTCAGCGTCGCACAATCCTTATTACGACAATGGCATCAAGTTCTTCGGGCCAGATGGGATGAAGCTTCAAGACGAGGTTGAGGAGTCCATTGAGGACTGGCTGGACCAGCCCATGCAGATAACGGCCCCGGATGCACTTGGTAAGGCCATGCGTCAGGATGATGCCAGAGGTCGTTACATCGAGTTCTGCAAGTCGAGCTTTCCATTTCACTTCAACTTGCGCGGCCTGAAGATTGTTCTTGATTGCGCCAACGGAGCTGCTTATCAGGTGGGGCCATCAGTCTTTACGGAACTGGGTGCTGAAGTTATCAAGCTGGCATGCGCTCCCGATGGCCTCAACATCAATCATGAGTGCGGGTCTACCCATCCAGAGACTCTGCAGCAAGCGGTGGTCGAGCATGAGGCAGATCTGGGTATCGCCTTCGATGGCGACAGTGATCGCGTGCTTATGGTGGATCGTCATGGCCAGTTAGTGGATGGCGATGAGCTGATCGTCATTATTGCCGCGCTACAGGTATTGTCGGCCATGGTGCGCACCCATAAGCCCTTGCACGAGTTACGCGGCGGCATGCAAAAGCTTCCTCAAGTCCTGATTAATGTCCGGGTGGGTCGGCGTTCAGATCCAATGATGCACTCTCCTGTTGTGGCTGCCGTGAAGGCGGCAGAGGAACGGTTGGCGGATCGTGGCCGGGTGCTCTTGCGTGCCTCCGGCACGGAGCCATTGATCCGTGTCATGGTGGAGGGTGCAGATCAATCGCTTGTAGCGACGCTGGCTGAAGAGCTGGCCGGAGCAGTGGCGGTTGCAATGGCCTGAAAAGGGCATAAAAAAGCATTGGGACGGGCCTGAATCCGTAGACATTTGCGCTTAGGTTCCCTAAGATTGCGCCCCTCTCGCGCCGGCACGGGCGAGGTGTGTGGACAGGAGTTCAAGCGATGCGTCGCAAGCTGGTGGCCGGAAACTGGAAAATGCAGGGACGGCAGGCGAGTAATGCAGCATTGCTGCAGTCGCTGAAAGCACAGGAAGCCGAGTGGTCTGGCATTGATGTATGGATCGCTCCGCCGGCGCCGTATTTATTGCAAGTGGCGGCGCTTCTGCAGGGCGATGGTATAAAGCTAGCGGCTCAGAATGTAGCCAGCGAAAGTGACGGTGCGTATACCGGCGAAATTTCAGCCGGAATGTTGGTGGATTGCGGATGTAAGGCCGTGATCATCGGGCATTCCGAGCGACGCACGTATTACGGCGAAACCGACGTGCAAGTCGCGGAAAAGTTTATAAAGGCGCAGGGCGCTGGGCTGGTTCCTGTGTTCTGCGTCGGCGAGACACTCGCTGAGCGTGAGGCAGGTAGTACGGCAGCAGTGGTCAAACGCCAGCTTGAGGCAGTGCTGGCTTCAGCGGGCGTAAAGGCGCTCGCGCAGGCAGTAATAGCATATGAGCCAGTTTGGGCTATTGGCACTGGCCGCACCGCAACGCCGGAGCAAGCGCAAGAAGTACATGCGTTGCTACGCGCTCGTGTGGCGCAAGAGGATGAAGAAACGGCTTTGGGCCTGCGCATTCTCTATGGTGGCAGTGTCAAGGCGGGTAATGCAGAAGCACTGTTTGCCATGGCAGACATTGATGGTGCTCTGGTAGGGGGAGCGTCTTTGGACGCGAATGAATTTGTAGCGATTGCGCGGATAGCCCGCGCAGCGCAGTGAGATAAGCGTAATGGAAGCAGCAATTCTGGTTCTGCATGTGCTGGTCGCCATCGCCATGACCGCCTTCATTCTGCTTCAGCAGGGTAAGGGAGCAGAGATGGGGGCCTCCTTCGGTGGCGGTTCATCGCAAACCGTATTCGGTGCAGCTGGCGCGACTAGCGTGTTAACGCGCATTACGGCAGTGCTTGCGGCCATATTTTTCGTGACTAGCCTGACATTGGCTATTTATGCGCGTCAAAATGCGCAGTCGTACGGTGTGCTGCCAGAGATTCAGGCGGCTGAAGAGGCTGCAGCAAGCAAGCCTGTTGGTGATGTACCTGCGGCACCGTCTGCAGCGACTCAGCCTGCGGGTGATATACCGGCGACACCAGCCAAGTAGTATCGGCAAGTAATATCAGGTGTAGATCTTTCGGGATCATAGTTTTGCGGAAGTGGTGAAATTGGTATACACGCAACCTTGAGGTGGTTGTGCCTAACGGCGTGGGGGTTCAAGTCCCCCCTTCCGCACCATAAAACCTCGTTATTGATTTATCAGAACAATAACGAAGAAATGCGCTAGAAAGCCTTTGACATAAAGTGTCTTCGGCCCTATAGTCGCCGTCCTCTGATGCGGGGTGGAGCAGTCTGGTAGCTCGTCGGGCTCATAACCCGAAGGTCGTTGGTTCAAATCCAGCCCCCGCTACCACTTTGGACTTAGAGACTGCTTGCGAGCAGTTTCATAAAAAAGCCCGCCTTGTGTGGGCTTTTTTATAGGTCCGCGGGACCCGACGCAGATCGGGTCAGAAAAGTGGGCCACGTGCCCATTTTTTGTTTCCACGGTTTTGTTTTTGGCGGCTCGTACGAGCCGCGCTTCACTCGAGAGACAGCAGTATGGCAGTGTCGAAAAAGGTCGAGGCCATGACGGAAATGCTGGCGCCGGCCGTCAGCGCTGTCGGTTACGAGTTGTGGGGTGTTGAGTTCTTTCAGCAGGGGCGGCATTCGGTGCTGCGCCTGTTCATTGATGGCCCCGAGGGTGTCTCGGTTGAAGGCTGTGCTCAGGTCAGTCACCAGGTGAGCGGTGTGCTGGAAGTGGAAGATCCTATTGCCGGGGAGTTCACCCTTGAGGTGTCATCGCCAGGCTGGGATCGCCCATTGTTCACGCTTGAGCAGTATGGCCGGTACATTGGTGGTGAAGTAGCAGTTCGGTTGGCTAGTCCGTTGAATAGCCGGCGCAAGTACAAGGGTGTGGTGCAGCAGATCACTGACGATGCAGTGGAGATGCTGTGCGATGGCGTCACGGTATCCATTCCGTACGCCATGATCGACAAGGGTAATGTCGTACCGAATTTTTGATTGTCTTTCCGATTGAAGGCGAGATCCGTAAGGAACGAACCATGAGCAAAGAAATTCTGCTGGTAGTTGACTCGGTCAGTAACGAGAAGGGTGTGTCCCGGGAAATTATTTTCCAGGCGCTCGAACTCGCGTTGGTGGCCGCTACCAAGAAAAATTACAACACGGACGAAATCGATCTGCGTGTCGCTATTGACCGCAAGACCGGCGAGTACGATACCTTCCGTCGCTGGACTGTGGTGGCAGATGAGGATCATGAGATCCCTGCTATGCAATTAGCCATCAGCGATGTTGAAGGCGAAGGCATGCAGATTGGCGACGTGCGTGAGGAGCAGGTGCCCTCCGTCGGATTCGGCCGTATCGCTGCCCAGACCGCCAAGCAGGTCATCGTGCAGAAAGTGCGCGAGGCAGAGCGCGCCTTGGTCGTGGACGCCTATCGCGATCGTATTGGTGAGATTCTTTCCGGCGTGGTCAAAAAGACGACGCGTGACGGTCTGGTGCTGGATCTCGGCGGTAATGCCGAGGCGTATCTGGCTCGCGAAGAAATGATTCCGCGCGAAACGTTCCGCATCGGCGAGCGTGTACGTGCAGTGCTGTTTGATATCAATGCTGAGGGCCGTGGCTCACAGTTGCTGGTGTCGCGTAACAGCCCGGAAATGATCATCGAATTGTTCCGTATTGAAGTGCCCGAAATCGGTGAGGAAATCATCGAGATTCGTGGTGCGGCTCGTGACCCAGGTGTGCGTGCCAAAATTGCCGTGAAAAGCAATGATCAGCGTATTGATCCGCAGGGCGCTTGCATCGGTATGCGTGGTGCACGTGTTCAGGCGGTGTCTGGTGAGTTGGCGGGTGAGCGTGTCGATATTGTGCTGTGGGACGATAATCCTGCCCAGTACGTTATCAATGCCCTGCAGCCTGCTGAAGTAGCCGCCATCGTCATTGATGAAGACACGCACGCAATGGATGTTGCTGTCGAAGAAGATCAGCTGGCCATGGCGATTGGTCGTGGCGGCCAGAATATTCGGCTGGCTTCGGATCTGACTGGCTGGCGTCTCAACGTGATGACGGTCGAGGCAGCACAGGCTAAGCAAGATAGTGAGTCGCACCAGTATATTGATGTATTTGTGCGTGATCTGGGTGTGGATGAGGACATCGCCAGTATTCTGGTTGATGAAGGTTTTACGTCGCTGGAAGAAGTGGCCTATGTGCCCATCGAGGAGATGCTGGCAATCGAGGATTTCGATGAGGACATCGTCAACGCGCTGCGTCAGCGCGCCAAAGACGCCTTGTTGACCAAAGCATTAGTGTCGGAAGAGAAGCTGAGTGCTGAGCCGGCTGAAGATCTGCTTAACATGGAAGGCATGAACCGTAAGCTAGCATTCGAGCTGGCTGCACGGGGCGTGATTACCATGGAAGATCTCGCTGAGCAGGGCATAGATGATATTGCGGATATCGAAGGGTTGGATGCCGAAGTGGCAGGTCAACTCATCATGAAGGCACGTGAACCCTGGTTTCAGTGATTTGTCCTGAGCCTGTTTACGTGCCGAGCGAAGCGGAGAGATACGCCAGATGGCAGAAGTGACCGTCAAACAATTGGCCGAGACTGTGGGTCGTCCGGTAGAAACCCTGCTGACACAGATGCAGGAAGCCGGACTTGCGCACAAAAATGCGGATGATGCTGTTTCCGATGTGGAAAAGCAGCAGCTGCTTGTGCACCTCAAGCGCGCCCATGGCGACAGCGAGAGCGAGCCAAAAAAGATTACCCTTAAGCGTAAGGAAACATCAACGCTGAAGGTGGCTCCGTCTGCTGGAGGCAAGGCTAAGACCGTTAATGTGGAAGTGCGTAAGACGCGCTCCTATGTGAAGCAGTCGGTGCTTGATGGCCAGGATGATGCCGCGCGTGCGGCAGAAGAAGCCGAACGCAAAGTAGAGGAAGAGCGTTTGGCGGCAGAAGCCGCTGCGCGTAAAGCCGAAGAAGATGCTCGTATTGCTGCTTCTGAAGAGATTGCTCGCAAGGCGGCTGAAGAAGCGCGCCGTTCGACGGATGCTGTCAGCAAGGGTGCCAAGGACAAGAAGTTGTCTGTCCCTAAGGTTGGCGCTGCGAACGCCAAGCTGCGTGAGGAAACTGCTGAAGAGCGTGCACGTCGCGAAGCTGAAGAAGCGCGCGTGAAGGCAGCTGACGAAGTACGTCGCAAGCAAGAAGAAAAGATTCGTCTGGAAGCGGAAGTGAAGGCCAGCGAGAAAACGCTTGAGCAAGCCCGCAAGATCGCCGCTGAGATCGAGTCTCGCGGTGGCGAAACTCCTGCGCCGACAGTAGATGTCCCGCTGGCAAGTGGCTTGGTTGGCAAGGCTTTCGAAGAATCCTTTAATCGCGAAGATCGCGAGATTCGTCGCGGCAGCAGCAAGACGAGTAGCAAGGCCAAGGGCGGCAAAAAACGCCAAACGGAACAAGCTTTCCGGCCGGTCACTCGCGCGCTGTCGAGCACGCTTTCCAAGCAACACGGTTTCGAAAAGCCGGTGGATAAGCAGGTTTACGATGTCGCCATTGGTGAAACTATTGTAGTAGGTGACCTTGCCCAGAGAATGGCGCTTAAGGCTCGGGTAGTTATCAAGGTGCTCATGAAGATGGGCGAGACGGTAACGGCCGAGCAGAGCATTGATCAGGCGACGGCGGGTCTTGTGGTGGAAGAGTTAGGCCACAACCCAATCTTCGTGAGTGGAACCGCCATGGAAGATGCGCTGATCGATACCCTTAAGCCTCATGGCGAAGCCACGACGCGTGCGCCAGTAGTGACCATTATGGGTCACGTTGACCATGGCAAGACGTCGTTGCTTGATTACATTCGTCGAGCCAAAGTGGCTTCTGGCGAAGCGGGTGGGATTACGCAGCATATCGGCGCTTATCACGTCGAAACGCCTCGCGGTATGATCACCTTCCTTGATACCCCAGGTCACGCCGCCTTTACAGCCATGCGTGCCCGTGGTGCCAAGGCGACTGATATTGTTGTGATCGTGGTGGCGGCTGATGACGGTGTTATGCCGCAGACAGCAGAAGCCATTGACCATGCCCGTGCGGCCGGTGTGCCGATCATTGTGGCCATCAACAAGATGGATAAGCCCTCTGCGGATCCGGATCGTGTATTGAACGAACTGACCGTGAAGGAAATCGTTCCTGAAGAGTGGGGCGGTGAGCATCAGATTTGTAAGGTTTCGGCGCATACAGGCATGGGCGTGGACGAGCTTCTCGAAGCCATCCTCATGCAGGCAGAGTTGCTGGAACTGACTGCTGCTGTTGACGGTCCTGCTCAAGGCGTAGTGATTGAAGCGCGCATTGATAAGGGTCGTGGTGCGGTTGCTTCGGTACTGATCCAGCGCGGCACGCTGAAAGTGGGCGACATGGTGTTGGCCGGTATGCATTACGGCCGTGTTCGTGCCATGTCCGACGAAAATGGCAAGCCCATCAAATCTGCCGGGCCATCTATTCCGGTTGAAATTCTGGGCCTGCCTGAAGCCCCGGATGCCGGTGATGAATTCCTAGTAGTAGCTGATGAGCGCAAGGCGCGTGAAGTTGCCGATTTCCGTGGCATCAAGCAGCGTGAAGAGCGTTTGACGCGCCAGCAGGGGATGAGGCTAGAAAACCTGTTTGCTAATATGGGCAAGAAGGAAGCTTCTGCCGTCAATATCGTGCTCAAGGCCGATGTGCGTGGCTCGTTGGAAGCACTTACCCAGTCGCTGCATGGCTTGTCCACCGATGAAGTCAAAGTGGCGATTGTGGGCGCTGGTGTGGGCGCCATCACTGAGTCCGATGTCTCCTTGGCGGAGTCAACCGGTGCCGTGATTCTGGGCTTCAACGTGCGTGCAGATAACGCGGCGCGTGCCAAGTGCCAGGCGGATGGTATCGATCTGCGCTACTACAGTATTATTTATCAACTGCTTGATGACGTGAAAGCGGCCATGAGCGGCCTGCTGGCACCGGAGCATCGTGAAACTATTCTCGGTGTGGCGCTGGTTCGCGAAGTCTTCCGCTCCTCCAAGTTTGGCGCGGCAGCAGGCTGTATGGGTATTGAAGGTACTTTGTATCGCAACAAACCAATCCGTGTGCTGCGTGATGAAGTGGTGGTGTTCCAGGGTGAACTGGAATCGCTGCGCCGCTTCAAGGACGACGTGCAGGAAGTTCGTAACGGTATTGAGTGTGGTCTGGCGGTTAAGGGCTACAATGACATCCGTGTCGGAGACAAGATCGAAGTCTATGATGTCACCATCATCAAGCGCAGCCTGTAATCAGGTGTGCTGAAAGACCTGCTGTGGCATTGGCCCGGTGCTGGATTATCCGGCATCGGGCCAGTTCACATCAGGCCTTTGACTGGACCGCGCATGCCTAGTGTGTTGGTCACTTGCAGTTTGAACAGGTAATTCAAGAGGTTTCATGAGTCAGCGTACGCAACGCCTTGCCGACCAGGTCCAACGCGATCTTTCCGTATTGATCCGTGAGGAAATCAAGGACCCACGCATCCGGATGGTGACCATATCTGCGGTGAAAGTGAGTCCGGACATGGGCTATGCCGATGTCTATGTCACCGTGCTGGGCGCGACGCTGGAAGAAAAGCCGGATGACAGTCTTAAGGTTCTTAATGCGGCGGCAGGATTTCTCCGTGGCGGCTTGGGCCGTGGCCTGAAGACCCGTATTATTCCGCACATCCGCTTTCACTTTGACGAGGCAACGGCACGCGGTAATCGTATGGCCGCGCTGATTACTACTGCCGTCAAAGAAGATCTTGAACGCGCCGAGGCGCGTGGCGAGAGTGAGCCGGGTATTGCTGACGAAACATGAGTAAGCCACGCCGTCCGCGTCGTCCCATTGATGGCGTGCTGCTGCTAGACAAGCCTCAGGGCATCACGTCGAATCAGGCGTTGATGCGGGTTCGTCATTTTTACCAAGCCGATAAGGCCGGCCATACGGGCAGTCTGGATCCTTTGGCAACCGGGCTATTGCCGGTTTGCCTTGGCGAGGCATCAAAGTTTACGCAGTACCTGCTAAATGCCGACAAGGTCTACGTTACCCGTATTCGCCTTGGCATCACCACAAATACAGGTGATGCCGAAGGAGAAATAACGAGTGAGTCAGTGGTGCCTGTGCTGGAAGATGCGGCCATTGAGGCAGTATTAGCGCAATTTCGCGGCGATATTTTTCAAGTGCCTTCGATGTTCTCTGCCTTGAAAAAGGATGGACGGCCACTCTATGAGTTGGCACGCAAGGGTATCGAGATTGATCGACCTGCCCGCCCGGTGAGCGTTTATCGGCTGACTCTACTTAAGGTAGAGGGTAACGAGTGGACGCTGGAGGCGCATGTCAGCAAGGGGACGTATATTCGTTCTTTGGCTGAAGATATTGGCAAGGTGCTGGGCTGTGGAGCCCATGTTGTGATGCTGCGCCGTTTGTCGTTGGGCCCGTTCGAGCTTCCCGAGATGGTGACGTTGGAACAACTGGAGCAGACGTTGGCTGAAGGTGGGCCGGCGGCGATTGATCGCCTGCTGTTGCCGCCTTGGGCAGGCTTGGCCTCGTGGCCTCGCGTGGAGCTCTCAGAGAATGCAGCGTATTATCTACGTCAGGGTCAGCCAGTGCGTTGCCCTGATGCTCCAGAGAATGGTGAAGTTCTGGTATTTGAGCAGGACGGAGCATTTCTCGGAATCGGTGCAATGGATGACGAAGGGCGCGTGGCACCGCGTCGTCTGATAAAATCCATGGCACCATGAATTCATATTGATCGGCGATTAGTCGGTCAATGCGAAAGAGGGGCAGATATGTCCTTCGCGACGACGACTGTAGAGATGCACGGTCGGGCGTCTCTTTTATGCATCTCATTGTGGAGTTATAAAATGTCTTTAACTGTTCAAGACAAGGCAGATATTGTTGCCAAGTTCGCCCGCGGTCAGGGTGATACGGGATCTCCGGAAGTGCAGGTTGCCCTGCTGTCGGCTCAGATCGATGATCTGCAGCCTCACTTCAAGGCACACAAGCATGACCATCATTCCCGTCGCGGTCTGATCCGCATGGTGAACCAGCGCCGCAAGCTGCTGGATTACCTGAATGGCAAGGACCATGCCCGCTATGTTGCGCTGATCCAGACTCTGGGCCTGCGTCGCTAAGTGTGTAAGCCGGGAGCGCGAGCGCTCCCGGCTCTTTTTATACCAGGTAAAACGAATCGCCTAAGGAGAGGCTTCTAACACATCCGTTGCGCAGTTTGCATTAGGCGTAGTGGATGTATTAGGGGCCTCCGATGGCAGCACCGGTTCCGGACGATGCCGGAACCAAATTGATTGCAGTTGATGCAAGAGGAACCCGAAATATGTTCAAGATCGTTCGCAAGGAATTCCAGTTCGGCAAGCAGACCGTGGTACTAGAGACTGGCCGTATTGCCCGTCAGGCCTCGGGTGCTGTTTATATCACCATGGGTGGTGTGTCGGTGCTGGTTGCTGTGGTTGGCGCAAAGTCTGCCAAGCCAGGTCAGGATTTCTTTCCGCTGACCGTGAACTACCAAGAAAAAACATATGCCGCTGGCCGTATTCCCGGTGGCTATTTCAAGCGTGAAGGCCGCCCATCAGAAAAGGAAACACTGACTTCCCGCCTGATCGACCGCCCGATTCGCCCGCTGTTCCCAGAAGGCTTCCTGAACGAAGTGCAGGTCACTGCCACAGTAGTGTCCTCTGATAAGACATTCGACCCGGATATTGTTGCTCTGCTCGGCACATCTGCCGCGTTGGCGATTTCTGGTCTTCCCTTCAATGGCCCGGTCGGTGCTGCCCGCGTTGCTTATGTGAACGGCGAGTACAGCGTCAACCCAACCTATGAAGAGCTGGCAGCATCTGAGCTGGATCTGGTTGTGGCCGGCACCAGTGCGGCTGTGTTGATGGTGGAATCTGAGGCGAAAGAACTCAGCGAAGACGAAATGCTGGGTGCCGTGCTGTTCGGCCATGATGAAATGCAAGTCGCTATTCAGGCGATAAAAGAATTTGCTGCTGAAGTTGGCAATGCGCGTAGAGACTGGACTGCTCCAGTCAAGAACGAAACGCTCAAGGCTGCCCTCAAGGATGCATTTGAAAGTGCAATTTCTGACGCGTACACCATTCGCGAAAAGCTGGATCGATACACCAAGCTGGGTGAGATCAAAAAGCAGGCGCTGGCGCGGTTTGCCGTAGAGGGTGCTGATGTATCTGCCGATGAAGTGGATGAGCTGTTTGAAGACCTGAAGTACCGCACCGTGCGTGACAACATTCTTTCCGGCAAGCCACGTATCGACGGCCGTGACACCAAGACTGTGCGCGCTCTGGATATTCAGGTTGGTGTGCTGGGCAAGACTCACGGTTCTGCGCTGTTCACTCGTGGTGAGACTCAGGCGTTGGTTACCGCCACTCTGGGCGGTTCACGTGACTCCATGATGATTGATGCGCTGGAAGGCACGCGCAGTGATAGTTTTATGCTGCACTACAACTTCCCGTCCTACTCTGTTGGTGAAACGGGTCGAGAAACTGGTCCTAAGCGCCGTGAAATCGGACATGGTCGTTTGGCCCGTCGTGGCGTGCAGCCAATGCTGCCGGCATCAGACAAGTTCCCGTATGCCATCCGTGTAGTGTCTGAGATTACCGAGTCCAATGGTTCGTCCTCCATGGCGTCTATTTGCGGTGCCTCGCTGGCGCTGATGGATGCCGGTGTGCCGATGAAGGCTCCGGTGGCTGGTATTGCCATGGGTCTGGTCAAGGAAGGCGAGCGCTTTGCTGTATTGACGGACATCCTTGGTGATGAAGATCACCTTGGCGACATGGACTTCAAGGTGGCCGGTACCGCTCATGGCGTGACCGCTTTGCAGATGGATATCAAGATCGAAGGCATCAATGAGGAAATCATGGAAACCGCACTGGCTCAGGCCCGTGATGGTCGCCTGCTGATCCTCAAAGCCATGAATGAAGTGCTGCCGCAGTCCCGTTCAGAAGTGAATGGCAATGCGCCAACCTACGCCACTATCAATATCAATCCGGAAAAAATCCGTGATGTGATTGGCAAGGGCGGCTCGATGATTCGCTCGATCTGCGAAGAGACTAAGGCCACTATCGACATTGATGACACTGGCTTGGTGCGCATCTATGGCGAAACTAAGGGAGCCACTCAGGCTGCCTTGGCTAAGGTTCAGGCCATTACTGCCGAAGTGGAAGTGGGCACAATCTATGAAGGAACGGTCGCCCGTATCGTCGACTTTGGTGCTTTTGTGACCATCATGCCCGGTACTGACGGCCTCGTGCACATTTCCCAGATCGCCAGTGAGCGTGTCGAGAATGTGGCCGACTACCTGAAGGAAGGTCAGAAGGTTAAGGTTAAAGTGATGGATGTGGATCAGCGCGGTCGCATCAAGCTGTCCATGAAAGAGCTGGCCGTTGAAGCACCTCAGGCATGAGGCTCAGTGATCCGGAGTTCATGAAAATGGCCTCGGATGACTAAAAAAGCCAAGAAAGCCGCCTTTGGGCGGCTTTCTTGTTTACGGGCTAGATGCTATCTTTGCCCGGCTCTCCTGCTAGGGCAGGTAAGGTTGTCGCCATAATCAAAAAAAACGGCGCTTGACCGGATACTACAAAAACAAAATTTAAGAGGAAATCACCATGAGAGGGACCCGTCGTCTGCTCCGTTGGAGCGTTATCGGTGCATTTGTGACTGGGACTGTTCTGCTCTCGGGTTGCTCCCAGATCAATAAGACCGGTGCCAATATCGCCATGCGCTTTACTGAAAAGCACATCATCCCACCCGTCCTTAAGATGGACGATACGGCGATGGGTTGTTCTGCGGGTGAAGCCATTACTCCACTGATGCTCGGTGCGGTATGGGGCCTCAAGGCCGATGCCGACAAGATTCTCGTTGTTCAGTACGCTTCCGCAGGCCTCTGCGCCGAACAGCGTGCCTTTGAGCATGAGCTGCGCTATCTGCGCGCCGCCAAGGCGGGCTTGATCGATGAGGCTCAGGATGCGCGTATCCAGCAAAAGCGTGAAGCCGAGCTTGCAGCTCGTCGTCAATATGCTGGCTGGCAGGCGTTTGTGCATCATTACGAAGTTAATCGTAAGTCCCCAATCGGTGACAAGTGCCCGAAGTTCAAGAATGACTTTGACGAAATGATTTACATGATGGGCATGCTGACAGGTGTGCAGTCCATCGTTAATGACATCACGGCACAACAAGCCGTTGGCGTACCTAAAGATATTGGCGCCAAGGTTGAGCGTGGCATGATGTGCTTAGATAACAACAAGTGGTGGGGTGCCCCAATGGCTACCCGCGCCGCTATCTGGAATTTGCTACCGGGTGCAGGTGAAGGCAAGGGCGACCCATGGGAAACCATCAAGCAGAGCATGCGTATCGGTGAGCGCACGGGTGTACGCCTGCCACATGCCATGTATGCCATGTCTGCCTACACCAAGGGCGATGAAGAGCTGGTTCGTGATGCTATCCGCTCTTACGCAGCTACAACTGAAATGGCTGTTAATCCGAACTACAAGATGCTTGACCAGATGGCTTTCTTGATTGTGCAGAATATCTCCGATCGTCTCTGGACTGAAAAAGCCGGAAGCCGTACCCCACCGGGCAGTCTGGGCAAGTTCTGGGATGATGCACCCGCACAGCAGGATGATGGTGTAGAGATCGATGACCTCCTTTGAGGTCGTCCTTTTACCTTTTTGATCTTTTGAAGCACTCCTGTAGGAGCTATATATGCAAACGTTGATGAAGTACTCCCGTGGTGCTCGCCTGATACTGGCGGGTACTGCCCTCGCTCTCTCGTCCACGATGGCCATGGCGGCCGACAAGAGGACACTTTGTGTCTGGGACATCGTGGGAGCCCAGGGGGATGTGTTCAACATGATGAAAGACTACAAACTGGCCGCAGCCAAATGGGGCGTTACGTTCGACCTGAAGCCCTACACCGATGAGAAGATCGCAGCGGAGGACTTCAAGGCAGGACAGTGTGATGCAGTGGTTATGACAGGTTTGCGTGCCCGTCAGTTTAATTCGTTTGTTGGCAGCATGGATGCTCTGGGTGCGTTGCCGACGTACGCCATGCAGGCGAAGGCGCTGGCGACGGTTGCATCACCAGCAGCGGCCAAACTGATGGTGAGCGGTAATTATGAAGTAGCAGGTGCAACCCCCATGGGCGCTGCCTACCTGTTCGTTAATGACCGTAGTATCAATACCGTGGGTAAGCTCTCAGGCAAGAAAATTGCCGTACTCGACTACGATAAGGCTCAGGCCAAGATGGTGCAGTTGGTTGGAGCGCAGCCCGTTGCTTCTGACGTCACCAACTTTGCGGGCAAGTTCAATAATGGCTCCGTGGATATCATCGGGGCTCCGGCAGCTGCCTTCAAGCCTCTGGAATTGGTCAAGGGTCTGGGCACCAAAGGAGCCATCGTGAACTTCCCTCTGGTGCAGTTGACGCTGCAGGTATTGATCCGTCGTGACAGGTTTTCTGAGGACTTTGGTCAGAAGTCTCGTGAGTACATACAGTCGCAGTATCCGCGCGCCATGAGCCTTATCAAGACGGCTGAAGCTGATATTGATAAGAAGTACTGGATGCAGATTCCTGAAGCAGACAAGGCCAAACACATCAGCATGATGCGTGACTCGCGTGCTGCACTGACCAATGATGGCATTTATGACAAACGCATGATGTCGGTGCTGAAGAAAGTGCGTTGCCAGCTTGAGCCGACCAACGCAGAGTGTGCCCAGAGTATCGAGTAATACGTTAGTCCGGAAAAGCCCCTGATAACAGGGGCTTTTCATGTCTGCAGGATGCCGTAGCAAGACCAGATCATCCTGACACAAAAAAATGCTGACAGCCCTCTTGTCAGCGCAGAAAACAACAGACGCCAGATCGAGCTTGTATGAACCAGAAACCTGCTTTCCTCAATCGCTCATGGGCAGAATGGATATCCAGTCTTCCCGTTTTTTTGCTGCTTCTCCTTACGCTGGTCATCGGTACTGGCGAAATGATTCATGGCCAGCTGCTTCGTATGGGCGAGCGCATGTTTGGCGACCAGGAATCAGGTATTCAGTATTTCATGCTGCGTGCCGATCCGGCAGTTCCTGACTGTAATCCGAATGCGACGGCTGAGGCTTCTGCACCACCGGCTTCGGCTGCGATGGATGATATCGACGCGCTGTTCGCTGACGAGCCAGTGGACATGGAGGCGATGCATCAGTCCATTGAAAAGGCCAATGAGTTGTGCCGTGAAAAAATCGGCATGTACAAGAAGATCAATGATCATCTGACGACGGAAGTGAAGACTTTCCGCAAGATTGAGACGACTTTCTTCGGGATTTTCAAGTTTGGCACGGAGAACCGCAGCTTGCTGCTGCTTTTGATGGTTGCCATTGCCGCCGTAACCACGACGCTCGGATTACACCATATTGCCCTTCGGCCACCAAAAACCCGACTGGATTTTCGTGTTTACTCAGTGGCCATGGTGCTGGCCAACTCCATTCTGGTTTTTTCCAACCTCTTCTACATTTTACAGGTGCAAAACAAGTCTGGTGTAGAGATTGATCGACCCTATATCAGCTGGATCTGGGTAGCACTGTTTTCAGTTCTGGCGTTGGTAAGCGTCAAGGCAATTTTTTCTCCCCCGAAGGATGCACCGGAGGGCGGCTCCTTTGGCAAGGCGTTGCTGTCCATTCCGCTGTTTGCCTTCATGGGCATCAATGCCGGCATCAGCTTTATACTGGATGGGCATCATGCTGGTTTGGCCATCTATCTTGGTCAGATGATGGAGCTGTCCGGTGTCTTTCTGAATCTGGCGCTCTATATCTGGGCGGGTATGTTGCTCAAACAGACTCGTGTGGTGGACCTTTTTCTGGACATCATTCGCCCATGGAAGTTGTCACCAGAAATGCTCACCTGGGTCATTCTGTTCGTTGCGGCTTTTCCGACCGCGTATACAGGAGCCTCCGGTATTTTCGTGATCGCTGCCGGTGCGATAATTTATCGTGAAGTGCAGTTGGCCGGTGCTCGCCGCCAGTACGCTCTGGCAGCCACTGCAATGTCGGGTTCACTGGGCGTGGTGCTGGCACCTTGCCTGCTCATCGTTGTGATTGCTGCACTGAATAAACAGGTTACGACACAGGTTCTGTACGGTTGGGGTATTTGGGTATTCCTGCTGACTTCTTCATTGTTTTTCATCATTTCCCAGATGATGCGCAAGCAGAAAATCCAGATTGAAAGTGTCTCGGTGGCATTGCCGGCATCGGCTCGCGCGCTTGGCCCTGTGTCTCCGTATATCGTTCTGACTCTTGTGGTGGTGTATTTCTACAAGTTTGTGCTGGATACCAAGCTGGATGAATTCACCGCCCCGATGATTTTGCCGGTTATCCTGTTGGCTATTGTGATCTTTGACAAGATGCGTCGCTATGAGCCACGTATGCCAGAGCTGCCTCATACACCGAACCATTCGGAGCGTCGTATCGGCCTTGAGGAAGCGATACGCATCGCAACCAACGATACGATTGGTCACATTGGTGCATTGATTCTGCTGATGGCTTTGTCAGTAGCCGTGGGCGGCACTATTGAGCGCTCCGGTATCATGGAAGCAGTACCGCACAGCTTTGGCAATATCTGGCTGGCATTGAGTTTGCTGATGGTGCTGCTGATATTTGTCGGCATGATCATGGATCCGCTTGGTGCGATCATATTGGTGACGGCAACGGTGGCTCCTGTGGCGTATAACAATGGCATTCATCCAGTACATTTCTGGATGATTGTGCTCACCGCATTTGAGCTCGGCTATCTGTCGCCGCCTGTGGCGCTTAATCAGTTGTTGACGCGGCAGGTGGTGGGTGAAAAGGAAATGGAGGATGCCGATGAGGAAGTGCGCAACGAGTCTTTCTATTATCGGTATGAACGCTGGATTTTGCCTCTGCTTGTCATGGTGCCGGCGCTATTGATCGTGGTATATGGCGGTGCTTTCGTCGACTGGGATTACAAGGGCGCGGGCTTTTTTGATTGGCTTCCGCACTTCCGGCTGCCCTGATCGTTACTGATGCACAACAAGCCGGCCCCTGAGGCCGGCTTGTTGTTTGTGCAGTTTTCACAGATTGTTAATGCCGTTACTTTTAGTGGTGTTTTGCGTCATGCTGGTAATGACTACTGACATCTGTAGCCAATGCAAATTGACGTAAGTGAAGTCATTATTTACGCCTGAGTCTGAAGGCAAGCGAGTCGGCGGCATGGTGTTTTCAAAAGTAGTAGGCGTTGTCTTGTTGTTGCTGGTGAGTGCTGTCAGTCAATCGTCGGAGTGGGAGCTTGCCCGTGATCGCAACGGCATCAAAGTCTGGACACGGAATGAGCCAGGGTATCCGATTCGTGCGTTCAAGGCCGTTACAACAGTGGATAGCTCCCTGTCCGGGTTGGTAAGCCTGATCATGGACACGGATCATGTCAGCGAGTGGGCCTACCGAATACTGGGGGTAGAGGTACTGACACGAGATGATGATGCGGCAACTTTTGTCATTCATACTAAAACTGACTTTCCCTGGCCACTATCTAATCGGGATGTCGTGCTGGCAGGGCAGATTGTTCAAGATGAAAAAACCAGAATAGTGACGATTCGTAGCCGCTCGACACCGGCAGGGCGGTACCCTGTAGATCCCGATTTTGTGCGGATGCCGGACATGGTGGGAGACTGGATTTTCAGACCACTGGGGGCGGGTAAAGTAGAGGTAACGATGATTGGCCGTGCTAATCCTTCCGGTAATATCCCTTTTGGTGTGGTTAACCTGATCATTCATGAAACACCCTATCGAACCCTGCAGGGATTGCGCGAGGTTATTGGCGCCGAACGTTATCAACGTAAGCAGCTAAAGCAGATAAAGGAACTGCAGGATTAAATGCCTGACCAATTGCAGAAAACAAAAAACGCCGGCATTTGCCGGCGCTTTTTTATACCACAAGAGGTGAATCAGGCAACCTGTACTGGAATGGCATTGGCGCTGTGGCTAACGGTGTTATCTGCGTTGCAGTACACCAATCGTGGTTTGAAGTTGATGAGTTCTGCCGCTGCATAGTTGGCGTACGTGCAGATAATCAAAATGTCGTTAACCCCGGCCTTGTGCGCTGCGGCACCATTGACCGAGATCATGTGCGATCCTTCCTCGGCACGAATGGCATACGTTGTAAAACGCTCGCCATTGGTGACGTTATAGATCTGTATCTGTTCGTACTCAAGGATGCCGGCGAGGTCCAGAAGATCGCCATCGATGGCGCAGGAGCCCTCATAATCCAGTTCGGCGTGTGTAACACGGGCGCGATGCAGTTTGGCTTT
>DDBN01000143.1:0-13354 GCA_002333145.1 Moraxellaceae bacterium UBA2031
CATTGAATTACGTAAAAGCAGACTCACTGATCATGGAAAGCGGGCGCGTGTCCGGTATTAATTTGCATGATGAAGTGACAGGGAGTAAGGCCGGCATCAAGGCTAAGGCAGTGATCAATGCAACAGGTGCGTGGGCGGATCGCCTTCGTGAGGCATTGGCCGGTGAACGGAAAGTAAGACCGCAGCGCGGCAGTCATGTTGTGCTGATGCCAGGTCGTTTGCCGATGGCTGAGGCGGTGATCTTTATGCATCCGCATGATCAACGCCCGCTGTTTATCTACCCATGGGAAGGTCGTACGGTGATTGGGACTACCGATCTGGATCATCGTGATGATCTGGATGTCGAGGCGACCATTACATCACTGGAATTTGATTACATCCTGCAGGGTATCAATGCCCAGTTTCCGCATGAAAAAATCACACGTGATGATGTGGTTGCTACGTTCAGTGGGGTGCGTCCAATTGTGGCGTCGGGAGTAGGTGTCAATCCGTCTGCCGAACGTCGTGATCACAGCGTCTGGGATGATGCAGGACTGATCACCGTGACGGGCGGAAAGCTCACCACATTTCGCCTTATTGCACTGGATGCATTGCATGCGGCATCGCGCTATTTNNTAATTGAAACTAAGTGGCCGGTGTCCGATCTGATGCGACTCAAGGGGCGGTTTGGGTTTTATGCTTCGCAGTTTCTGAAAGAATCTGTGCCCACTGAGATGAAAGCGATTCCGCAGTTGGAAACACTTTGGTCTGAATTGCGTTGGGCAGCACGCTACGAGCAAGTGCAACATCTGGATGACTTGCTGTTACGCCGTACCCGTATCGGCTTGTTGATGCCAGAAGGCGGCAGTGAGCTTTTGCCGCAAGTACGCATTGTGTGTCAGGCTGAGTTAGGTTGGGATGATTCGCGCTGGTCGGCAGAAGAAGAGCGTTATCGTGATATCTGGCATAAGTATTATGGCGTACCTGCCACTGCGCACATACTGTAGCAGCCTGAGGAAGCGGCATCATGACGGAAACCATCCTGGCGATCGATAACGGTACACAAAGTGTTCGTGCGTTGCTGTTTGACCGGGATGGGCAATTGTTATTCCGTTCACAGGTAAAGTTTGATCCGGTATATCACTCACCCTTGCCGGGCTATGCCGAGCAGTCTGCAGACTATTACTGGGATTGTCTGGTGATTGCGGTAAAGGGTCTTTGGGAGCAGGGGGCCAAACCTGCCGATATTATTGGTGTAACGCTTACTACACAGCGTGGCACAGTGGTGGCCGTTGATCAGGATGGCATGGCATTGCGATCGGCCATTACATGGCTCGACCAGCGCGAATCGTTACACCCACCATCCTTGCCCATGCATTGGCAGGCTATTTTCCGTGCGTTAGGTGCGACTGACACGATCAATCAGTTTTTGCGTAAAGCTGAGATTAACTGGATTGCACAGTATGAGCCGCAGGTGTTCGGTAAAATGCACAAATGCCTGTTGCTGTCTGGCTATCTGACGCATCGGCTGACAGGTCAGTTTCGTGATGCAGTGGCGGCACAAGTGGGGTATATCCCTTTTGATTTCCGTCATCAGGCATGGGCTCGCTCATGGGACTGGAAATGGGATGCCTTGCGTGTGAGTCGTGATCAGTTACCTGATCTGGTGCCTGCAGGCGGCATACTGGGACATATTACTGCTGTAACTTCCGCCGAGACTGGTATTCCCGAAGGGTTGCCGTTGTTATCCGCCGGTGCTGATAAGGCGTGTGAGGTTCTAGGGTCTGGCTGTCTTGATCCTCACATGGGGGCGCTCAGTTTTGGCACCACGGCGACCATCAATACAATTCGCCGTAACTATGTAGAGGTGACACCACTGCTGCCTCCTTACCCGGCGCCAGTGCCTGGGCATTATTGTACTGAGGTGCAGACGTCGCGTGGGTTCTGGATGGTGAACTGGTTTCGTGAGCAGTTTGGCGCGGAAGANNCAGGCAACGCCTGCGGGTAATATGGGGCTTATGCTTCAGCCGTATTGGTCGCCCGGTGTGCGCGAACCCGGCCGTGAAGCCAAGGGAGCCCTTATCGGTTTTGGTGATGTGCATGGGCGCACGCACGTGTACCGTGCCATTGTCGAAGGGCTGATGTATGCCCTTAAAGAGAGCGCTGGTCGTATTGAGAAGCGCGCCAAGGTACGCATTCGCAGTCTGCGAGTATCAGGAGGCGGGGCACAATCGGACTCTGTGGTGCAGATCGCCGCTGATGTATTTGGTTTGAAGGTTGAGCGTCCGCATACCACGGAAACGTCAGGATTGGGGGCGGCAATTTGTGCGGCAGTAGGATTGGGTTTACATCCAGACTATGCAACGGCCGTGGCAAAAATGACTCGTGTGGGGCATACAGCGCAGCCGGACAAGTTACGTCAGGAGCTGTACCATCAGCTTTACTCGAAGGTGTATCGTCCGCTTTATACACAATTGCAACCACTGTACCGGGATATTCGCGCCATTACGGGATATCCTCAATAAACTGAAGCGCTTATCGGCGTTTTACTGAGGATTCCGTAATGATACTGACTCGACGTCAGGTTTTTGTTCTTCCCCTTATTCTTCTCCTTGCCGCCTGTGCCAGTACCACTCAAGAAGGGGCTACCGGCGTAAAGCGCAAGCAACTATTGCTGTTGCCTAGCGCGCAAGTGGATGCAATGTCGTTGGAGTCCTACAGGGGCGAGCTTAGTAAGGCATCTGGTGCAGGTAAGCTGAATACAGACAAGGCAAACCTTGAGCGTATTCGTGTTATTGCAGATCGATTGATTCCTTATGTCGCTACCTTTCGCCAGGACGCACTGGCCTGGCAGTGGGAAGTGAATTTGGAGACGCGTGATGAGCTGAATGCTTACTGCGCACCGGGCGGAAAGATCATGTTCTTTACCGGAATCATCAAGCAGCTCAACCTCTCGGACGATGAGATTGCTGCCATTATGGGGCATGAAATTGCCCATGCGCTGCGTGAACATGGCCGTGAGCGCATGTCACAAGCTTATGCGCAGCAAACCGGGATGTCGCTGCTGGCCGTGCTGGGCAATGTGAAGCCAGAAAGCATGGCGCTTCTGGAAACGGCAGCCCAATTGGGCCTGACCTTGCCGCATAGCCGTGGCCAAGAAGCCGAGGCAGATATTGTTGGGCTGGAGTTGATGGCACGTGCAGGCTACAACCCTGCCGCCGCTGTATCACTCTGGGAGAAGATGGGGCAGGCCAATGGGCCAGGCGGCCCGGCATTTATGAGCACTCACCCGAGCGGAGCCCAGCGGATTGACGGCATTGGCGCACTGCTGCCTAAGGTGAATCCGCTGTATCAGTCGGCTAAAGGCACTCGGAGCAAGACGGCTCCGCGCGTTGTTCCTCGTGGCTGATATTGGGTGATGCTCAAGCAGTTGTTGAGTAAAGCTGAAGCCGCTCCATGAGCGGCTTTTTCATGTCCGCCGTAACCAGTCGGTGCTGGCTGAGTAATAAACGTATAATGCCCGTATTCTGTTATCTGGAGTCCTGAGTAATGTCACGCCAGCAACGTATCGAGGAGGCCCTGCGTCAGGGCTTTGCCCCGCAGCATTTGGATGTGCTGAACGAGTCGCATAACCATAGCGCTGGAACCGACACTCACTTCAAACTTGTGGTCGTCAGTGATGCATTTGCTGGACTGCGCTCGGTTGCACGTCATCAAAAGGTCTATGCCTTGATGGCAGACGAGTTGGCCAAGGGGCTTCATGCTCTTGCGCTGCATCTCTATACCCCTGATGAGTGGGCGGCGACAACAGCTGCGCCAGATAGCCCAGCCTGTCGTGGAGGCAGCAAGAGTGACTGAGTCGATTATTGTTGCGGCGCTGTATCACTTCGCCTCGTTGCCAGACTTTCGTGAGCGGCGGCAGCCTCTACGGCAGCGCTGTGATGAGCTGGGAATTCGCGGCACATTGCTGCTGGCAGAAGAGGGCATCAACGGCACTATTTCCGGTAGCCGTGACGGAATTGATGCCATTTTGGCCTTTATTCGCAGTGATGAGCGATTGCTGGCGCTGGAGCATAAGGAGTCCTTCACCGACACTCATCCTTTCAGGCGGATGAAGGTTAGGCTTAAGAAAGAAATTGTGACGCTGGGCGTGCCGGGTGTAGACCCAAACCGTCTGGTGGGGACTTACGTTGAGCCAGAAGACTGGAATGCGTTGATCAGTGATCCTGACGTGGTGCTGATCGACACTCGTAATGGTTATGAGGTAGCGCTGGGAACCTTTCGCCAAGCGGTTGATCCGGAAACGCAAAGCTTTCGAGAGTTCCCAGAGTTTGTTCGCGCAAACTACAGCCCGGCAAAGAATCGCAAGGTTGCCATGTTCTGCACCGGGGGGATTCGTTGCGAGAAGGCTTCAAGCTTCATGCTGGGAGAGGGGTATCCTGAGGTTTATCACCTCAAGGGTGGCATTCTCAAATACTTGGAAAAAGTGAAGCCTGAAGAGAGTCTCTGGGAGGGTGAGTGCTTTGTGTTTGACCACCGTGTTGGCGTGACGCACGGCTTAGCCGAAGGCGACAGTGAAATGTGCTTTGGCTGTGGTTATCCAGTTAAACCGGCTGAGCGCGATCTGCCTGAGTACGAAGAAGGGGTGAGCTGTCAGCACTGTGTCGCGACCCTGTCAGAAGACAGGAAGTCGCGACTACGGGAACGCATGCACCAGATACTGCTGGCACGTACCCGGGGTGAGGAGGGCTGATCAGTTCGTCTTTGGTGCGTGAAAATGCAAGTAGAGCTCNNCGTAAAGGCTGTAGCTCTGGCTCATCGATAAGGTCAGATAGCACCATCATAGGCAGAGTGAGATCGGCAATCAGGTCTTCATCACCCTCGTACCAGTTGTCTTCTGCCAAGAACATGGCTTCCATAAAGCCGACACACCAGTCATTGAGATCAGTGGGCTCGTTAGTCTTGAGGGTCAACGGGCAGGGTAATTCGAGCGGCTGGCCATGGTACAGGGTGGCGTGAATTTCCTTCTGCCAAGCAATCAGTGCATCGGTGATGGTTTGAGCTTTGTTTGCATCAGCACAGACAGGCTGGTCATCAAAAAGCGCCTTTAGCCAGATACTGAGCTCAGGAATGCGCGGTCCCACGGTGAGAGCACTCAGAAAGCCGTGGGTGGCCACAAAATCCAGCCCATCCGCGTTATCCTCGCCGTCCAGAAAGGTTACCAGTAGTTCACGGGTAGAGTCGGGCAGGGCATGAAGTTCGTGCATGAAAAATCTCCTTGTCAGCCGGTGATTGTAGTCGAGTCGTCCTGAAATCCCTATCCACTGATGCCGTTTGATAATGTCATCAATGGCTTACTGACAGTCCACGGGTCATCCTCCATAATTGCCGCCCATGAATGCCCATGAAGTTCTCCAGCACGTATTTGGCTATGACGCGTTTCGTGGCCCCCAAGAAGCGATTGTTCAGGCCCTGATAGAGGGCCGAGATGCGCTGGTGCTGATGCCTACCGGTGGTGGCAAGTCGCTTTGCTATCAAGTGCCAGCATTGGTGCGTCCCGGCACCGCTATCGTGATCTCTCCGTTGATTGCCCTCATGCAGGATCAGGTTGCTGCGCTGATACAGTCGGGTGTGCGTGCAGCTTATCTGAGCTCTACGCTCGATTTTCAGGAAACACAGGCAATTGAATCGCAGCTCCTTGATGGGCGACTTGATCTGCTCTATGTCGCTCCAGAGCGCCTTGTCACAGGCCGTATGTTGGACATGTTGTCACGTGTGAACATTGCCTTGTTCGCCATTGATGAGGCGCATTGCGTTTCACATTGGGGGCACGATTTCCGCTCAGACTATCTGGGGCTGTCTGTACTCAAGGAACAGTTTCCTCATGTGCCTCGTATTGCTCTGACGGCGACAGCCGATCCACGAACTCAAGCAGACATTGCGCAACGACTAGGGCTGGAAAATGCAGAAACCTTTATTTCCAGCTTTGACCGGCCCAATATTTTCTATCGCATTGTGCCCAAGCAAAAACCACTTGATCAGCTTGAAGCCTTTATGCGGCGTGAGCATCCAGGTGATGCAGGCATCGTGTATTGCCTCTCTCGTAATAAGGTCGATAAAACAGCAGAGTCGCTGAATGAGCGCGGCATTCGTGCGTTGCCTTATCACGCAGGCTTACCAGGCCGTGTGCGAGAAGAAAATCAGACACGATTTCTTCGAGAAGAAGGCTTAGTGATGGTGGCCACGATTGCCTTTGGTATGGGGATTAACAAGCCCAATGTTCGCTTTGTTGCCCATCTGGATTTGCCTAAAAGTATTGAGGCGTATTATCAGGAAACCGGCCGCGCTGGTCGTGATGGTCTGGGGGCAAACGCATGGATGGCCTATGGCTTGGCTGATGTGATCAAGCTCAAGTCGATGCTGGATCAATCTGATGCAGCGGAAGACCATAAGCGAGAAGAAAAACGCAAGGTTGATACCATGCTGGCGTTGTGTGAGACGACCAGTTGCCGTCGCCAGTTGTTGTTAGCGCACTTTGGTGAGCACATGGCGGAGCCATGTGGGCACTGCGATAACTGTGTAGAGCCTGTGCCTGGCTGGGAAGCTACCGAGCCTGCCCGCTTGGCGCTGTCAGCTGTTTATCGCACAGGAAGCCGCTACGGTGTTGAGTACCTTGTAGCGCTGTTGCGTGGGGAGAAGACAGACCGTATTACAGGGAATGGTCATGAGACATTGGCGGTTTTTGGTCGCGGTACCGACCTGAGTGACAAAGAGTGGCGTTCAATATTTCGGCAACTGTTGGCGCGGGGTTTTCTGCAGCCAGACCCCGAGGGGCATGGTGCTTTAATTCTTGATGAAAGCTGTCGTCCCCTCCTAAGAGGTGAGGTTCAGNNGATATTCCGCATGAGGACAGAATTCTGTGGGAAGCACTTCGCGCAAAGCGCAGGCAGCTGGCTCAGGATCAGGGCGTTCCCCCGTATGTCATTTTTCATGACAGCACCCTTATGTCGATTCTTTCAGCGCGTCCGCGCTCGTTGCGGGAGATGGGACACATTGCCGGTATTGGCGACAGTAAGCTGGAGCGTTACGGGGAGTCGTTTTTGGCGGTGGTAAACGAATATGCCTGAAGCGAACCCAAAAGGATTGCGAGAGTACCGGCATGACAACGGCGATATTCTGCCGTTTGATTTTATTCGTTCTGCTCGCAAAACCATTGGTCTGTATGTACACCGGAATGGATCTGTACAGGTGCGTGCACCGCTTCGCGTGCCATTAGCGCAAATTTATCTATTCTTGCATGAGCGTTGGGATTGGCTGATTCTACAACGCTCCCGATTTATGGAGGAGCCAGCACCCGCACAGGTGAGCTATACAGACGGTGAGACCTTTCTTCATTTGGGTCATCCATTAATGCTGCGAGTGCATTCTGCAAGCCACAATCTGGCGAAACGCACCGAGAATGAGTTGCACGTTTCCATAACAAAAGATCGCCAAGAGCAGGCGGAAGGATTGGCAGGCATCATTGAGCTTTGGCAACGCCGCGAAGCTCGACGGGTTTTTCCCTTGCGCCTGGCTTTCTGTCATGAGGCGATGAAGTCCCTGCGTATACCTTTTCCAGAGTTAAAAATACGCAAGATGCGTTCACGCTGGGGTTCGTGTACTCGGAAAGCGGTAGTAACACTTAATCTTGAGTTGATTCGCATGCCGCCGGATAGCATTGACTACGTCATTACGCACGAGCTGTGTCATCTGGTGGAGTTTAATCACAGCAGTCGCTTTTATCAGGTGCAGTCGCAGTTTATGCCTGACTGGAAGGAGCGTAAGCAAAAACTGGAAGAGTTGGCGCGTGCGAACTACGGTTTGTGATGCAAAAAGACTGGGTGTGATTAGCCTATTTGCGTAATAGGTAGTGTGATAATGAAAGTAGTGCCTTTGTTTGGTGTGCTTTTAACTTCGATACGGCCATGATGACGCTGCGTAATAATAAAGTGTGAAATTGATAAGCCAAGACCCGTTCCTTGCCCCACAACCTTGGTTGTGAAAAACGGATCAAAAATCTGCTTAGAAGTACCTTGGCTCATTCCTGTGCCGTTATCTTCTACGCGAATTTCAGCCAGTGGTGGAATATAGCGAGTGCTGATGCGCAGCAGCGGGGCCTCACGTTGGGCTTCCTGAATAGCCTGAGCTGCATTCTTTAATAGATTTACCAGAACCTGCTGCAATTCAACCCCAGATGCCGACATTACCGGAAGGCTGCTATCGTAATCTTCTTCAATGATGAGCGTTTGGCTGAGTGCGGGCATGGAGAACTCAATAGCATTACGCATAAAGTTCACACTGCCATGTGCAACATCATTCAGCTGAGTTGGCTCTAGCTGGCGGGTGGAGCTTCGCGAGAACTCAAGCATATTGCGAACAATCTCGGCTGCCCGACGGCCGGCATTGTCCATGCCGTCGAGGAAGTGCTTGATTTCACGGTTTTCAAGATAAGTATCCAGTTTTTTTAGGTCCAGGCCTAATGCCAATGCAACGACTTGATTAGCCGCTAGCTCTGGATTGAGTCGACGCTCCACGTTTTGCAGGCTCTGCAGAATAGCGGCAAGTGGATTATTGATTTCGTGGGCCATACCGGCTGCAAGCTCGCCAAGAGATTTTAGCTTCTCGTTCTGCAGCATCATGCCATCGAGTTTTTGGCGCAAAGTGACATCATCGATACGAATGACTGCCCCGGTAAGTTCCAGAGAGTGCAGGGGGTATACAGTAATATCGACGTAATGAAGATTGCCATGATGCTCAAGACGTACGCCTTCTTTCGTGCTTGGCTCGCTTAGGGAAATGGCCTCTTCGATCATGGCGGCAGGCACGGGAAGGTCCGGATAGACCTCCTGCAAACGAAAGCCCAATGCTTTTTTCTCGCGAATACCAGTAGACAATTCGGCAGCGGAATTCCAATGGGTAACATGGCCGCTGGGAGTGACGCCAATAATAATCGACGGCATTGAGTTGATAATGCTGCTTAGATATTCTTTGGTTTCATTCAGCAAGGAGGTAGTGGTGCGATGGCGCTGTTCGGCCTGCTCCAGCGTGTCATTGGCATGGCGCCAAGCATCAGTACGCGTTCTCATGCGTTGCTCAAGCAGAGAAAGAGTTTCCCTTAGAGAGGTTAGTGCATATTTATGACGTCGGCGATTTCTGGCCAATATGACGATTGTGATGGTTAGAAGCGCCACCAACAGGAAAAGAATACTGGTTAGCATTCTTATCTCCTGCGTGGTGGTGAACTAATAAAAATATTATGATTTTTTTATTAGTGGGTGTATTGGTTTTCGCTGAGCGTGAAGCTCTGAACAGCTGATTCCAGCCATTTTTTCACGCGATTGGCATCGCCAATTCGAGTGTACTTGCCATTTGAGTCCATCAGGACAATGACAACCGGTGTTTCATTCACGCGAGCATGCATGACCAAGCACTTGCCGGCCTCATTGATGAATCCTGTCTTGGAGACTTCAATCTGCCACGTATCATTTTTGACCAGTGCATTGGTATTGCGATAGGGCAATACCCTGTGGTCGGTCGCCAGGTCGTATTCGCTAGTCGTTGAGAATCGACGAATATCGGGATAATTACGGGCAGCTTTTACCATACGCACAAGGTCAGACGGGGAGGCGACATTCTGTGCGTTAAGGCCCGTGCCATCAGCAAAGTTGGCATGGGTCATGCCGAGTTCGCGGGCCTTACGGTTCATGGCGGCCACAGCGGCTTGAGTGCCGCCTGGATAGGTCCGTACCAAAGAGGCGGCGGCACGATTTTCTGACGCCATCAGGGCCAGCAGAAGTGCTTCACTGCGCGTCATCGACGTGCCTACGGCCAAGCGCGAACTGGTGTGCTTAATTTTGTCTACATCCGCCTCAGCGATGGTGATGACTTCATCCATTGGCAGGCGAGCATCCAGTGTAATCATGGCAGTCATCAGTTTGGTGATGGACGCGATTGGCATGGTGCGGGTGGGGTTCTTGCTATAGAGGGTTTCACCGGTGTCGGCATTGATGACCACCGCCGCGCGTGACTCCAGATTAAGTGGGAGCTGCAGATTTGATGTCTGGAAAATTTCTGTAGGCCCAACGCGATGAGGCAGCCGAGCCATCATGGCTTGGCGCTCGCGCTCGGCACGAAGCTTCTGATTGTTTACAACAGGGCGGCGCTTGCCATAGCGAGAGACTTGCTGACTGCGTTTTTTGGTGCGTGTGGCCGTGTGAATTTTCTTGCGTGACGATGCAGTGCTCGCAGTGTGCTTCTTTGCTGTAGCACTGGACTTGCTGGCCGCCATGGCTTCCGGAGTGATCACGGGTAAGCTCAGGCCCAGCGCTAGCACTCCTAGAAGAAGAGGGCGCAGCAGAAATGTGAAGGACTTTTTCATGGTTTCTCTCGATCGGGGTGGGGCACCTTAATCTGGCGCGTGAACTCACCAACACAATCCATTGATATATTTAAGGTAAATCTTAGCAGTTCAACTGCCTGTTGATAATGATCTTGATTAGTTTTTAACAAAATACAGGGCGAAGTACAGCTTTTTAGGGCTGTATAAACGATTGATTCACATAAAAATTATGGTTTCCGACCGGTGGGGCATCTTGGCGGGTGAATGACGGGCCTGGCTGATTGGTCCCGAAGGTGCTTTGCCAAGCGTGGCGGGGCGTATTACTCTCCTTTGGCGGGCCCTCAATAAGTAGGGTTCATTTCTTCCCGGAGTCAGGCGTGATCAAGGTTCTGGTGGTCGATGACCACGATCTGGTGCGCATGGGCATCACCCGAATGTTGTCGGACATCACCGGTATCAGTGTGGTGGGTGAGGCTGCCAATGGGGAAGATTGTCTGCGNNGGTATTGGCGGTGACGGTCTGTGACGAAGAGCCTTTCCCGTCGCGATTGCTCAAGGCAGGGGCGGCGGGGTATCTCACCAAGGGCGCGGCGTTGGAAGAAATGGTGCATGCGATTCGTGCCGTTGCTTCAGGTCAGCGTTATATCAGTCCTGAGATAGCGCAGCGTTTGGCGTTGAGCTCATTGGAAGAAGAAAAGATCTCTCCCTTTGATGACCTTTCCGAGCGGGAGATGCAGATCTCCATGATGATTGTAAGTTGCCAGAAAGTGCAGGAAATTTCTGATCGTCTTTTTCTCAGCCCCAAAACGGTTAATAGTTATCGCTATCGCATCTTCGAAAAACTCGGAATTGAGAGTGACGTCGAGTTAACCTTGCTGGCTGTCCGGCACGGCTTGTTGAATACTGACTCGGACTAATCCCGATTTATCTGGCGTTACATCATGGCTTCCCATCAGGCTGATACGGCTGAGCACATCGCTTCTATTCTTCAAACCTTGCCGTTGTTGCCTGGCGTTTATCGCATGCTGGGTGAGGATGGCGAGATCCTGTACGTTGGTAAGGCGCGTAGCCTTAAGAATCGTGTTAGCTCATATTTCCAGAAAAATGTCGAAAGCCCAAAGACAAGGGCTTTGGTGGCACGTATTCGTAATATCGAAATTACGCTGACGACATCAGAGACAGAGGCGCTGCTACTCGAGCAGACGCTGATCAAAGAGCTGAAGCCTCCGTACAATATTCTGCTTCGTGATGATAAATCGTATCCATTTCTCTTTGTTTCCGAAGGCGAGGAGTATCCGAGGATCGGTTTTCACCGAGGCACTAAAAAGCAAAAAGGCCGGTATTTTGGCCCTTATCCGGGTGCTCAGGCGGTTCGTGACAGCCTGCAACTTCTTCAGAAGCTTTTTTTGGTTAGGCAGTGCGAGGATACGTTTTTTCGTAATCGCGAGCGCCCCTGCCTGCAGTACCAAATCAAGCGTTGTCGTGCTCCGTGCGTGAAGCTGGTGAGCCCTGAGGACTATGCCGAAGATGTTCGGCATACGGTGCTTTTTTTGGATGGCCGTAATGAAGAGGTCATGCAAAATCTGGTCACACGCATGAACGATGCGGCAGAGAAACTTGATTTCGAGGGTGCCGTTATCTATCGCGATCAGTTAACGGCGCTGCGGCGTGTGCAAGAACAGCAGTTTGTTACGCGAGAAGCAGGCAATGCAGATGTGATTGCGGTGGCAGCACAGCCAGGTGGCGTGTGTGTGCAGATTCTTTTTGTGCGTGAAGGCCGCGTGCTAGGCAGTAAAGAGTTTCATCCCGAGATGTTTGGGGAGACGAGTGCTGCCGAAATCCTCTCTGAGTTTCTTCCGTCGTTTTACCTTCAATCAGAGCATGGGCGCGATATTCCTGATGAGATTATTACCAGTGACGAGTTGCCGGATGCGGAAGTGATTCGGGAGGCTATTCGTACACTGCACGGTCAGGATGTGCGGGTGCGGCATCGCGTCAGAGAGACTCGGCAAGCCTGGGTGCAAATGGCGCGTTTGAATGCGGAGCAGGGGTTGTCTGCAAGGCTGGCCAGTCGGACGCACATGAATACGCGGTTTGCATCGTTGCAACAGGCGGTAGGCCGCAAAGAGCCTATTACACGCATGGAGTGCTTTGATATCAGCCACACCATGGGCGAGGCAACAGTGGCCTCCTGTGTTGTCTTTGATGAGACTGGGCCCCGTCCGAGTGATTACCGTCTATTCAATATTGAGGGGATTACGGGCGGGGATGATTATGCCGCCATGCACCAGGCATTGACTCGACGTTATCAGCGTTTACGCACAGGAGAGGGGCGCTTGCCGGATATTCTCTTTATCGACGGTGGCAAAGGGCAGCTAGCCCAAGCGATTTCGGTGCTGGAGACGCTCGGCGTACAGGGGGTGACCCTTATTGGTATCGCCAAGGGAGAAGGGCGTAAGCCAGGCTTGGAAACCCTCTACTTTGCTGATGGTGCCGACCTGCAGTTGCAGGCAGATTCGCCTGCTCTTCACTTAATCCAGTATATTCGCGACGAAGCGCACCGTTTTGCGATTACCGGACATCGAGCTCGACGCAGTAAAGCACGTAAGCGTTCGACACTCGAGGACATCCCCGGTGTAGGGCCAAAGAAGCGTAGGGATCTCCTTCAGCACTTTGGTGGACTGCATGAAGTGCTGCGGGCCAGTGCCAAGGACCTCGCGAACGTGCCGGGAATTGGCTTAACATTGGCACAAATCATATATGACGCTCTGCACAGTCACTGAGTGACGGATTTGAAGTGTGTGTATCAACGGAGAAATAACCGGTGGCGTCACCTTTACTGAATATTCCCAATATCCTCACCATGCTCCGGGTTGCCCTTATTCCGGTGCTGGTTGCTTTGGCGTATCTGCCGTATGACTGGCGTTTTTTGGTGTCGGCGCTGGTTTTCCTGCTGGCGGCAATTACTGACTGGTTTGATGGTTATCTGGCACGCAGG
>DDBN01000143.1:13365-18506 GCA_002333145.1 Moraxellaceae bacterium UBA2031
TATGGGCAAGTTGAAGACGACCATGCAGATGACAGCTATTACGGTGCTTTTGCTAAACAATGAGGCCCTGAATATGTATCTGGGCTTTCCCTTGTTGATTGTGGCCGCTGCGCTGACATTGTGGTCGATGGTGATTTATTTAAGAGCGGCTTGGCCACATTTGCGTGATTCCTGAGCAATCGAACGACCAATACTGCTTTCAGTGTTGACAGACGAGAGGCCATGGGTAGAATGCGCGCTCTCACCGATCCGGTGTCGCGGGAATAGCTCAGTTGGTAGAGCACGACCTTGCCAAGGTCGGGGTCGCGAGTTCGAGTCTCGTTTCCCGCTCCAGTTATTAAAAAGCCGGCCTACAAGCCGGCTTTTTTGTTTGTTGTTTGTCAGGGCAGTGAGTTCTGGCCGCATCTGCCCGAGATTTGACCTGTTCAAGGTCGTGCGCGGCCATTACCATAATCGCCTTTACGATCCTGCGGAGAGCAGCATGATTACCGGCAGTCTTGTCGCCCTGGTTACCCCTATGCACCGTGACGGTACGGTGGACTGGGAGGCATTACACCGGTTGGTGGAATGGCATGTCAGTGAAGGTACCCATGCCATTGTGGCCGTGGGCACCACTGGTGAGTCGGCTACCCTTGATGTTGCTGAACATCTGGCGGTGATCAAGGCAGTGATCAAGTCGGCAGCCGGGCGCATTCCCGTGGTTGCCGGTACAGGTGCTAACTCCACGCGCGAGGCGATTGTCCTGACTCGTGAAGCCGCGTCGGTTGGTGCGGATGCAGTCTTGCTCGTGACGCCGTATTACAACAAGCCGACCCAGGAAGGCTTGTTTCAGCATTACAAAGCCATTGCCGAGGCAGTGGCCATTCCCCAGATTCTCTACAATGTGCCGGGTCGTACCGGCGTCGATATGCAGAATGCCACGGTCGCACGACTGGCGGGGCTGCCGAATATTGTCGGCATCAAAGATGCCACGGGCAATATTGAGCGTGGTCGCGAATTGATTGGCTTGGTTGGCGACCGCATGGCGGTTTACTCCGGTGACGACGCCACGGCCTGGGAACTCATTCTATTGGGTGCCAAAGGCAATATCTCGGTAACAGCCAATGTTGCGCCAAAAGCCATGTCGGACGTTTGTCTGGCGGCGCTGGCAGGAAAGGCAGATGAGGCGCGTTCATTGAATGCNNATGGAAGAGGGCATCCGTTTACCGCTTACAGTCCTGTCGGAGGCTGCACGCCCCGTAGTGGAGGCGGCGCTGCGTAAAGCTGGAGTCCTATCCTGATGTCGCTGTTTCGTGGAGCCTGTCTGGCGTTGCTGATGCTTGGTTTGGCCGGATGCGCCAGCAAGGGTGAAGACTACTTTCAGGCGCAGGANNTTGCCCGAGCAGGTGGCGCCATTACCGGGTCCAGAGAAGGGCGCTGACAAGCCTGAGTTGACGGTGGATGGTAATGGTTATGCTGCGCTCAGTGTGCAGGGTGACTTCAATGCCATTTGGGATCGACTGGATCAGGCACTGCGTGCTGCAGGGGTTAAGGTAGAAGATCGGGATCAGGGGCTGTCGCAGTATTACCTGAGCTTGGCCGACGCCGACGGCAAAAAGGCAACCTACCAGTTACGTGTAATGCGCGGGCAGTCAGCCTATAACCTGACCCTGCAAAAAGATGACGACACACTGGCTTCGCAAGACATGACTCGAACTCTGTTTGAGTCCATCGTGGCGCGCTGGCCAGGCGATAAGCCCTGATTCGGAGACTCATTGATGGAAAAGCGCGATCTTCTCTACACCGGTAAAGCCAAGTCTGTGTACACCACCGATGATGCCGATCGCCTGGTGATTCTGTTTCGCAACGATACCTCTGCNNTTGGGCGCCGCTGGTATTCCTGTGCACCAGGAAAAGCTGCTGTCAGATACTGAGTCGCTGGTAAAGCGTTTGACCATGATTCCGGTGGAATGCGTGGTGCGTAATTTTGCAGCTGGCAGCTTGGTAAAGCGTCTGGGCATTGAGGAAGGCAAAGCATTAAACCCGCCAACCTTTGAGCTGTTTCTCAAGAATGATGCCTTGGGCGACCCAATGATCAATGAGTCTCACGTTCGCTCCTTTGGCTGGGCGACAGATGAGCAGTTGGCCCGCATGAAAGAATTGTCCTTGCAGGTCAATGGCGTGCTGAAGGCCTTGTTTGATGCCGGCAATATGATGCTGGTGGACTTTAAGCTGGAGTTTGGCCTGTTTCATGGTGAGATCGTGCTGGGTGATGAGTTCTCGCCAGACGGTTGCCGTCTCTGGGATAAAGATACCCGCAAGAAGCTCGACAAGGATCGCTTCCGTCAGGGCTTGGGTGGTGTGGTCGAGGCTTATGAAGAAGTCGGCCACCGTATCGGTGTGACGTTCGACTGAAAGACCGTCTTGCCGTCGAGCTAAGCCCCTGTCAGACTGATTCTGTAGCGGGCTTAAGACCCGTATTCTTAAGACAGGGGACACAGGGATATGAACAAGAACATTCTGCGTTTGATGGCGGTTGCGGCTCTGGTCTCTACGCTAAGTGGCTGCTTCCTGACTAAGGTTGTGACCACGCCGATGCGTATTGTGGGTGGGGCTGTCAGCCTAGTGGGTGATGTTGTGTCTATCGTGCCAGTGGCGGGCAACAAAGTGGATGCCGCGCTGGATAAGGTAAACGGCACTATTGATACCGCGGCCGACACTGTGGATGAAACGATTCCATTGTGATTTTTTACGTTCTCTCTTGAGTTGAGCGCGCAGGCCGGTTATCTTCTGCGCGCTTCGGAGAGGTGGCAGAGTGGTTGAATGTACCTGACTCGAAATCAGGCGTAGGCGCAAGTCTACCGAGGGTTCAAATCCCTCCCTCTCCGCCAAATACAGAAAAGCCCTGCCTGGCAGACCAGCAGGGCTTTTTTATTTCTATGGGGCTTTCCATGCCCCGGCAGTTAGCCCCTTGTGTCGCTGCCTTCCGTTTTTATTTCCCCGTATCACTTCCTGTCAGCTAACGACTACCGTTAAAGACAGGATTCGGGGCTTTTTGAGTGTTGTGGGCGTTAAGTGCCTGTATGAGGAGCTGAAAATGAGCAAGAAACTGTCGGTGACAATTACCCTTAAGATGGATGTGCCGGATAATTGGGAAGTTGTGACCACTTCCGAAGGCGCTGATGTGCTGAAGCTGGCAGATGGCCAGTTTTTGGACCTGACCTTTGAGCCTATGGTGACGGAGGATGTCGACGGAGAGTGGAATAACTCGGTAACCGATGAGTTCATCAATTCTTTGTTTGAGATGGTAGAAACTGAAGAAGTGACCTACGAGCTAAGCGCTTCCTAAGTTGAAAGCCCCGTTTAATGCGGGGCTTTCTGTTTCCGGGGCTGACATCTGTATAATCCCGGTTTTCGATTGCTGTCACCCGGACTCCCTGATGACTACTGTTCGCACCCGTATTGCTCCGTCGCCCACTGGTGATCCTCATGTGGGCACCGCCTTTATCGCCTTGTTTAACATGTGCTTTGCCCGCCAGCATGGTGGTCAGTTCATCCTGCGTATTGAGGATACTGATCAAGTGCGTTCCACCAAGGAGTCTGAAGAACAGATTCTGACGGCGATGAAGTGGGTAGGACTGGAATGGCAAGAAGGCCCGGATGTGGGTGGCCCACATGCGCCGTATCGTCAGAGCGAGCGTGGTGAAATCTACAAGGATCACGCCCGTGTGTTGCTGGAAAAAGGACATGCATTTCACTGTTTCTGTACGTCCGAACGGCTTGAGTCGTTACGTGCAGAGCAGATGGCAGCCAAAGGCACTCTGGGTTATGACGGGCATTGCATGCACCTGTCACAAGATGAGGTTGCTCGTCGTCTGGCTTCTGGTGAGCCGTCGGTAATTCGCATGATTGTGCCGCGCGAAGGAGAGTGTCGCTTCCAGGATATGCTGCGTGGCGATATCGTGATTCCTTGGTCAGAAGTGGACATGCAAGTGCTAGTGAAGGCAGATGGCCTGCCGACGTATCACTTGGCCAATGTGGTGGATGACCACCTCATGGAAATCACGCATGTGATTCGTGGCGAAGAGTGGATCAGCTCTGGCCCTAAGCATGTGCTGTTGTATGAATATTTTGGCTGGCAAGCGCCTGTGTTTTGCCACATGCCGTTGCTGCGTAATCCGGATAAATCCAAGCTAAGTAAGCGTAAGAACCCAACCAGTATTTTGTATTACCAACGCATGGGCTTTTTACCTGAGGCGTTGCTGAACTATCTCGGTCGTATGGGTTGGTCTATGCCTGATGAACGTGAAAAGTTCACGCTGGATGAGATGGTAACGCACTTTGATATTTCCCGCGTGTCACTGGGCGGGCCGATTTTTGATGTGGAAAAGTTGAGTTGGCTGAACAGTGTTTGGTTGCGTGAGATGACCCCTGTTGAGTTGATTGGAGCCTTTCAAAAGTGGGCGTTTAATCCGGAATATGCTGAGCAAGTGGTGAAGCAGATTCAACCGCGTATTCATACGCTATCGGACGCGGTAAGTTGGGCGGGATTCTTTTTCTCTGGCCAGGTGAATGTGACGCCTGAGAGCTTTGCACACAAGAAACTCTCACCAGATGAAGTGCGTCGTATCCTGCAGATTACCTTGTGGGAGCTGGAAGCATTACGTACCTGGGATCATGAGGCCATTAGTGCCTTGCTCGGACGTGTGAGTACGGCGCTGGGCCTTAAGCTGCGTGATTTCATGCCGTCGTTCTTTGTGGCAATGGCCGGTTCGACGTCCAGTACTCCGGTCATGGAGGCGATGGCTATTCTGGGGCCTGACATGACACGCTCTCGCTTGCGCCATGCCTTGTCTGTATTGGGCGGCGTGTCCAAGCAAGAAGCTAAAGATTGGGAAAAGCAGCGGCGCGACATGAACGCGGTGGCTGTCGTTGACGCATCAGAGGGTGCTGAATAGAATGCGCGCATGATTTGCCTGTGGTTCATGGGCAAGCTCCCAAGGCTGTATATAGCTCAGTTGGGAGGGCGCTAAACTGGCATTGCGTGGGGTTTGGTATTTTGATCCTGCTTGGTTTTACCCGTTCTTAACGTGTTTGTCCCCATCGTCTAGAGGCCTAGGACATCGCCCTTTCACGGCGGTAACCGGGGTTCGAATCCCCGT
>DDBN01000143.1:18580-25141 GCA_002333145.1 Moraxellaceae bacterium UBA2031
CGGGCAATTGTGTTATCTGCAGCTGCCTTCTTGGCCATACTCAAGCTCCTTATCAAGGTGGTGTATTCAAAGCCTAGCAGTGAAAGGCAGGCTGTCCAGTTTCAGGACGATTACCTTGTATCAGACGGCTTTAATAACCTGATCTCGGTATTTCTCATGGCTACTTTGATGGCAGGGAACACAATAAAGCCGTGTCAGGCGGTTGATATTCCCGGCCCAGCCGCCATCATGACAGCATTATTTGGAGTCTTTCATGCGTCCTGATACCCCTGATTCCCCTGTGCCCTCAAATACGTCATCGACTATTCCGAGTAGTGACTGGCAGACACTGAAAACACTCTTTCCCTACCTTTGGCGCTATAAGGCTCGTGTTATTTTTGCGCTGACCTTTTTGGTATTGGCCAAGGTGGCATCCGTCTGGATTCCGTTGCTGCTCAGAGACATCGTTAATCATCTGACGGCCACGCCTCAGGCGATCCTGTTGGTGCCGATGGCATTAATTTTGGGATATGGCGTTTTGCGTTTGGCGTCCACTGCCTTTGGTGAATTACGTGACGCCATCTTTGCTAAGGTGGCTCAGGGAGCCATCCGACGTGTCGCGTTAGAAACGTTTAATCATCTACATCAGTTGTCACTGAATTATCACGTTAATCGGCAGACTGGCGGTGTGACGCGCGATATTTCCCGTGGCACGCGGGGTATCGGCTCGTTGCTCAGTTTTATGCTGTTCAATATTCTGCCGACGATTCTTGAAATCAGCATGATCACCGTGATTCTGGTGACATTGTATGACTGGCGCTTTGCGGTAGTGACGCTGGGAACCATTGTTGTCTATACGACATTTACGATCATTGTGACTGAGTGGCGTACGCAGACACGGCGTGTAATGAATGATCTGGATTCAAAAGCCAATACCAAGGCAGTTGATTCGCTACTGAATTATGAAACGGTAAAGTATTTTGGCAATGAGCACTTTGAAGCGGGTCGTTACAATGAGTCCCTGCTGAAGTGGGAAACATCGGCCATCAAGAATGAGTATTCGATTGGTATTTTGAATAGCGGCCAGTCGGGCATTATTGCTATCGGCATTACCATGCTGGTTTGGCTGGCCGCAGATGGTGTAGTGAAGGGCACCATGACACTCGGTGATCTGGTGGCGGTAAATGCGTTTTTGATTCAGTTGTATTCGCCCCTGAATATTCTTGGTATGGCGTACCGTGAAATTAAACAGGCACTGACGGACATGGAAAAAATGTTCGGTCTGATGCGTGAAGATGCGGCCATCAAAGATCAGCCAGATGCCGTTACATTAGCAACGACAGCCGCCTCGGTAGAGTTCAGTGATGTGGATTTTGGCTATGACGCGAAACGCCAGATACTTCATGGTGTGAGTTTTTCTATTCCCGCAGGACAGACCGTGGCAGTGGTGGGCAGTTCTGGTGCGGGCAAGTCAACCTTGTCGCGGTTGTTGTTCCGTTTTTATGACGCAGATAAGGGCGCTGTGCGGGTAAATGGCCGTGATATTCGTGAGCTAACACAGTCTTCATTGCGCGCGCACATTGGTATCGTGCCGCAGGATACGGTTCTGTTTAATGACACGATTTACTACAACATCGCCTATGGCCGTACAGATGCCTCGCGGGAGGAAGTGATTGAGGCGGCACGCTCCGCGCATATCTTGGTATTTATCGAAAGCTTGCCGGATGGTTGGGAAACAACGGTGGGAGAGCGTGGGCTGAAGCTTTCTGGCGGTGAGAAGCAGCGGGTGGCCATTGCTCGTACGCTTCTCAAGAATCCGCCTATCCTGATTTTTGACGAGGCGACTTCTGCGTTGGATTCTAAAACAGAGAAGGCCATTCAGGGCGAGCTATCTTCAATCTCCGCAGATCGGACCACGCTCATCATTGCGCATCGGCTTTCCACTGTTGTGGATGCGGATGAAATCTTGGTCTTGGAGCAGGGGCGTATTGTTGAGCGCGGCGCACACAGGGCGTTGCTGGCGCAGGATGGTCTGTATGCCCGTATGTGGGCACTGCAGCAGACCGAAGAAGAGATAGTAGAGGCCTGAGAAGGTGTGGAGGATTAAACGGGCCTAGAACAGGCCCCGCAGCCATTGCTGTATCAGCCCAGCTCGATTGATGAGCAGCGAGACAAAGATCAGTGCACATCCGGTTAGCTGGATGGCAGTCATGGTTTCACCAAACCAGCCGGCGGCCAGCAACGCCACCCAGACGGGCTCAATAACCAGAATGACCACGCCGTGTGAGTGAGTAGATAAGCTCTGGGCGTGGGTTTGCAGGAGGAAGCGGGCCGCGCTGCCCAGCACCACGCTGGCCAGTATCCACCAGGCCATTTCTGCGGTGAAGTGCATGAAGGTGGGCTGCCAAGGTTCGATGGTGAGTGACAGCAGAGTGGTCAGCAAGCCCACGGTGGTCAGAACAATGGCCGTGAGAGGAAGCGCCGGAATCTTTTTCTGATGCGTGATAGCCCCATCTGCGCTGCTGTGTTGTTGTGCGTTGGCGGCACGGGTATTCAGTGTGAAGTAGAGCGCAAAGATAGCCGCGGCGACGACATAAAAAATCTGGCCAATTTCCGGATGAAATCCGTTCTTGAGTGAGAGCAGTGCCAGTCCGGCTGTGGCCACAGGCAAGGCGTACCAGATACTGCGCGGCTGGCGCTCACCGAATACAATCCGCGAAATGATGGGCACCAGAACGACACCCAAGCTGGTAAGGAAGGCCCCTTCGCCTACATGCTTTCCCAGAAACAGCCCCATCACCCAGCAGCTCATGCCGGCACCGAAGACGATCCCGACTTTCATGGCGCGTATGCAGGCCTCTCTGTTCAACAGGGAGAGTTCGCGGTAGCCGATGGCGGCCAGTAGCAGCCCCGCCAATAGAAAGCGCAGCGCCATGAATAGCAGAGGTGGCATGAGCAGCACGGCTTCGCGGGAAAAAATCCAGCTGATGGCGGCGAGCAGTGTCACGATGACCAGATAGAGATCAGCCTTTGCCGCATTGGACAGTGCCACGGGTGCCTCTGGGATCAAGAAAGTAGGGAAGTGCGTATTCTCAACGCCAGAGCCTCGGCTGCAAAGGCAACACGAGGCGATAGAGATATATTTTTTGCCGGGTCAGTTTAAAAGGTCAGTGTTTAAGCAGCTTGATGATAGAGGAAAAGTCGAGTTTACCGTTGCCATGAGTGGCATGAAGGCCATATAGCTGCTTTGCTAGGGCCCCCATGAGGGTAGTGGACTTGCTGTGCAGGGCGGCCTCCATGGCAAGGCTTAAATCCTTGTTCATCAGNNGGCCATGGGTTGTAGAGCTCCAGCGACCAGTTGCGGCCCGAGCTTTTAAGCAGGATGTCGGAGAGCACCTTTGGGTCGAGTCCGTTATCAACACCCATTTGCAGGGCTTCGCAGGTGCCAATCATGTGCACAGCTAACAGCATATTATTGCAGATCTTGGCGACGGCACCGGCACCGGCGGGGCCGGCATGCATGATGTTCTTGCCCATTACCGACAGATAGGGACGGGCGCGCTCGACATCATCGCCAGTGCCGCCGCAGAGAAAGCTTANNGCGATATTGCGTGTATGCGCAGCGGCAGATACTTTGCGGGCGCATTCGGGCGAGGTGGTGGAGCAGTCGATGACCAGCATGTCGGCGGTCAGAAAGTCCAGCAGGCCATTTTCCCCGTTGATGTAGAGGCCGAGGACCGCGGCATCGTGCGGCAACATGGTAATAACGGTATCTGCCCCGGCGATGGTGTCGGCAGGGGCCGTTGTGACGATGGCACCGGCTTGTTGCAGGGGTGCGGTTAATGCCGGATTGAGATCATAGACGCGCACGGTAAAGCCTGCCTTGAGCAGGTTCTGTGCCATGGGTGCTCCCATGTTGCCGCAGCCGAAGAAGGCGATAGTGCTCATTGTTTTTGTCCTTTTTAGTAGTGCCTTTTTAACTAAACTATTTAACGGCGTTCTTTTAGCTAAACGGGATAGCGTTAGAGCGTGTCTTTATCCAGAAGTTTTCGTGCGGCAATCAGGCGCATGATTTCATTGGTGCCTTCAAGAATCTGGTGTACTCGTACATCGCGCACCATGCGCTCCAGAGGAAAGTCGCGCAAATAACCATAGCCACCATGCAGCTGCAGTGCTTCGTTGCAAACAGTAAAACAAGCATCAGTGGCAAAGCGTTTCGCCATGGCACAATGCAATGTTGCATCGGCATCGTTTGAGTCCAGTCGACTGGCTGCGTGATACACCATCAGGCGGGCTGCTTGCAGATCAGTTGCCATGTCGGCCAGACGAAACTGCAGGGCCTGAAACTCGGCTAAGGCTTTGCCAAACTGCTTGCGCTCGTGCAGATAGCGATGCGCGGCACGCAGAGCCGCTTGTGCCGTACCCAATGAGCAAGAAGCGATATTTAGNNGCGCAGGAATGCGGACATTCTCGAAGTTGATGGCGCGAGTGGGTTGGGCATTCCAACCCATCTTGTCTTCATTCTTGCCAAAGCTGACGCCGGCTGTATCGGCAGGCACGATAAACGTGGATATGCCACGCGCACCATTGTCACTGGTACGCGCCATTACCACTAGAATATCGGTGGCACCGGCACCTGAGATAAACATCTTGCTGCCATTCAGAATGTAGTCGTCTCCCTCGCGAGTGGCGCGGGTTTTCAACGAGGCGGCATCACTGCCTGCGCCAGTCTCGGTTAGGCAATAACTGGCCAGCAACTCTCCACTGGTAAGCTTTGCACCAAATTCGGCTTTCTGAATGTCGTTACCAAAGCGTGTCACCATCCATGTACACATATTATGAATAGTGATGAATGCTGTAGTGGCGGTGCAGCCTTGCGATAACTGTTCAAAAATGAGTGCGGCATCAAGGCGGCTAAGGCCCAGTCCGCCGCAGTCAATGTCTGAATAAATACCGCAAAATCCCAATTCTCCTGCACGCCGAATCACCTCCACTGGGAAGTGATGCTCAGCATCCCAGCGGGCGGCATTTGGCGCGAGTTCGGCATCGGCAAACTCACGCGCAGTTTGCACGAACGCTTTTTGGTCGTCGGTCAGGTCAAAGTTCATTTCAGCTGAATAGTCATGTTAGGTGCGGCATGGGCGATGTCTTCATCAAACCAGCGCGCAGTAATGGTTTTGGTTTCAGTGTAGAAGCGCACACCTTGTTTACCATAGGCGTGCAGATCACCGAGGAATGATTTTTTCCAGCCAGTGAAGGAGAAGAACGGCAGTGGCACAGGAATGGGCACATTAATGCCGACTTGGCCTGCTTCAATTTCATGCTGGAACTTACGCGCTGCTGCGCCGCTGGCCGTGAACATCGAGCAGCCATTGCCATAGGGGTTAGCGTTGATCAGTGCAATGGCTTCATCAAGCGTGTCTACTTCGATGGTGAGCAGTACCGGGCCAAAGATTTCTTCGCGGTAGATCGCCATGTTTGGCTTTACGCCGGTAAACAGCGTAGGGCCAATCCAGTTACCTTCTGGGTATCCTGGCACGGTGACCTGGCTGCCATCAAACTCGCAATTTGCGCCTTCTTCTTTGCCCTGACGAATCAGATCAAGAATACGGGCTTTGGCTTTTGCCGAGATAACAGGGCCGTAAGCCGCACCATCATCATTCCAAATGCCAGGACGCAACTCTTTAAAGGATTCGGCCAAGCCGGGAATAATATTTTTTGCACTACCTACCAGCACGGCAACCGAGATGGCCATGCAACGCTGGCCGGCGGCACCACAGGATGCGCCGATCAAGTTGTTGATGACCTGCTGTGGCTGTGCATCGGGCATGATCACGGAGTGGTTCTTTGCGCCGGCAAAACATTGCACGCGTTTAAGATGTTGCGTACCGGTCTTATAGATGTGCTCGGCGACCGGCGCAGAGCCCACGAATGAAATGGCATGAACGTCTGGATGCTTAAGAAGCTGGTTCACCTGATCCTGTCCACCGTGTATTACCTGCAATACATTCTTCGGTGCGCCGGCCTCAAGAAACAGCTCAGCCAGACGCATCGGTGTCATCGGGTCTTGCTCGGATGGCTTTAAGACAAACGTGTTGCCGCAAGCAATGGAGAGCGGAAACATCCACAACGGAATCATGGCAGGGAAGTTGAAGGGCGTAATGCCAACACAAACGCCGAGTGGCTGAATCATGGAGTAGGTGTCGATGCCATTGGCAACGTTCTCGACCGTCTCGCCCATCATCAGGGACGGAATATTGCAGGCATGCTCAACCACTTCGATACCGCGCCATACATCGCCCTTGGCATCTGCAAAGGTTTTGCCGGTTTCCTGCGCCAGGATTTCGGCCAGCTCGTCATGATGTTTTTTGAGCAGGTGCTGATACGACAGCATGATACGGGCACGGGCAGGGGCAGGGACTTCACGCCAGCTTTGGAAGGCTTCTTTGGCCGCCGCAACCGCACGATCCACTTCGCCAGCCGTGGCAAAAGGTACTTCGGCGAGCACGGCCTGCGTGGCAGGGTTGCGTACAGGCTGGCGGATGCTGCTTTCGCTGTTTTGGAAGCTGCCTTCAAGAAGAA
>DDBN01000002.1 GCA_002333145.1 Moraxellaceae bacterium UBA2031
CCCCCGTTTCTCAAAGTAATGACCTAGTAAAAGCAGAGGAAGTAAACCCGATGAGTCAGGCAGTTCAGGATGGGCCGGTGGATGCGGCAACGGTTTTTTCGCGAGTGCGTCAGGCGCAGCCAGCACTTCGCGCACTGAGTGTGCGTGAACGCTTGGCCTATGTGCATCGTCTTAATGATTTGGTACGTGATGAGCGTGAAACTATTGTCAGCCGCATTCAGCAGGAAACCGGAAAATCTCGGACAGATGCACTCATTTCGGAAATCTTTCCGTTGCTTGAGCACTTCGAGTTTCTGCTTAAATACGCTGAAAAAGCGCTAGCCGATGAGACGGTGCCAACGCCTCTGGCCATGATGGGCAAAAAGTCTCGCGTGTATTACGAGCCACTGGGCACGATTTTAGTGATTTCACCGTGGAATTATCCATTCTATCAGGCACTGACACCCATTACGGCCGCACTCGTGGCGGGCAGCACCGTGGTCTACAAGCCATCCGAAATTACACCAATGGAAGGGCTAGTGGAGTCTTTTCTTGAGCGTGCGGGCATTCCGGAGGACTGGGTGCAGGTTGTGTATGGCGCAGGTGATGTTGGCAGTCAATTAATCGATCAGCGGCCAGAAAAGATTTTCTTCACCGGTTCGGTAGGAACGGGCAAAAAAATCATGGCGCAGGCCAGCCAACAGTTGATCCCTGTCGAGTTGGAGTTGGGTGGCAAGGACCCCATGCTGGTATTTGATAATGTGACTGTCGAACGGGCCGTACAGGGCGCGCTGTGGGGTGCACTGACCAACGTCGGCCAGAGCTGCACCAGCGTTGAGCGTTTGTATGTTCAACGCGGCATCTACAAGGATTTCCGTGATCGTCTGGTGGCTGCAGCAAAGCAAATTACGTTGGGTATTGATGCAGATGGCAGCGCAGACATGGGGCGCATGACCAGTCCACGTCAGGTCTCTATCGTCAGTGAACTGGTAAATGATGCCAAGGCGAATGGCGCAACCCTGCTATGCGGTAGTGAGTGGGATGGCAAGAGTGATTTTATTCCGCCCATCATCATTGAGGGCAGTACGCATGCCATGCGCATCAATCAGGAGGAATTGTTTGGGCCGGTGGTAACAATCTTTCCGTTTGATACGGAAGAAGAAGCGGTGCGTCTGGCCAATGATTCGGCCTTTGGTCTTTCAGCTAGTGTGTGGACATCTGATATGGCGCTGGCCGATCGGGTTGCACGGGCATTGGTGACGGGGAATGTCTCGGTCAACAACGTCATGCTGTCCGAAGGTAATCATTCATTACCGTTTGGTGGCGTAAA
The DNA here is from genome assembly GCA_002333145.1 of Moraxellaceae bacterium UBA2031. GTDB lineage: Bacteria > Pseudomonadota > Gammaproteobacteria > Pseudomonadales > Moraxellaceae > UBA2031. Next base: position 1,310 of record DDBN01000002.1, read on the forward strand.
GGACTCCGGTATTGGCCGCTACAAGGGCGCTCATGGTCTGCGTGGTTTCTGTAATCAGAAGTCTGTATTGATTGATGGCAATAGCAAAAAGATTGAAGCCAACTGGTACCCCTACACCAAAAAGAAATACACCTTGTTTGGCGCGCTGACGCAGGCGTTGTTCAGTCATGGGCCAATGGCTCTGGTGAAATTTGCCATCAGCGGCATGTCGCTGGAAGGTTATAGCCAGAAAGCCAAGCGTGGCGAATAAAATGACAGGCCTAAGTCTTTATAAGGTTCAGGGCCTGCAATGGAATGGTCAAAGGATATGAATAGTAAAATGGCAGCTCCAGCGTACGCTCGTTATAAAGCTCTGCTTGCTTCAGAGCGACTCCCTTCTGCATTTGTGGATCTGGAAGGATTAGAAGCAAATGCGCGCTTGATGTTGGCATCTGCTGGCAATATGCCGATTCGAGTGGCATCCAAGTCCATTCGTAGCGTGGCAGTAATGAAGCATATTTTTTCCCTGAGCCCACGCTTTCAGGGATTGCTTTGCTTTAGTGCGGAAGAGGCAGTATTTCTGGCTGATCAAGGATTCGATGATCTGGTGGTTGCCTATCCCACCGTGCAACCACAGGCGGTTCGGGCGGTGTGCGAGCGCGTGCAAAAGGGGGCTCGTATCAGCCTAATGGTTGATAGCCCCGCACACATCGACAAACTGGCCGCGATTGCCAGTGAGTTTGCGCTGCCGCTCCCTCTGGCAATTGATATTGATATGTCGTCCGACTTTCCTGGCATACATTTTGGTGTCTGGCGTTCGGCAATCCGCAGCACTGAAGCGGTGCTTGGATTGTGGCGGCTTATTCGTCAGTACCCGCAACTGACGCTTGATGGCGTAATGGGATATGAAGCCCAAATTGCNNTGCTCAAGCGTCGTTCGGCAACAGAAGTTTTTTCACGGCGGGCAGAGTTGGTTGATGCGCTAAAAAATGAAGGTGCGTCGCTACGCTTTGTGAATGCCGGTGGTACGGGCAGTCTGGAAGTTAGCATTGCTGATAAGAGTATTACTGAACTCACGGCCGGCTCTGGTTTTTATTGCCCCACATTGTTTGATAACTACAAAGATCTGCGTTTGCAGGCAGCCGCATTCTTTGCACTTGAAGTATCGCGTATTCCTTCGCCGGGTCGTGTCACCTGTCTAGGGGGTGGCTATGTCGCCTCAGGAGCAGCAGGGACAGAGAAGTTGCCACGGCCATATCTGCCGTATGGCCTAACACTGGATGCGAATGAAGGCACTGGCGAAGTTCAGACGCCTTTGCATGTTCCG
>DDBN01000057.1 GCA_002333145.1 Moraxellaceae bacterium UBA2031
TGGCACGCGTTTGTCGGTGGCTCGCTTTCTCAAGGCGATTAACCAACCTTTCCACCTCGTCTGTATCCAGCGACTGAGAAGCCATCATGCCGTTAGCCGAAGCCCCGAAAATAGGGACTGATGGGTTATACAAGCGCTCAACCGCATCCATTGCCCGCACCCGAAAAGACTTTACCAACATCTTGGGTGAGTAGCGCGTCACCAGCGTCTTTTTCAGCAGGGGCGCCGCCTCTTCCATTAACTGGAAGTCCGGATCAATCAATCGACCAAACCCTTCCAGCGTGACACAAGCCTTTACCAGCAGAGTGATGTCGCTCGGCAAACGCACAGCATGATTGCGCAAAATAGACGCTACATCATTGAGCAGAGCAGAAATATCCAACTCATTTATAGGAACGCCATCAAAACGCTCCAGCAAACTCGACACTTCCGCACTCAATGCCTCTCGATTAACAAAGCGTCCACCCGCCCACTCGATCAACACCGTTGAAGCATTTTCAGGCTCTTGCAAAATAACGCAGCGGATCAAGCGAATAAGCTGATCCCGACGCGTCGGTGTCAGTCGCCCCACCATACCAAAATCAAGCATCGCGATGCGATTGCCCGGCAGAATAATAAAGTTGCCTGGATGAGGGTCGGCATGGAAAAAACCATCTTCCAACATCATCTTCCAAATGGCGCGCGCACCGCGTCGGGCTAACTGCTTACGATCCGCGCCTGAGCGATCCAGCTCATCAACATTTTTGGCAGAAATACCGCGAATGAACTCCTGAACGTTAAGATCTTCGCACGTCCACTGCCAGTAAATACGTGGCACCTTGATGAAATCAAGCTGCCGTAGATTTTCTCGCATACGATCTGCATTACGTGCCTCGATGCTGAAATCTAACTCACGCGTCAATGAACGCTCGAACTCCTGCATGATTTCCACAGGATGATAGCGACGCATTTCCTGCGACTGAGCTTCAGCGATCTCGGCAATCTTGCGCATCAAGCGCAGGTCCGCCTCAATTTTTTCTTCGATACCGGGCTTACGGATCTTCAGCACCACTTCTTCGCCTGACAAGGTCACAGCGCGATGCACCTGCGCCATAGAGGCTGTGCCCACCGGCTCCTCATCCACCTCCCGAAAGCATTCGGAAAGACGAGCACCAAGGCTGGCTTCAACCAGTGGCTTTAACTGAGAGAACGGCAGAGCCCGCGTCTGATCCTGCAGCTCCTCCAGCTGACTGATCCATTCAGGCGGCAGCAGATCAACCCGCGTCGCCAGAATCTGGCCAAACTTCACAAACGTTGGCCCCATTTCCTCCAACGCCAATCGTGCACGCACTTCCGGTGGCTGGCGGCGNNATACCCACCAGCTCACGCAGGCGACGTAATTCACGTGTACCGGTAAAGAGGTTCATGCCGTTACTCCTTCACAGCGCAGCATCATCAGCCGTGGTAGCGAGCCGAGAGCTCATGCACCGCATCAATAAATACTCCTGCATGGGCGGGGTCCACCTTCTGATCAATACCATGACCCAGATTGAAGATATGCCCGTTACCCGTACCGTAGCTTTCTAGAATCCGTGCCACTTCAACCCGAATTTTCTCGGGGCCGGCAAACAACATGCTCGGGTCCATATTGCCCTGTAGAGCAACCCGGCTACCCACTTCCTGACGGGCACGGGCAATATCCGTTGTCCAGTCCAGTCCCAATGCGTCAGCGCCTGTATTGGCCATGTCTGTCAGCCATTGACCGCCACCCTTTGTGAACAGAATGACAGGAACGCGACGGCCTTCATGTTCACGGATAAGACCGGCAATGATTTTCTGCATATAGGCCAATGAGAATTCACGATAGAACGGCCCCGGCAACACGCCACCCCAGGTATCAAAAATCTGTACTACCTGAGCACCAGCACGAATTTGTGCATTCAGATAATCAATGACTGATAGCGCAATCTTGTCGAGCAATGCATGAGCAAGCTCAGGTGTGTCGTACACCATGCGTTTGATATTATGGAAGTCACGAGAGGACCCGCCCTCCACCATATAAGTGGCGAGTGTCCATGGGCTGCCTGAGAATCCTATTAAAGGTACTCGCCCGCCCAATGCCGAGCGAATTGTTTTCACCGCGGCCATTACGTAATCAAGATCACTTTCAGCATTAGGTATTGGCAGTGACGCAATGTCTGCCTCAGTACGAACTACTTTACGAAAACGAGGACCTTCACCTGTTTCAAAGTACAAGCCGAGTCCCATCGCATCCGGAATGGTGAGGATGTCCGAGAAAAGGATGGCAGCATCCAGTGCATAGCGCTCCAACGGCTGCAACGTCACTTCACACGCCATCTCGGGGTTCTTGCACAGCGCCATGAAGTCGCCTGCCCTACCGCGAGAGGCACGATACTCAGGCAAATAACGCCCGGCCTGACGCATCATCCATACAGGGGTCACATCCACTGGCTGACGCAGCAGTGCACGCAAAAAACGATCATTCTTGAGTTCAGTCATGTCTCTTTCCAGCTCGGCTAAGCCGCCTATTGTACGGGGCTGTCCATTAACTTTCGCCCCATCTGCCTATTCCAAAGAAGAATAGGCAATTTAAATGAAATTATCCGTTAATCGATGGAGCACATCCGGAAGTAGGCCTGCTACGCTAACCCGCTTAAGAGTGCCTGCGCTCAATGCACACTCACCAAGCTGATCTTAGCGAGGACGAATAGCAATTTTTTCTTGATCAGCCGAGTCAAGACGGCTGGCATCCCCACTCAGTGCGTAATCCATAAAACGGAGCAATCGAGGCGCTATCTGAGTCCGGAAGCGAGCGAAAGCTTCTGTATGGCCACCACCTTCTAGCGTCCAAAGCCATTTAGGTGTGCTCGCCGCCGCAAACAAGCGATCGCTGTGCGACGATGGCACCACCGTATCCTGATTGCCGTGAATCAGCAGCAGCGGTGTGGGGGCAATATTTTTAATCCCCGCATCAGGGCTAAGGCCTCCGCTCACGATCAGTGGGCTGAACGGCCACAGCAAATAGCCCAACACTGGAATCTGCAGCATTTTTTCACGACCAATTCGGCTGTAACTGCTAAACGCCGAGTCTGCAACCACTGCCTTGAGGCCGGGCAATTTCTCCCTGCCCGCCAGCGTCAATGCATTGGCCCCACCCAAGCTCTGACCAAATAAAATCATATTCTCTGGGTCTACATCATTGCGTGATCGCGCATAAAACCAACTCGCCCTGGCATCTGCTAATACCCCTGCGCGCGAGGGCTTGCCGGTCGAGAGACCATAGCCTCGATAATCCGCAACCAGCACGTTATAGCCGGCTGCTGGTAACCAGTCGATATACGCGGCATGGGCCGTCAGGTTTTGCGCATTACCATGCAAATAAACAACCGTCGCCTTGGGCTCCCCTTGCGCCTTAAGAAACCAGCCGTGCAGTCTCACCCCATCCGTGCTGCTGATCCAGACATCCTCATGGGGCACAGGGACTAAAAGACGCGCCTCATAGTCCACCCTGTCAGGATAATAGAACAGCTGATTAGCACACCCTGTCAGTAGCCCGACAAAGATCATCACAATCACATTGCGCATTACAGCCATTCCTTACGTTCAAGTATCCACACTATTTTTTATGCATCTTTGAGACAATAAAAAACCCGTGATGACGGGCTTTTTATTGTCTCCAGACCACTTTCTGGATCAGGGTTACGGCATTACCGGCAAAGACTCTTCGGGTACGACAGCACTCTCTTCTGCCGGAACAAAGGCCGGTGCTTCAGCCGCCCGTAATGCCTCCTGATAGGAGGACATGCTGCGNNNNTCATCTTGAGAGGCCAGTACCTGAAGCGTCCAGTCCATTGGTACTTGTGCTTTGACCCAATCCGAGTCGCGAAACTCCGGACCATGTGCCACAGGTACCACGCCAGATGCCACCGGACTGATGCCTCCGGCAAATGGCACAAGATCACTGAGACGACCAAAATCAGAGGGAAAATGATGACCATTCGCCGATGATGCATCGGCTAACGTCAGTGTTTTAGCAAGTGGCCCCGGGCCCTGCTGCCAGACAAGTACAACCAGAGCTACTATCAACAACAGCACACTGCCCACTAACCCTGCTAGCATCCATGGCGCACGTAAAGCCGTCATACCGACACCCCCAGCGCAGCACCCGTCTCTAGTGTTTGCTTTAGTACGGCTGCCGGTACCTTGCTAACAACAGCCTCACCAAGGTGCTTCAGCAGCACTAGATGCAGCTGACCATCTTTTACCTTCTTGTCCACGGCCATATGCTCAAGATATTCATCCGCTGAAAGATCAGGCGGCGTTACCGGCAATCCTGCCTTGATGAGAATGTCACGCGTCCGAGTCACCGCCGCCTCATCAATCCAGCCAAGACGCATAGACAGATCGGCTGCCATCAGCATGCCGGTCGCCACTGCTTCGCCATGCAGCCAAACGCCGTAGCCCATGCCGGTTTCAATCGCATGTCCAAAGGTATGGCCTAGATTAAGCAAAGCGCGCACATCTTTCTGTTCCAGTTCATCCGCTGCCACAACTGCCGCCTTGTTTTCACAGGAGCGGCGAATGGCTTCGGCCAGAGTATGCGGCTCACGCGTCAGTAACTTCGGCATTGCACCTTCCAGCCACTCCAAAAAGGGTAGATCACGGATTAGCCCGTACTTGATGACCTCGGCTATACCCGCTTTCAACTCACGATCTGGCAGGGTCGACAGCACATCAGTATCGATAACAACCACGTTAGGCTGCTTGAACGCCCCGATCATGTTCTTGCCCAACGCATGATTAACCCCGGTCTTGCCACCCACTGACGAATCCACCTGCGACAACAAGGTAGTGGGAATCTGAATAAAGTCGACACCTCGCTGATAGGCCGCAGCCGCAAAACCAGTCATGTCGCCGACTACCCCGCCACCAAGGGCGACTAGGGTGCAATCCCGATTGAACCGGTGCTGTAACAGCGTGGTAAAAATGAGATCCAGATGAGCCATGTCCTTGAACGCCTCACCATCCGGCAGGATGCACTCAGCCACCAAGTATCCAGAAAGCGTCTTGCGCAGACGTTCCAGATACAGCGGCGCCACGGTGCTGTTACTGACAATCAAGACCTGACGGCCACGAATATGCGACAGAAGCAGATCTGCACGATCCAGCAGACCTGTACCAATATGAATGGGATAGGAACGCGCACCCAGCGCCACTTCGAGCGTATGCATGAAAGTCGTCTAAGCAGAAAATAAAGAGGATTATTCTAGCGCGTCATGCGCCTCAAGGGCATGAATGATTCGCATCGCAACATCACGTGCTGATCCACCCTCGGTGGGCATGATGATATGAGCCGCTTCACGATACAGCGGATCACGCACCGTCATAAGCTCGGTCAAGCGCTGTCGCGGATCTGCGGTTTGCAGCAAAGGACGATTGCGGTCGCGTGCCGTGCGGTCAAGCTGAGTCGCTACTGGCGTGTAGAGATAGACCACCACCCCACGCTCATGCAAATGCCGGCGATTAGCCTCCCGCAAGATGGCTCCTCCTCCGGTAGCTAGCACAATATTCTGGCGACGAGTCAGGATGTCGATGACGGACTCTTCACGCAGACGGAACCCTACTTCCCCCTCTACATCAAAGATCCAGGGAATATTGGCGCCGGTCCGCGCCTCGATTTCATGGTCAGAGTCCACAAACTCAAGGCGAAGAATCTCGGAAAGCTGGCGGCCGATGGTGGTTTTACCCGCCCCCATCGGCCCGACCAGAAAGACATTGCCACGATATTTCTTCACAACGCGGCCAACACCTTTTACTTACTTGGCTATTGCCAGAGCTTCGCTTGCCAGACGCGGGGTCACGAAGATCAGCAGTTCCTGCTTATTGCTACGTGTCACGTCCTTACGGAACAGACGGCCTAGGTAAGGAATGTCGCCCAAGAACGGCGTCTTGGTTACGCCCTTAATGGTTTCAGTCTTGAAAATCCCACCCAGAACCACTGTCTGACCGTCATCCACCAACACGTTAGTGGCAACACGATTGGTATCGATGGTCACCAAGCCGCTAGGCAGGATCGCACCAATACTGTCGTTGTTTACCAGCAACTCCATATTGATTCGGCCATCTGGCGTAATGCTAGGCAGTACTTCCAGGCTCAACTCAGCATTGATGAACTTAGTCGACGTAGCACCCGATGACGACGCTTCCAGATAAGGAATCTGAGTACCTGCAGCAATACGGGCCTTCTGCTTATCAGCCGTCAGCACTTTTGGTGTCGCAACAATCTCACCGTTACCATCTGACTGCAGCGCTGACAATTCAAGATCCAGCAAGAGGTTGTCAGAGTCAATCAAGCCAACAGCCAGCGATGTTGCACCCGCCCCTGTCACACCCAAATCAACGATCAGATCTTCAGGAGTTGTTATTTCATACTTTGGAACGGTGAACGTGTTGCCGTTGACCGTCACATCTTCATACTCACGAGCAAACTGTGTTTCCACTAGCGTTTTGTGTGTGCCTCCGGTTACGAAGCGCCTTTTACCTCTCTGGTCATCTCGCGTTGCGCCCCACTTCACACCCAGTTCTTTAGCAAAGTCAGTAGTCGCCAGCACAATACGCGCTTCAATCATCACCTGCTTGATTGGCACATCTAGGCGGACGATCACATCACGGATTTCTTCAATACGCTTGGGTGTATCCAACACAATCAGTGTATTGGTACGGGAGTCAACTGATGCAGAACCGCGCTCAGAGAGCAGCTTGCTAGGGCCATTGATCAGGCCCAGCATATCTGACGCCTTCGCATAGTTGATCTGGATAAACTCGGAGCGCAAGACCGCCAGCTTTTCTGACTGATTCGTACTTTCCATCTCCAAACGCTCACGTGCTGCAATTTCGTCCGCAGGAGCGACCAGCATCACATTACCAATCGTGCGTTTATCCAAGCTCTTCGTCTTGAGAATCAGATCCAACGCCTGATCCCATGGCACATTTTGCAGGCGAAGCGTGATCTTGCCACTAACGGAGTCACTGGCCACCAGATTGAGCGACGTAAAATCTGCTATCAACTGTAATACCGAGCGAACCTCAATATCCTGGAAGTTTAGCGACAGCTTTTCGCCAGAGTACGCAAAATCTTGCTTCTTACGCTTGTCGTCACGCGTAACAGGCTTGACGCTAATCGTCAGCTTGTTATCGGTCTGATACGCCAGATACTCAAACTCGCCTTGAGGCTGGATGACCATCATGCCATCCCCACCTTCGTTATAGGCATCAACTGCCTTCACTGGAGTGGCAAAGTCTGTGACATCCAAGCGGCGACGAAGGCCTTCTGGTAGCTTGGCGCCGATAAATTTGGCAATGATACGGTTACCCTGCTGCACAACATCCACCGGAATGGAGCCTTGTGACAGCTCAATAAGAACCTGACCATCTCCTTGCTCGCCACGACGGAAGTCTACTGCAGTGACACTTTTTGCCACCACGCTCTTGGCCGTAGAAACCGCAACGACCGGTGCAGTGTCCTGAGGAGTTGCCTGCGATTTACCGATAGTGATGTAAACCTGATTTCCGTCCACGCGGGCATTGAAGCCGCTGAGCTCGGTCAGATTGACGATCACACGACTGCGATCCCCACTCTCGATCACTGTCATGCTGCGAGCATTACCGTTGCCAAGATTGAAGTACTTACCCGGCAATGCACTGCGAACACCAGGCAGGTCAAAGACAATGCGGGCAGGCTTGTCGATCTTGTATGCCACCGGCTGAGGCGCACTGCCATCAAAGCCAAGGCGTACTTCAACCTCATCTCCTGGCAACACAACCGAGTCTACTTGCTCGAGCGCAATACGCTCAGCGGCAACGACCGAGCCTGCCATAACGCCCAGACCAATCACGGCCATTTTCATCCAGCGCATCAGCATATGATTGTTCCTAGCTGCGTAGTTGTTAATTGTTTTCATATTTGAAATCTCCACGAGGTCGGCTCGTTAATTATTCGCTCAGCGACAGGCTGCGAGGGCGTTCTACCCAGCCGTCACGTCCGTCAGGCACGACTTCAATAATCGAAACCAGATTGGGAGCAACCTCCACAATCCGACCGTGGTTCTTGCCCAGATAGCTTCCTACCTTGACTCGCTGCACTCCTCCATCACCATCCTCGATCAAGGCGAAAAGAGGACCGCCTGGTCGCTGCATGGCTCCACGGAAACGCAACGCCTCAAGACTAAAGCGCTCTAGGTATTCAGCGGGGCGAGTCAAATCAGGCTCAACCTTCTTACCCGAGCTCATGAGCAGTTGCTCAGCGCTGATAGGTGGAGCAAAAGGGCTGCGCAACTGGTGAGCGGCGTATGTAAATGTTGGCATCGGCGTGAATTCAGGGGGCGGCTCAACAGTACCTCTCGGCTTCTGCCGAATAGCATCCATCTGAGCACGCACATCTTCGAAGCTAGCCGAGCACGCTGTCAGCGCAGGAATAGCCACTGCTGCAACTATAATCATGCGAAGCAGTTTCACTTTGCACCTCCGTCTGGCGCACTCTTGTCTGTCGTAGGCTTGGCTCCCACACCACTCTTATCATTGTAACGATAGGTCTTGGCCAGAATCGACATAGTGAGTACAGGGGCGCCACCATCATCAGCGCGTCCACCAGTACTTTGTTTAGGCACAATCGTAAAATCATGAAGCGTTACGATGCGCGGCAATGCAGAAACGCCACTCACAAAAGCACCAAAGGCGTGGTAGTCACCCGTCACCTTGATATTGATCGGCTGTTCCGCATAGAAGTCTTTTGCCGTTTCACTGCCAAGATCAATCGCTTCAAACTCAAGGCCACTGCCCAAGCCCGTGTGAGTAATATCCTCAAGCAAGCCAGGCACTTCGGTATCCTGAGGCAGCTGACGTAGAAGAGCACCAAACGAGTCTTCCATATCCTTCAACTGCGATTTATATACTTCAAGGTTCTGAGCCTTGAATACCTTGGCCTCAAACTCCCCGAGGAGAGTTTGCTGTTCGGATTCTCCTGTTGTGAGATTGTCGCGTATACCCGACAAATCGAGCATATACCCTAAGACCAACACCGCGATGAATACCAACAGATAAATCACTGCCTTGACCGGCATGGGCCATGAGCCGACATTCTGGGGATCCAAGGTGTTGAGCGTATTCATCAACTCCTGCAGATCAAAACTCTTCGAGTCATTCGTGCCTTTCATTTTGTTGCCCCCCCACCGCTTGCTGGAGCAGTCTTATCTTTTTTCTCTTCTGCATCGATTGCAGACTCAGGGGCATCAAGCATTACTGTCAGAGCGAATGTATTGGCCGCCTGTGCAGCAGCTCCCTTGACTGCTGTGGCGCCTGGCTTGCCACTCACAGAGGCATCCTTTGATGCCTCTGCAGCCACCTTGGAGAGTACCGGGCTTTTGAACCACTGGGACGCTTCCAGATTACGCATCAGGTTGGACACCTGATTAGCACTTTCGGCCACACCCACAATGCTAAACATGTTCTCTTTGCGCTCAATCGTACGGAAATAAACTCCGTCAGGCATGGCGCGAACGAACTCGTCGAATACACGCACAATCACTGGGCGGTGCCCCTGAAGATCCTGGATAACCCTCATACGTGACAGCAGCTCATCACGGCGCTTCTGCAACTCGTCAATTTCTTTAATTTGCGTATCCAGCGTAGCAATTTCCGCCTTGATGTAGCTGTTACGCTCCAGCTGATCGCTCACCTGCTTGGACAATGCCATGTGCGTAAACAACACAATACCCACAGCGAGAACAGCCACTGCGAGTACGATTGCTACAAATTCCTGCTGCCGCTGCTTACGCAGTTCTTGGCGCCAGGGGAGTAGGTTGATCTTTGCCATCAGTCAAAACTCCTCAGCGCGAGGCCACAGGCAATCATCAGCGACGGAGCGTCGTTGCCAATTGCAGCCGCATTGACCTTCGGCGACAGGGACATATTCATGAAGGGATTGGCGACAGAAACAGGAGTCCCCAATTTTTCTTGAATTATTCCAGCCAGCCCCTCGATGGAGGCGGTACCGCCTGCTAGCACAATATGATCAACATCATTGTACGCACTGCCTGCGAAGAAAAACTGCAAGGAACGGGTGACCTGCTGGACAACCGCATCCATGAAGGGGCGCAACACTTCCGGCTCATAATCGTCCGGCAAACCGCCCTGCTTTTTGGCCATGCCGGCCTCTTCAAAAGATAACCCGTAACGGCGTTGAATCTCTTCGGTCAGTTGCTTGCCGCCAAAAAGCTGCTCGCGGGTATAAATAATCTTGCCATCATTCACCACATTCAGTGTGGTCATCGTGGCACCAACATCAATGATGGCTACTGTACCTTCTGGACCACTGGAGATAGAGTCACCAATCAGGCTGAACGCCCGCTCCATGGCATAGGCTTCCACATCAACAATTTTGGCAACCAAACCGCCAATCTCGAGTGCATCTACGCGTAACTCAACATTCTCGTTACGGGACGCTGCCAGCAGCACTGTTACCCGCGCTGGATTATTTTCGAGCGGTTCAACGACTTCAAAGTCAATACTGACTTCTTCCATCGGATACGGAATGTACTGATCTGCTTCAAGGCGAATCTGAGATTCACGCTCATCATCAGTTAGCCCAGCATCCATTTCGATGTTTTTAGTAATGACGGCCGAACCTGCTACTGCGACAGCAGCTAGCTTGGCCTGAGGCTTGGTGCGGGCTATCAGCTTTTTGATAGCCTCACCGACGCCTTCGACATCGTTGATATTTTTTTCGACCACCGCATTTTGCGGTAAAGGCTCAACTCCGTATGATTCCACACGATAGCGGTCACCTTGCCGGCTCAGCTCCAGCAACTTGACGGAGGTGGAACTAATGTCCAGTCCGAGCAATGCCGAGTTTGTTTTCCGAAGGAAGGGCAGCACGATGGGATTCCCTTTTATTTTTTCTATGGAAAATGTGCACTTACGGCACATTCATATACAACTACATTAAATACTAGTCTTAGCATGAGCGCAATTGCTGTACAAGCGTCGCTTTCGCTTATAATGGCCCGGCAGCAGGGCAAAATCCTCAAAAATACACATAAGTTGTTGATATACAATGATAAAGCTTAAGAAAGCCAGCTGGTATGAGCGTATTATCGTCATTTTGGCTTTTCCATTTTGTGGTTTGCTCCTCATTCTGGCCGGCCTGTATCTCTATCTTGTCCCCCAGCTCCCGGACACAGATCAACTCAAAGAAATACGGTTCGAAACCCCACTGCAGGTCCTTTCTCGAGATGGCTTACTGATTGCCGAGTTCGGTGAAAAGCACACCATGCCCCTGACTTACGAGCAGATCCCCCCTCTCTATATAAAAGCTATCCTTGCCGCAGAGGACGACCGTTTCTTTGAGCACGAAGGCATTAACTATAAAGGGCTGGCACGTGCGTTTGTCGATATTTTGCGCACGGGGGGCATTCAATCTGGTGGCTCCACCATCACCATGCAGGTTGCTAAAAACTACTTTCTAACCCAAGAACGTACCTTTAGTCGCAAGTTCACAGAACTGCTGCTGGCCAAGGATATCGAGGACTTGCTGACTAAGCAGGAAATCATGGCACTGTACGTCAACAAGATTTTCCTGGGTCATCGCGCCTATGGTATCGGTGCGGCGGCGAAAGTTTATTACAACAAGAACATCAATGAATTAACGCTTGCCGAGCTTGCCATGATTGCCGGCCTGCCCAAAGCACCATCAAAATACAATCCGGTCAATAACCCCAAGCGCGCCATGATTCGCCGCGACTGGATTTTGGGACGTATGCTAGAGCTCGGCTACATAAAGCAGGATCAATACGACTTAGCTATAAAAGCACCTGTCGGCCTCAACTTTCGCGCCACCTTTGCCGAGGTAAACGCTCCTTGGCTGGCGGAAATGGCACGAGAGGCACTGGTAGACCGCTTTGGAGAGAGTATTTATAGCTCAGGCTACAAGGTTTACACCACGGTCACATCGGTGCGTCAGAATGCGGCCTCACAAGCGGTTATTAACGGACTGCTGGCCTATGATCGTCGCCATGGCTGGCGTGGTGCGGAGGCCCATGGAGAAGATCAGCTGGCCTTCCGCTATCCGGTTGGCGGACTTCAAGCGGCACGAATCACTGCAATTAAAGAAAAGTCAGCTACCGCCGTATTCAAGAATGGCACTGAATTAGAGCTGGACTGGGAGGCCATGCGCTGGGCTCGCCCTTATATCAGCGTCAATCAAGTTGGTCCTCTGCCAAAAAAAGCAGCCGATATATTGGCTGTGGATGACATTGTTCGTGTGCGACTCAATGCCAGCGGTGCTTGGGAGTTAGTACAAGTGCCTTCCGTTCAGGGACAGTTGGTTGCGCTGAACCAGGACACCGGTGCGATTGAAGCAGTTGTGGGTGGCTTTGACTTCACTGAAAGCAAGTTCAACCGCTCATTGCAAGGCTGGCGGCAGGCCGGCTCTACGTTAAAACCTTTCATCTACTCACTGGCATTGGAACGCGGCTATACCCCAGCTAGCCTGGTCAATGACTCACCGTTAAGCTTTGGCGAAGGCAGTAATGCATGGCGTCCCAGCAATTCAGACGGCCAATTTTATGGCCCGATTCGCCTGCGTCGGGCGCTATATCAGTCTCGCAATTTGGTATCGATCCGCCTGCTACAGTCAGTTGGCATCGACAATGCGCGCAGCTACATGATGCGCTTCGGCTTTCCGCGGGATCGCATGCAGCGCAACCTGACCCTCGCATTGGGCTCCGCAGAAGTTTTGCCAGTACAAATGGCAGCAGCCTATGCGGCTTTTGCCAATGGTGGCTTCCATGTCACGCCGTACTTCATCGCAAAGGTCAAAGACAACAAGGGCAATGTACTGTTCCAGTCCACTCCGGAAAGAGTGTGCCGTGAGTGTGAAAACCTGCCCGCCAACGAACCCGTACCCGAGCCAGTTGCCACTGAAATTACCGGAGAAGGGGACGCCATTACGGTGACAGAGCCCCCTCCACCCGCCATGCCTTTTGTGCCGGACTACCCGGTTGCCTCTCGCATCATGAGTGCCCGTGCGGCATGGCAAATCCAATCTATTCTGAGGGATGTGGTTGCACGCGGCACAGGGCGCGCGGCGCTGAGCCTAGGCCGAGGCGATCTTGCTGGCAAAACCGGCACCACCAATGATGCCAAAGATGCTTGGTTTGCAGGTTTTGGCGGCAAAATAGTGGCAATCACCTGGGTGGGCTTTGATCAGCCCAAGACCTTGGGCCGCATGGAGTATGGTGGCTATGCCGCCTTGCCGTTGTGGAATGGCTTTATGGGCCCCGCACTATCCGGCGTACCCGAATATCATCCTGGCCTGCCAATGGGACTGGTGCCTGTTCGCGTAAAAATGAGCACCGGCCAACGCACTTCGGATGATGATCCCGATGGCTATACCGACTGGCTGCAAGTAGAAAAAGTGCCCGCCGCACCGATTCGCGGGCCTGAATCGGAGACCACAGAGCCTCAAGCGGCTCCGGAAGATCTCTTTTAAGCAAATACCAGACGTAAAAAAGCCCGGTAGATACCGGGCTTTTTTATTGCTTCGGGAAGGATTAAGCCTTCTTGAAGCTGCGAGCACCGAAGCGCTGCTTGAACTTGTCGATACGACCACCAGTATCCAAAACCTTCTGGGTGCCTGTGTAGAACGGGTGGCAGGCGCCGCAAACATCAAGGTGAATGTTCTTACCCATGGTGGAGCGGGTCTTGATCACGTTACCGCATGAGCAGGTAGCGGTGATTTCGGTGTATTCGGGGTGAATGCCAACTTTCATTTTTTAATCTCCAGAGAATGGTTAATGAGTCGTCGCCCCCCTGCGTCAGATAATCAGTAGCAGGAACGACAGACACACTCTCTTTTGGCCCACCCAGACAGTCGCTTCGTCTGAGCTAAGCGCAACAAGGGCGCGAATACTATCAGGAGCATGCGCACGAATCCATACACACTATAACTAACCTTATAAGGTCAGAATTCGCTCGGGGGCGCAGTGGCAGGTAAAATGCCTGATTAACCCCTCTGCCCTATAGTCGGGGTTACACCCGCAATGCAGGACATTCTCTCATGCTGGATATTGCTGAAAATATCGGCCGTGAACGGGTCGCTAGGATCGTCAACGTGTTCTATGAGCGTATTCAGGCTCATCCGACGCTGCAAGGACCGTTTGCCATCGTGCACGACTGGCCTGTACATGAGGAAATACTGACCCATTTTTGGTGGGTTACGCTGGGCGGTAAACGCTATCTAGACTACCCCTACGCCGTTGCCCGCAAACACAATGAGGCAGGCTTCACCCCAGAGCTGCTGGTGGATTGGTTAGCGCTTTTCCGTGAGGTGATCAACAACGAACTCCCAACCGACTTGGCCACCGGCTGGATACAGCGCGCCGAGATGATCGGGCAATCGCTAACTTATATGCATGAAGTTGCCACCCGAGGCGGCATGGCACGACCGGGAACAGGACATCCCGCCTGAACCGCAACCTGATAAGCTAAGCGCCATGACAAGGCGTTACCTGCAACTGGCCCTGCCGTCACCGCTGCGCCAGACGTTTGACTACATCCTTCCCGCGAAAATGGACCCGCCGCCTCCCGTGGGGGCACGCGTTCGGGTGCCATTCGGCAAACAAACCCTCACCGGAATTGTGCTGGCCATTACGGAGCACGCGTCTATTGATGAAAGCCGGCTGCGGCCCGCTGAGGAGGCCTTGGATAACGAACCGGTGCTGCCGGACAGCCTATTTCGTTTGTTGCGCTGGGCGGCCGACTACTATCAGCACCCTGTGGGTGAAGTCTTCGATACTGCTTTGCCCATTTTGTTACGTCAGGGCGAGCCACTGGCAGCGCCAGGTGAAACCCGCTGGGTGGCCACGCGACTGGGGCAACTGTATCCCCTCGACGGCACCATTAAACGAGCCCCAAAACAAGTCGCCGCACTGACCACCTTGCGCGCCTATCCCGATGGCATTATCCCGCCATTGCTGGCCAGCCTGGGGGTTGAACGGCCTACACTACTGGCCCTCGAAAAGAAGGGATTGGCAGAGCCTGTCACACTGACACCTCCTGCACAGGAAAAAGCCTCTGCCCTTTTGAAAGAGCCTCCCTTGACGCTCAATGCGGAGCAACAGGCGGCTGTTTCCGCAATAAATAATAATCTTGGTGTGTTCAAACCCTTCCTTCTGTTTGGTGTGACCGGATCGGGGAAAACCGAGGTCTACCTGCAAGCCATTGCGGCCACTCTGGCGCGGGGTGAACAGGCGCTGGTTTTGGTACCGGAAATAGGGCTCACTCCGCAAATAGTGACGCGCTTCAAAGCCCGCTTTCAGACGGAGATTGCCGTGTTGCACTCCGCGCGTAACGAACGCGAGCGCATGGACGCTTGGCGTGCGGCACGGTCGGGTCGTGCGGGCATCGTGATTGGCACTCGCTCAGCCGTATTCACCCCACTGGCACGCCCTGGCTTGCTTATCGTTGATGAAGAGCACGACCTTTCCTTCAAGCAGCACGAAGGGTTTCGTTATCACGCTCGCGACTTAGCCGTGCGTCGTGCTCAACTGGAAGGCATCCCTATTGTGCTGGGCTCGGCCACCCCGGCACTGGAATCACTGGCCAATGCCAAGGCCGAGCGTTACGCGCTATTGCGACTAAAAGAACGGGCGGCGAATGCCCGTGAGCCCGACTTTAAACTGATTGACCTGCGCCATCAGCCCACCCGAGAAGGCTTTACCGACAGCCTGCTCAAGGCCATGGCGACCACTCTGCAAAAAGGCGAGCAGGTTCTCGTCTTTCTTAACCGGCGTGGCTATGCGCCGGTATTGCTCTGCCATGACTGCGGATGGCATGCGAAATGCCGGCGTTGTGATGCCCGACCTACCCTGCACCGCAATCCAGTACGCTTGCACTGTCATCATTGTGGCGCTGAAGGCGCACCGCCCCGCGCCTGCCCCTCTTGTGGATCGGTTGACCTGCGGCCAGTAGGTCTGGGAACGGAGCGCGTGGAGGACTTGTTACGTGCACGCTTTCCATCCGTGCCACTGTTCCGCATCGACCGCGACAGCACTCGCCGTAAGGATGCCTTGAGTAACATCACCAACGCCATTCATGGCAGTGAAGCCGCCATTCTTGTCGGCACTCAGATGCTGGCGAAGGGCCACCACTTCCCCCGCGTAACGCTAGTGGCGCTACTGGACATGGATGGCGGCCTGTTCGGGGCTGATTTTCGTGCGGCCGAGCACACTGCCCAATTAATACTGCAAGTAGCCGGACGGGCCGGACGGGCCGAAAGACCCGGGTTGGTGCTACTGCAAACCCACCAGCCGGAACATCCTCTCCTGCACGAACTGATCACCCAAGGGTATTCGGCCTTTGCTGAGCGCGCGCTGAGTGAGCGCCAGCTATTGTCCTTCCCTCCCTATGGCCGTCTGGTGCTATTTCGCGCCGAAGCCACTCAGGCCGAGCTGCCTTCCGCTTTTCTGCAGTCGGTTATTGATGCCGCTGAATCGCTGGGGCACCCCGAGGTACAACGCTGGGGCCCTGTACCCGCGCCGATGGAGCGTCGTGCCGGCCGCTTCCGGGCACATTTATTGCTCCAGTCTGCAGAGCGTGCCCCGCTCCGCGAACTGGTTTCCGCACTGATCCCGCTGGTGAATACGCTTCCCAATGCCCGTAAGGTGCGCTGGTCAGTTGATATAGACCCACAGGATCTGTCTTAAGCCGATAGGGTTTCTGGCCGAGCTTCGCTACAATCGCGCCTTCGAATTTCTGTTGTTCCGGTTGCCGTATGAAAGCTCAGCTCGAAACCCTGCTCTCGCATGCCCTTGCTACCCTTAAGGCCAACGGCACTCTGCCGGCTGATTTCAGCCCTGATCTGCAGTTCGAGCGCACCCGCGACCCATCCCATGGTGACTGGGCCTGCAATATTGCGTTGATGTCCGCAAAGGCGGCCGGCAAAAAGCCGCGTGATGTCGCTGAGCAGATCGTTGCTGCCCTGCCTGCTAGCGCGGTGGTCAGCAACGTCGAGATTGCCGGACCCGGCTTTATCAACTTTTTCCTGTCAGCCGATAGCCGCTTTGCGGTTGTGCGCCAAGTGCTGGATGACGTAAAGGCTTTTGCTTCGCCCAATATTGGCAATGGTGAAAAAGTACTGCTGGAATATGTGTCGGCCAATCCAACCGGCCCTATGCATGTGGGCCATGGCCGTGGCGCGGCTTATGGCTCGGCACTGGCCACTATTCTTTCTGCTACAGGCTTCAACGTGCATCGCGAGTACTACATTAATGATGCTGGCCGTCAGGCTGATGTGCTTGCTGTTTCTGTGTACCTTCGCTACCTCGAAGCCTGCGGTGAAACGGTACGCATTCCATCCCGTGCGTATCCCGCTGACTATGTACGAGTTTGTGGTGAAGCTCTGCTCGCTCACGCGGGTCGCAAGTATTTCAATGAATTCTTTGATGTTGTCGATGGCTTGCCGGACGATCCGGAAGGTGATGGCGACGACATCAAAATGCAAAAAGAGGATTACCTCGACGCTATCATTAAGCGTGTGCAACTGCTGCTAGGCGAGGAAGCCTATCGCACGATGCAGGACTTTGGTCTGAATACTCAGCTCGACAGCATTCGTGCCACGCTCGATACCTTCAATGTGCAATTTGATCAGTGGTTCTCTGAGCGCACACTGGCCGAAAGTGGTGCTATCGCAAAAGCGATTACATTGTTAAGTGAGCGCGGCCATGTTTATCTGAAAGATGGTGCCACTTGGTTGGCAACATCAAAGTTGGGTGACGAGAAAGATCGTGTTCTGGTACGCGACAATGGGCTGCACACGTATTTTGCTGCTGATGTGGCCTATCACCTCAACAAGCTGGATCGTGGCTTTGATTCGCTGATTGATGTTTGGGGCGCAGATCACCACGGCTATATTGCTCGCGTGCGTGCCGCCATCGAAGCGCTTACCGGGCAGGGTGATAAGTTCCACGTTGCACTTATTCAGTTCGTTACGCTGTCGTCTGGGCGCATGGGTAAACGCTCCGGTAATTTCGTTACGCTATCGCAGCTAATTGAAGAAGCCGGCAACGATGCCACACGCTTTTTCTATCTCACCCGTTCACCCGAACAGCATCTGGAATTTGATATCGACCTTGCGCGCTCGCAAAGTGCCGATAACCCGGTGTACTACCTCCAGTATGCCCACGCACGTGTTGCCAGCATGTTCCGCGAACTGGCTGAGCGCGGCTTAGTGCACAATCTTGAAGAAGGGCTTGCTGCGCTGGCTGAACTGCCAGAGAGCAATGTTGACGACCTGTTGAAGCGTCTTTCTTCATGGCCAGACATGGTGGCTAATGCTGCCCGTAATCGTGCGCCACATCTGCTCAGCTATGCGCTACGCGATCTCGCACAAGACTTTCATGCTTGGTACAACGGCAACAAGGTTCTTGTCGACGATGCCCGTGTTCGTAATGCTCGCCTGACCTTGGCGCTGGCCGTGAAACAGGTAATCGCCAACGGTCTGAATTTGCTCGGGGTGTCTGCCCCGGAGAAAATGTAAAACCATGGCACGCGCAAAAACTCCCGCTAAACCGGTCCGCAAGAAAGCGCAGGGGGCTAGCCGCAATCCGGCCCCAAGAAAGACTTCGAAAAAATCCGGAGCACCATCTTGGCTAGTGCTTTTGGTCGGCTTGATGTTTGGTCTGTTTGTGGCCTTTCTGATTCATCTGTGGAATGGCCGAGCCGAACCCGCTGCTGGCAAGGACAAGCCAATTGCACCGATAGAAGAGAAGCAAGTAACACTGACTGCCAAGCCCGCGGCGAACACCCCCCCCAGCGCCGCTAACGGCGCGGGGGAAGAGCCGCGTTTTGATTTCTATACCTTGCTCCCCAATCAGGAAATTCTGCCGAACAAAAAGACCACCGAAGCGGCTAGCCAGGCCGCCACAAAGGTAAAGCCGGCAGAACAAGGTGATCGCACGCCTTACTCTCTACAGGCAGGGTCGTTTCGTAGCGAAAAAGAAGCTGATCGCCGTCGTGCCGAAGTCCTGCTGTTGGGACTGCCGGTGCATACGCTTAAGGTTAGCGTAAAGCCCGGAGACGACTGGTATCGCGTCGTCGTAGGCCCGCTTAAGGGAAAGGAGGCTCTTGCTGCTGCCCGTGGCAGCCTAAAAGCCAACGGCGTCGATACGATGATCATCAAGTAGGGCTGAAAACCCTGCTTGAATTACCTCCAGTTGCCTCCATGTAGTGTGAACGATCCATCGCTCACACAGAGGTCAACGTGACCACCATTGTATCCGTCCGCCGTGGCAATCTCGTCGCGCTCGGCGGTGACGGCCAGGTTTCCCTTGGCAACACCGTCATGAAGGGTAAGGCCCGCAAAGTCCGCCACCTTTACCATAATCAGGTCATTGCCGGATTCGCTGGTGGCACTGCTGATGCCTTCACCCTGTTCGACTATTTCGAAGCCAAACTGCAAAAGCATGGCGGCCACCTGCTGCGCTCTGCTGTCGAACTGGCCAAAGACTGGCGTACGGATCGCACACTACGTCGGCTTGAGGCAATGCTGGTGGTAGCAGACAAAACGACTTCACTGATTATTACCGGAACAGGTGATGTTCTGGAGCCAGAAGAAGGCGTGCTCGCCATCGGTTCTGGCGGCAATTATGCCATGGCCGCCGCTCGTGCTTTGGTGGAAAACACTGATCTGGATGCCCGCACCATCGTGGAAAAATCACTGACGATTGCTGGCGATATTTGTGTTTTCACCAATCATAACTTTGTCATTGAAACACTGGCAGCCGAGCCTGCAAAAAATGGAGACACGGCATGAGCCAGATGACCCCGCGTGAAATCGTTCATGAATTGGATCGTCACATCGTCGGCCAAGCCGCAGCCAAACGTGCCGTCGCGTTGGCACTCCGTACCCGCTGGCGCCGTATGCAATTACCAGAAGCACAACGTAATGAAGTTTCACCTAAAAATATTCTAATGATCGGTCCTACTGGCGTGGGCAAAACGGAAATTGCCCGTCGACTTGCCCGCTTGGCCAATGCGCCTTTTATTAAAGTAGAAGCAACCAAGTTTACCGAAGTCGGCTATGTTGGCCGCGATGTAGAAACCATCATTCGTGATCTTGCCGACATGGCCATCAAGATGACTCGCGAGCAGGAAATGCTCAAAGTAGAGCATCGTGCCTTTGAAGCGGCTGAAGAGCGTATTCTCGATGCATTGCTGCCACCCGCCCGCGTTGGCGATGCAACATCGACAGACAGTCACACTCGCCAAATTTTCCGCAAAAAACTGCGTGAAGGTGATCTGGATGATCGCGAAATAGAGATCGACCTGCCACAAGCATCTGTGGGCGTAAACATCATGGCCCCGCCCGGCATGGAGGACATGAGCAACCAGTTACAGAGCCTCTTTGCCAATATGGGTCAGGGCAAACGCCAAACCCAACGTGTAAAAGTAAAAGAAGCGGTTAAGCGCCTACAAGAAGACGAAGCCAGCAAGTTGCTTAATGAAGAAGAAATCAAGAGCAAGGCACTGGAAGCTGTTGAGCAAAATGGCATTGTGTTTCTCGACGAGATCGACAAAGTCTGTCGCCGTGGTGATGCGCATAGCGGTGGCGATGTATCACGCGAAGGCGTACAGCGCGACCTGTTGCCGTTGATTGAAGGCTGCACCGTTAATACTAAATATGGCATGATCAAAACGGATCACATTTTGTTCATTGCCTCTGGTGCTTTTCATCTGGCCCGTCCTTCAGACTTAATCCCGGAATTACAAGGGCGCCTGCCGATTCGTGTCGAGCTTGAGCCTTTGTCTCCTGCAGATTTTGAATGCATTCTTACCGAACCACATTTCTCTCTGACCCAGCAATATCAAGCACTGCTGGCTGCCGAAGGCCTGCAAATCACCTTTAGTCCCGACTGCATCAAGCGCTTGGCTGAAATTGCATGGCAGGTGAACGAGCGCACCGAAAACATCGGCGCCCGCCGCTTGCACACCGTGCTGGAAAAGCTATTAGAGGATATTTCCTTCAACGCGGGTGATTTGGCCGCAAAACAACAGGATAACGTACTGACACTCACTGCGGCTGACGTAGAGCAGCATCTGGGCGCACTGGTACAGGACGAAGACCTGAGCCGATTCATTCTTTAAGCGGACTGATACATGCAACCGAGCGAGCTACGCTACCGCCGCGCCGAGCGTGAGTTGGTACTGACTTGGGATGACGGCACCCACACATTGAGTGCCGAGTTCCTGCGTGTGCACTCACCCTCTGCCGAAGTACAGGACCATGACGGGCGTGGTGGTGTACTGCCCTTGCACAAGCAAGAGGTGGCTATTACGGCTATCGAGCCCATCGGTAACTATGCCGTTCGGCTGGTGTTCTCAGATGGGCACAATACTGGCTTGTACAGCTGGGAGACGCTGCACCGTCTTTGTCAGGAGCATGACCATCTCTGGGCGGTGTATCAGGCGGCAGTTGCATCCACTGAGCCTATTGACCCAGGCAAGCCCGTCCAAACCTTCCAGCCCTAAAGTCCGTCCGCTGAACGGTCATACTTCTTTTGTGACGGTGCTGCCCAATCCATGGGCGGCACAGTACAATTCGCCCAATAATTACCGTCGCGAATGAAATCTTCAGAGAAATGGAAGATTTTTCTATATAGATCAATTAGTTAATGCATACGGAGTTCCCGATGAACGCTGCCAGCACCGGCTCTCAGGCCCCTGAACTAGTCCATACCCCGGAAGGCCAGCCGCTGCGACGCGATGACATCAAGACTCTTGCTGACCAGATGCGCTACGAGCTGGGACGCTACCGTGCGTGGCGCTGCCATCACGATGCTGAGTTCCAGGAACGCTTTATTTCCGTGCAAAAGTGGCTGGCGGGCCGTTTAAGCCGTACCCATGCTGACCTGCTGCAAGACGACCGTTACCGTGCTGTCACCCAGTTCTTTCTCAGCGACCTTTACGGTGGTCTTGACCTGACAGAGTTGGCTCGCGAAGTAGAGCGCGCCCTGCCCATTGCCACTCGCCTGCTTCCCGACTCCGTCATGCGCACATCCGCGGTGGCACTGGAGTTGAACGCCATCACCGGTGAGCTCGACGAGGCACTTACCACCGCCCTGTTTGAAACACTGGGCCACACCAAGATTACCGAGGCCGGCCTCATTGAGGCTTATCGTCTCTGCGATCATCAGAATGCCCGCCTTCGCCAACTCGAGCTGCTAAACGAGCTGGGGGGCGGACTCGACCGCTATGTTCGTTCACGAGTGATCTATGCCACCTTCAAGATTGCCCATCGCCCGGCACAAATGGCCGGCCTGGGTGGCCTCTATGACTTCCTTGGCCGTGGCTTTGATGTGATGCGCCCCATGGGCTCTGCCCAAGACTTTCTTAACCGCTTCATCGGCAAAGAACGCGCCATCGTGGATGCCATCTGCTCTGGCAAATCCGATCCGTTCAATCCCTGATTTAGCGCAATCCATCGGCTTTTCCGGCTTGCACCTACGGCAGGGGCAACCGACAATGTCGGCTCCCTTGCTGACGACGCCATCATGTCTGACCAGAAGCCTACCTCTCCTGTGCCACCGGCAACGTCCGGCGGCACCACGCACTTCGGTTACCAGACGGTAGCGGCAACCGAAAAGGCGAAAAAAGTCGCCGATGTCTTTCATTCCGTAGCCGACCGCTACGACATCATGAACGACCTGATGTCCTTTGGCGTACACCGCCTCTGGAAACGCTACACGATTGAAATGGCAGGGGTACGTCCCGGACAGCAGGTACTGGACATTGCCGGCGGCACCGGCGATCTGGCCAAGGCATTCAGTAAGCGTGTTGGCCCAACCGGCAAGGTGATTCTTTCTGATATCAATGCCTCCATGCTTGGCGTTGGGCGCGATCGCCTGATCGATACCGGCCTCTCGCAAAATCTGGAGTTTGTTCAAGCAAACGCAGAGTGCCTGCCGTTTGCAGACAACACTTTCGACTTGCTCACCATTTCCTTTGGCCTGCGCAATGTCACGGACAAAGATAAAGCGCTGGCCTCTATGTACCGCGTCCTGAAGCCGGGTGGTCGCTTACTGGTACTGGAATTCTCAAAGCCAGTGATCGAACCACTGTCCAAAGTTTACGATGCTTACTCGTTTAGCGTGCTGCCGGCACTGGGCAAGATCATCACGCAAGATTCTGAAAGCTATCGCTATCTGGCTGAATCAATTCGCATGCACCCTAATCAGGAAACGTTGAAGGGCATGATGGACAGCGCCGGCTTTGAACGGACGGATTACCAAAACCTCACCGGCGGCATTGTCGCCCTGCACCGTGGATTCAAGCTGTGAGTTCATTGCCGCAAGTACTTGCACTCAAGGCCATGGAAAGCCTGATCCGTCAGGCCCTTTCGCTCGACCCTGCCACCGCGCAGCGACTGAAAGCCTATGCCGGCAAACGTATTTATGTAGAAACACGCACACCCGCACTCGGATTATTTGTCTGGCTGGAAAGTGACGGCATTCATCTGCGCACCGAGGGCGATCGTCACCCGCATGCCACCGTTGAAGCGCCCAGTATTGAGCTGCTCAAAATGGCGCTGAGTAAAGACGCACACTTTATTGGCGGGCCCGTAAAAGTTCACGGCGATGTCATTCTTGTTCAAGAATTGCATGCTCTGTCACGGGATCTTGATATCGACTGGGAAGCAGGCCTTTCCCGCGTAGTGGGCGATACGTTCTCTCACCCGGTTTCACGTGGACTTAAAAGCCTGTTCAGCTTTGCCAAGCGCACAACAGATGTTTTCCTGCGCAATACCGGTGAATACCTGCAAGAAGAAAAAGAAATTGTGCCGGTACGCTGGGAAGTGGATGAATACTTGAGCGACAACCAAGACTTGCGTGCAGATGCTGATCGTGTGGAAGCACGTCTGGATCGTCTGAAAAAACGCGTGAGCAAACTCGATACAAGCGAACCCACCTAATGCTGACTCACCTGCCTCGCCTGCTGGCCATCTGGACCGTGATTGCCCGGTATCGTCTGGATACCTTATTACCGCCCCCGCCCGGCTTACGCGGCACGATGCTCCTGCTGTTATTACGCCTGCATCCTGCATGGTGGCTGGCAGGGAGCCGCGCCCATCATCCTGCCCGTCTGCGTGAGGCATTCGAGGAACTGGGGCCGCTGTTTATCAAACTGGGACAGCTACTCGCCACGCGCCGTGATCTGCTGCCTGCAAACATTCTGGATGAACTGGTCAAACTACAGGACCAAGTACCTCCCTTTCCTTCCCGTATCGCCATGGCCATTGTGGAGGCAGAGTTACGTGCGCCTCTCAGCGAAAAGTTCTCACGCTTCGATGAAAAACCTTTAGCCGCTGCATCGATTGCACAAGTACATACCGCCGCGCTGCCTGACGGTCGCGAGGTCGTGGTGAAGATTCTGCGGCCGGGAGTGGCCGCACAAATTCGTCAAGACATGGCCCTGCTGCGCGACCTGACCGCATGGCTGGAAGCACGTATTCCTCAGCTTGCCCAGTTTCATCCACATCGTATTGCCCGTGACTACGAACAGACCCTGCTGGATGAAACGGATCTGATCCGCGAAGCAGCCAATACACGGCAGATGCGCCAAAACTTTCTGAACTCCGACATGCTGTATGTGCCGGAAGTGCACGATGCCTGGTGCACTACGAATATCATGGTGGCCGAACGTATTTACGGTGTGCCGATTGATGATCAAGCTTCGTTTGCTCGCTTAAACATCAGCCGGCAGCAGCTTGCCGAGAAAGGCTTTGCCATCTTTTTCAGGCAGTTGCTGGATCACAATTTTTTTCACGCCGACATGCACCCCGGCAATGTCTTTGTAGAAACGACCAACCCGACCAACCCTCGCTATATTGCACTCGACATTGCCATCGTTGGTCAGCTCTCCCGTGAAGACCAGCTAACCGTGGCACGTTTAGCACTGGCGTTGTTTTCCCGTGATTACAGCGAAATCATCCGCGTGGCTCACCGTGCGGGTTGGTTACCTCCGGGGGCCAATTTGAACCAGCTCACCAGCGAAGTCGCACGCATCATTGCCCCTATACTGGAAAAGCCAATCGACCAGATTCAGTTTGGCCCAACCTTACTGGCCATCCTCGATATGGCCCGTGAACACCACCTGGAAATCCCGGTACAGCTGGTGCTGCTGATCAAGACACTGGTGCATGTCGAAGGATTGGGCCGCAGCCTTTATCCGGCACTGGACATCTGGACGCTGGGCAAGCCGCTGCTAACGCGGTGGCTGAAGGAGCGCGTGGGGCCAGCAGCGCTTATGAAACGCCTAGGAGAGCAAGCGCCTGCAATACTGACCGGCATGCCTGACATGCCCGACCTGATTCTGGATGCCCTGACACAAATGCGTCAGAGTGGCCAATGGCAGGATCGGCAGTTGCGTGAAATTGGCAGCTTGCGGCAGGAACTGCGTACTGCCCGGCGGCAGGATTTTATAGCGCTAGCAGGTATTGCAGCAGGCATGGCAATGGTTGCCCAGCTCTCAGGCAGTAACGCTGTCATTGGAGCATTCATTACGGGCATTTTCATACTGTGGCGTATAACACGGTGACCTGAGCCAGCGCCTATTCTGATGCTCTTACCTGACAGGAATAAGGTATGCTTTGGCATCAATGCTTTAATGAAGAATACGCATGAGCTGGCTTGACGATATTCGGTGGGATGAGCAGGGATTGGTCCCGGCTATTGCGCAAGACTACCGTACCGGGCGGGTGCTGATGGTGGCCTGGATGAACCGGGAGGCACTGGAGCTAACCGTACAGGAAGGCCGTGGCATTTACTGGTCACGTAGCCGTCGCAAGCTGTGGCGCAAAGGCGAAGAATCCGGCCATATTCAGAAGCTACATGAGCTTCGTCTGGACTGTGATAGCGATGTCATCATTCTTCAGGTAGAACAACTTGGCGGGATTGCCTGCCACACTGGTCGAGCGTCATGCTTCTACCGCCGATTCGAGAATGGTCAGTGGGTATCGGTAGATGCCGTACTCAAGGACCCGGAAATGATTTACCACCATGAATAACACTGATGTATTGGCCGAACTGGCCAAGGTACTCGAAGCGCGCAAGCAGGCCTCTCCTGAGTCCTCTTATGTCGCCAGCCTTTATCACAAGGGTCTGAACAAGATTCTGGAGAAGGTGGGCGAAGAGTGCACGGAAACCCTGATTGCGGCCAAAGATGCCGCCACTAGCGGCGATACCAATGATCTGGTTTATGAAACCGCTGACCTGTGGTTTCATACGCTGGTCATGCTGAGTCATTTTAATGTGCCCCCTGAGCGCATCATTGAAGAACTGGGCCGTCGATTCAATGTCTCTGGACATACCGAAAAGGCCTCTCGCGACTCATCAACCCCTACCTCTGCGGAGTAATCACCATGCTGTCCGGAATTTCCCTCCCCCACATTATCCTGTTGCTGGTCATCGTGGTTCTGGTCTTTGGTACCGGCAAGCTAAAGAACGCTGGTAAAGATTTGGGTGGCTTCTTCAAGGGCTTCAAGGACGGTATGAAGTCCGAAGAAGAAAAA
>DDBN01000074.1:0-10768 GCA_002333145.1 Moraxellaceae bacterium UBA2031
GACAAGTCCTCCCCTTCTCCACCATGACCCGCTGCTCTGTCGCTCCTATAATTGCCTGCCGACAGAACAGCCTGCTACGCTGCGACCCGACCACGGCAAGGACCTCCTGATGAGCCAGAGCGATACCACCACTGCACCACGCACCGAGATGACCCCTGAAGAAAAAGGTCAGCTGCTGCTCGATCGCCTCAAATCAGCCTTCGATAACACGCCTTTCGTACGGGTAATTGGCCTCGAACTAACACATGCCAGCACCGACGTTGTGACGGCACGATTCGACATGAAGCCTGAGCTGGTTGGCAACACCATCAAACAAATCCTGCATGGTGGCGTGATTGCTACTGCACTGGATATGGTTGGCGGCATGATGGGGTTAGTCGCCATTTACCCGCGCATGAAAGAGGATGGTGTTCCGCGCGAGGAGCGCTATCTGCGACTGACGCGACTGGGCACTATCGACATGCGTGTTGACTACCTTGCCCCCGGGCGTGGCCTGCACTTTGAAGCCACCGCTACCCTGCTGCGCGTCGGAAAGAAAGTACTCGTCACGCGCATGGAACTGCGCAATGACAGCAATGACCTTATTGCCGCCGCTACCGGTACTTATTTGTATTAATGAACTGTCGTTCAGGCTGTGCTGCCTGCTGCATCGCCCCATCCATTTCCTCACCCCTGCCCGGAATGCCCAACGGTAAGCCTGCTGGCGTGCCGTGCGTGCAACTGGATGACAATGGCCGCTGCCTCATTTTTGGCCTCCCTGAACGCCCTGCCGTGTGCTCAAGTCTGCAACCAAACAGAGAGATGTGCGGAGACTCACAAGAACAAGCACTGCGCTTTCTTACCTCGCTGGAAGTCGCGACGCGCCCCTGATTTTCACCCAATAAAAAACCGGCACTTGTGGCCGGTTTTTTATTGGAAAGTAATGACGGCATTACTGCTCAGTGTCAGCCAGCGTGACAATCGCTTGAGCCCACTTTACGTATTTAAGGTTGGCCAAGTCGCGCACTGTCTTTACGTTAAAGGCTTCCTTCAGCAATTTTGCATCATTCTCGCTCACGCCAGCGAGGGCATCGACCGGTGCATCGGCCAGCTCTTTCAGTGACTTACTTTCATAGGCTTTATCGAGTGCCTTATTCAGATTCATGTAGTGCTCCTTGAGTTAACCGCAAATGAGGTAACGGCGAGATGCCACAACATCCGTTACCCTCGAGACTAGCCCAATGCCGTAACAGGTCAAGTTACGAATTTGTAGCCTCGCTCAATTCCAGCCATTTTATCTCTAGCGCAGCCATTTCTGCGTCCAGCACCTGTTTTTCAGCCAAATGCCGGGCCAAGTCATCTTTTTGGGCGGGCTCGTAGAGCGCAGCATCTCCCAACAGACCATTCAGCTCAGTTAAACGATCCTGCACAGCGGCCAACTGATTCTCCAGCTTGGCTAGCGCTTTTTGCTGATCCCGCGTGGTCCCTGTTTGCTTTACTGGCAGTGGTACCGCTTCAACCTTCAGAGCCGCCGCCTTCTTTGCCGGCTTGGCCCCTTCTCTCTTCTTATCTTGCGCGGAGCGCCAGTCACGCAGCCATTGCGCATAATCGTCGAGATCACCCTCGAAGTTACGTGCCTCGCCATCTGCCACCAGCAAGAAGTCATCACAACACGCTTTCAGCAAATGACGCTCATGCGACACGATCACCAAAGCACCCTGATACTCCTGAATGGCCAGCGTCAACGCATGACGCATTTCCAAATCAAGGTGGTTGGTAGGTTCATCGAGCAGCAGCACATTCGGGCGTTGCCAAACAATTAACGCCAGCGCCAGGCGCGCCTTCTCGCCGCCAGAAAAATTCTCGCACGACGTATCAATGCGATCGCCAGCAAAGCCGAAGCTACCAAGAAACTTGCGCAGCGTTAGCTCATCGGTGCGCCCGGCAATACGTGACAGCTGCAGCAGCGGCGAAGCCTTCAGATCCAGATGATCAACCTGATGCTGCGCAAAATAACCAATACGGGTGTGGTCTGAAACCGTACGCTCACCCTGCTGCGCCGCAATTTCACCCACCAGCGTTTTAATCAGCGTTGACTTACCGGCACCGTTCGGGCCAAGCAGTCCCAGACGCGTATCAGGGGTCAGTGAAAAATTAACGCCCGCAATCACCGTGCGCTCACCATAGCCTGCATTGATGTCATCCATACGGATAAGCGGGCTGGCCAAGCGTTCCGGCTCCCGAAAGCGAAAACTAAACTGCGAATCCACATGCGCAGGAGCAATCAGGGTCATGCGCTCCAGCGCTTTGATACGGCTCTGTGCCTGGCGCGCCTTGGTGGCTTGTGCACGGAAGCGGTCAATATACTTGGTCAGATGCGCCACATCCGCCTGCTGCTTTTCAAACTGTTGCTGCTGCTGCGCCAGACGCTCGGCACGGGTACGCTCAAAGGTCGAGTAGTTACCACGGTAGTGCGTAATACCGGTCTGCTCTACATGGAGAATGTGCTCAACCACGTTATCAAGGAAGTCACGATCGTGAGACACCATGATCAGCGTGCCGGTATAGGCACGCAGCCAGTCTTCCAACCAGAGGATGGCATCGAGGTCGAGGTGATTGGTCGGCTCATCCAGCAAGAGCAAGTCCGAGCGACACATGAGTGTCTGTGCCAGATTGATGCGCATACGCCAGCCGCCAGAAAAATCCGCAACGTTCTTCTGCTGCTCCTCATCCGAAAAACCAAGGCCTGCCAACAGGCGCGCGGCCCGCGACGGCGCGGTATAGCCTCCGATCTCCTCATAGCGCTGATACAGGTTAGCCAGATCCTCGTAGCGCTCCTCGTTTTCCGCTAGCAGCAGGTCGCGCTCAATCTGGCGTAACTCGGTGTCACCATCCAGCACATAATCCAGCGCGCTCATTTCCAGCGCACTGACTTCTTGCGCCATGTGCGCCACCGTCCAAACGGTGGGGCGCTCTAGGCGGCCGGCATCGGGGGTCATCTCTCCCAGCAAAAGGTTAAAGAAAGTGGATTTGCCAGCGCCATTGGCGCCGGTCAGACCGACTTTCCAGCCAGGATGAAGTGCAAAAGAAGCGTCGCGATAGAGTTCGCGGCCGTTGCGAAGAACGGCAAGTTGGGAGGCAATAATCATGGGCGCGGATTCTATCAGCTTGCGGGGCAACCCGTGGCATTCATCGCTGAAATGAAAAACGGGCCCGTAGGCCCGTTTTCATAGCTCAGACGGATTACTCAGCGTCTGGCGTCAGTACGGTGCGCTCTGATGCCTTGGCCTTGGACGCCTTAGCCTTGGCAGCAGGCTTGTCCAACGACTTCACCTTAACTGGCTTAGGGGCTGCAGCGGGCTTTGTTGGGGCTTTAGGAGCTGCCTTGGGGGCTGGCTTTGCTGCTGGCTTAGCAGCCGCTGGCTTTGCTGGAGCCTTGGCGGCAGCAGCTTTTGGAGCAGCCTTAGCGGCCGGCTTGGCAGCGGCCTTGGCCGGGGCCTTAGCAGCCGCTTTTTTTGTGGCCGGCTTCAGCTTGCTCTGTACATAAGCCTTGAGCTGGCTCTGCTTCTGCAAACCCTGAATAGCTGACTTAGCCTGCTCAAAATCTTTCTTGGCGGCATTGAGCGCAGTCTTGGCTTCAGTCTGTGCCTTGCTGGCACTTTCCTTTACGGCCTTGATAGCATCTTTGTCAGCCTTAGCGATCTGCTGCTCGATCTTCTTTTGCAGATCCTTGTAGTTGGACTCTGCCTTTTCAACGAGCTTGCGAGCGGACTCAATGTATTTTTCCGCTTCCTTCTGGGTCTTTTCGACAACCTTCTGGAAGTGTTCCTGTAAATCGTTCACTTGCTTCTCCAGGTCCTTCTTGAGTTTATCCACCGTCGAGGCGGCAGGTTTTGCAGCGGGCTTTTTCTTGGCAGAAGCCATGGGCACATCCTCATGTGATTAACGCGACGGGTCGGCGCAAGAACCTCTGTCGGTCAGGCCGTCATCGTGGCCATTGGACATCGGCCTGACAGGCAGAGGTTCATTGTGCGAAAAATATACGATGTAACGCTGAAAAGCGAGCACAGACAGACACGCCCCCTTAATCTGGATCAAATTTTCGGCGTACTGATGGCCTGTAGTTGTGCTCGCAATGTTTTTGTCATGACTATCGCGATGCCTGTCACAAATGCACCACGCAAATCCACATAGCCAATATCGAGGCTGCACAGTATGCTCGATCGGGTTTTATGGCCGGCAAATCAAACGGCTGAATATCCATAAGGAGAACACATGAAGCGCACCCTGATCGCTGCCGCCCTGCTGGCCAGCCTGTCCGTTCCTGCATTGGCTGCCGACAAAAAAGTCGCTACCTCTGTCCTTGCCAACGATGATGCCAAAGCAGCCTATAGCATTGGCTTTCTCAGCGGCATGAGCCATGCCCAGCATATCGACAAGCTGGACATTGATTCCTATGTATCTGGCTTCCGTGACGCATTTGCCAAGAAAGAGCCAAAGCTCAGCGAAGACGAAATGAAATCCACGCTGGAAGCTTTCCGTAATCGCCTGCAGCTAGAAGCCGCCGAAAAGGCCAATCGGGCCGCAACCGAGAACAAGGCGAAGTCGGCTGCCTTCCTAGCCGAAAACAGCAAAAAGCCGGGCGTAAAAACGACCAGCAGCGGCCTGCAATACGAAGTGATGACACAGGGAACAGGTGCCACACCCAAAGCCAGCGACATGGTGAAGGTGCACTATCACGGCACGTTGGTTAATGGCAGTGTTTTCGACAGCTCTGTTGAGCGTGGCGAACCAACAACCTTCCAGCTGAACCAAGTTATTCCGGGCTGGACAGAAGGCCTGCAGCTCATGAAGGTCGGCTCCAAATTTCGCTTCGCGCTGCCACCAGAACTGGCCTATGGAGAGCAAGGTGTAGGCCCGATCGGCCCCAATTCTGCACTGGTATTTGAAGTTGAATTACTGGGCATTGAAAAGCCTGTAAGTGATGCACCCGCAGCAGGCACAGACACCAAGAGCAAAAAGAAAAAGTAAGCTGTAACGCCCACGAAAAAGCCGGCCATCAGGCCGGCTTTTTCATTTCGGGCACCGATTTGCCCGCATTTATATCAGCACTGTCTAAATTGTCAGGCAGGTACAACAGGTGCCGGCGCATGCAACAAGGCGATCATGCGATCCTCAATCTGGAATCGCTCTTCCAGCGTCAGTCCCAGTTGCGACAGCTCGTGTGGCAAGCCACCCAGCACATCGGAATCCTCAGGATCATCATGCAAGTCATTAAAATGGATAATGGCATCTAGCGAGGACTGGAGCCTCTGCAGCAAGGCCTGACCTTCTGCCAGTATTTTGCGCCCTTGCGCCTCACCCTCCGCCAGCAATTCGTCATACACCTCGAAATAACCGGCTGACACATAGTCCATCAGCACTTCGCAGAAGGCTTGAACACGCTCAATGACGGGGGCTGATTCTGAGGGGGAGCGAGCATCCTCACCCAGCCCCAACATCTGGACAATGAGTGACTGGCGCTCGTCAAGCCAGCGTCGCACTAGCATTTCGACACGGTGGTGATGGTCTTCAGGTCCGGCAGACGGGTTAAGCATGACAGCCTCCTTGGCAAACTTCACAAGACTGATCAGCCTATGCCCGTCACCCGTTGACTGCAAGCAAGGGCCCTTAGTCCCTACGTAACAACTGCCAGACGGCAAGCGCTGCCAAGCCGACAAATACCACCAGCGTCCAGCCTGGCAGCGTGATGCCCATGAAGGCACCCTCTATCGCGGCACACTCGCCCGAGCCGCGCAGCACCTTGCCAATCACCTCGAACAAGGGAAAAGTATCCAGCCAGTAATCCAAGCCAGGGCCGCAAGACGGCACTTGATCCGGTGGCAAATTCTGCAACCAGACATGGCGCCCGGCCACTGCCACACCCGCCAACGATGTTAAAAGCGTGAATCCGGCATATACCCGCCGACCAACACGGGCCGGGCCATGCAAAAAAGCCAGCAGCACCACCGCGCTAGTCGCCATCATGGCCATGCGCTGAAAGATACATAGCGGGCACGGCTCCAGTTGCTGGTAATACTGCAGCCAGAGGGCAAAGCCCATAGCCGCAATGGTCAGCAGCAAAATACCAAGATTAGTCAGGCGAGGCGAAGGGATAAAAGGCATGTCGTACTCCATATTACTGCCGCGAGACTAGTGACCTCAGCAACAGAAAAACAAGCAGGCTTTGGTAACAGGCCATGCTTAATCGCGAAACCAGTCCGCCAAAAATTCCGCAAATGATGACGTATCAGCGGCTTCAATTGCCGCCTGCTCACGATGCGATACTGTTGCTGCTACAGCAAGCTCCTCGGCACGCTCCCCCAGCAGGGGGCGGTCACGAAAGTGCTCACCGTGCGCATGGCCTGTGCGCTGAGCAAACTCAAAGAATGAGCAATTATTTTCTTTTAATTCACGCACGATTGTCGCTGAATAGGTCAGTTCTGGGTCGTGCAGCTTGCGGGCTTCGTGAGCAATCGCTTGCGTATACGCAGTCGTACCATGGGCATCGTCCAGCACTGGCGCCAACGCCTGCAGATCGGCTAACAGGCGCTCTGCTTGCTCGACAAACAGACGGGACTCTCCTTGTACATCAATGCGCAGCGCGGGATCACGCCCCCGCTCAACCACCTGCTGCTGGTTGATCGGCAACGCAGCATATTCAGCATCGGTAAATGGCAGGCTCTCACTCAGCAGGCAATGCAAGGCAAACACTTCCAAAAAGTGCGCACTGCTGTCATCAATCCCAATGGGGTTGAACGGATTCAAATCAACACAGCGCAGCTCGACATACTCCACGCCACGCCGTGACAGTGCGGTAGTTGGCCGCTCTCCTCGCCCCGTCGTGCGCTTGGGTCGCACCAGCCCGTAATACTCGTTCTCAATCTGCAGAATATTGGTGCTGATCTGCTGATACTCACCAGATCCATCCTTGAGCCCGATTTTTTCAAACGGCGCGCAAGGCGTACGAATGGCATGTGACAGATCACGCACATACTCATTCAAACCGCTATAGGACACCTTGAGGTCTGACTGTACCGAGTTCTGATACCCCAGCGAACTCATCCGCAAAGAGGTGGCCTGCGGCAGGTAGAGTGTTCCGTGACCACAGGAATCCAAGCCGTGCTCACGACCCTGCAGAAAAGAACCACACACTGCCGGGCTAGCGCCAAGCATGTACAACAGCAGCCAACTCTGGCGCTGAAAATTACGCACCAGCGCAAAATATTTTTCCGAACGAAAGTCGGCCAATGCCTGTGTATCGCCGCACTGTTCTTGCCAAGCTCGCCAAAAAGAATCTGGAAATGAGAGGTTGTAATGAATCCCGGCAATCGTCTGCATACGACGACCGTAGCGAACCCCAAGCCCGCGACGGTAAAGCGTTTTCATCCGGCCAATATTAGAACTGCCATACTGCGCGAGCGGAATGCTGTCATCATCGCCCAAGATGCACGGCATGGAGTTAACCCATAGCTCTTCGTCACCCAGATGCGCATAAATAAACCGGTGCAAGTCATCGAGAAAGCCAAGCGTTTCGGCAATCGATCCGGTGGCCGGGGTAATGAGTTCCAGCAAGGACTCGGAGTAATCCGTAGTGATATACGGGTGCATCAGCGCCGAGCCGAAAGCTGACGCATGAGGCGTCTTCGCTAGATGACCATCCGGCTGCACGCGCAACGATTCTTTTTCCAGGCCTCGGCGCATACCGGCCAGCACGATTGCCTTAGGGGACAGCCACTCCAGTTCACGGGCAAGCACGGCATCCACAGGCAGTTCCTCACATCAGGGGCAGGCAATAATAGGGGCGTTATGCCCGGACACAAGAGGACAGCATATTAACTGGCGGCGGGGGCCTCACTCTTCCAGATGGCGAACGTACCACTCGCCTTAGCGACCAGTTTACCCCCTGAAACAACTTCCGCATCCAATACTGCCGTACGGCGCCCGCGATGGATCACCTTTGCTGTACAGCGAATAAGCCCCTCACGCACGGGGCGAATGTAGTTCGTCTTCGCCTCCAACGTGGCGGCCAACTCGTCGATCTCAAGCAAAGAATAGATGGCGGCCCCCATCGCACAGTCAATCAGAGCAAATGCTGCTCCCCCATGAAAGCCGCCCACCACATTCTGAAGGAAGTCGGTCATGTCGATTTCAGCGATACAACTGCCATTTTCCACGCTTATATAGCGAATACCGAGATGGCGACTGAAGCGCGAACCTTCATCACGCAGGATATGGGCTTTGTGTTTCATTCTAAGTCTCCCTGAAGGCGCGCGAGCCTAGCAAAAATACCACTCGCAAGATAAGGTTTATATTACCCGTTGATGGTACTTTGAACCTTAAATATACATGGTTTAAAAAACCTTACTCACCGTAAGTCCTTGATTGGTTTTAATTATACAGCTGGCATGTTTCATGTATCCTTACTGGCATGATGAAGATAACTGAAAATACCCGTACGTTGTTCCCGCTCTGGCGCCTGGGCTTCCGCCCCTTTTTTCTGGGAGGCGCCGGCTTCGCTACTCTGGCCATCCTGCTCTGGCTGGCTTTTCTCGGCGGAGTGCTGCACTGGCAACCTGCTGGCGGCATGCTGGCTTGGCATCGCCATGAAATGATGTTCGGCTTTGCCGCCGCCATCGTGGCAGGCTTTCTGCTCACTGCCGTGCAGAACTGGACCGCCACCCCAGGGCTCACTGGCCGACCGCTGGCTGTTCTGGCGGGCATCTGGCTAGCAGGTCGTCTGGCATGGCTTCTGGGTGCTCCTCTCTGGCTGCTAGTACCGGTCGATGTCGCCTTCCTGCCACTGGCTGCCATCGTTGTCGGTCGCCAAATCTTCAGCGTAAAACAAATACGCAATTATCCAGTGCCCATACTGCTATTGCTCATGACCGCCGCCAATAGTGTAACGCTGGCGGGGTTAGTGCAGGGCGACGATGAACTTCAGCGCCAAGGCGTGCACGCTGGCCTCTGGTTGGTCGCCGCCATGATGGGGTTGATTGGGGGTCGCGTGATTCCTTTTTTCACTCAGCGCGGCTTAATGCGCAAAACGCAGGCACCGGCAATCCCTGCACTTGATCGTGTGGCCATGGGCAGTGCCGTACTGGCTGCCGTGCTGACTGCAGCAGGCCTGTCACTAACGCCATCCCCTTGGATGGCCATTGTCTTTGCCGTGATGGGTATCAGCACACTGATCCGGATGGCGCGCTGGCAAGACCGGGGCATCTGGGGCGTGCCCCTGTTGTGGTCACTGCACCTTGCCTTCCTGTGGCTAGCACTGGCCCCGCTCGGGATGGCACTGTGGCACCTAGGCATCATCGATTCACTCAGCCTGCCGCTGCATGCCCTCACTATCGGTGC
This sequence comes from Moraxellaceae bacterium UBA2031, assembly GCA_002333145.1. Classification (GTDB taxonomy): domain Bacteria; phylum Pseudomonadota; class Gammaproteobacteria; order Pseudomonadales; family Moraxellaceae; genus UBA2031. The sequence continues at coordinate 9,376 of DDBN01000074.1, forward strand.
CATGGGCGGCCTCATTCTGGCCATGATCGCTCGTGTTACGCTTGGTCACACCGGCCGGCCGTTACAGCCCCCGGCGGCCATGAGTGTTGCATTTATTGCACTCAATGCTAGCGCCCTTAGCCGTGTCATGATGTCGACTGGCGCCTCTTCATGGCTACTGTGGTTATCTGGCGCACTGTGGATTCTCGCCTTTGGCCTGTACCTGTTTTACTACGCACGCATGCTGTTAGAACCTCGCATCGATGGCATGTCGGGCTAAAATAAATCCGCCGCATAAAAAAGGGCTGACGTTATCGCGGCAGCCCTTTTTCTTTTTATAGCGTGTGGGTATTTATTTCTTCACGCCTGCCTTCATCAACAAGCTACCCAAGCCGCCGACCTTGGCAGCGGGTGCCTCACCAAAGCTGCGCTTGCTGGTCACCTGATCGCTACGGCCCGGGCGCGCGCCTCCCTCGCCTGGCTTTTTGGCCGGCATGACTTCGTCTTCCATCCGCATGGTCAGCGCAATACGCGCACGCGGCACATCTACTTCTAGCACTTTCACCTTAACAATATCCCCCGCACGCACAACTTCACGCGGATCCTTAACAAACTTTGTAGAAAGCGCAGAAATATGCACCAGCCCGTCCTGATGCACACCGATGTCTACGAAGGCGCCAAAATTGGCAACGTTGGTCACTACACCCTCAAGGATCATTCCTGGCTTGAGATCCCTAATTTCGGTAACGCCGTCCTGAAAGGTTGCAGCCTTAAATTCAGGACGCGGATCACGACCGGGCTTTTCCAGTTCTTTTAGAATATCGGTAATAGTGGGCAGACCGAATTTTTCATCAACAAACTCTGCGGCATTCACTGCCTTAAGAAATTTCGCATCCCCTAGCAACTCGCGAATATCTTTGGTCGACTGTGCAGCAATCTTCTGCACGATCGGATACGACTCTGGGTGCACCGTACTGGCGTCCAGCGGATTCTCACCATTCATGATGCGCAAAAAGCCAGCCGCCTGCTCAAAGGTTTTGTCGCCAAGGCGTGGGACTTTTTTCAGCGCCTCACGTGAGGTGAACGCACCGTTGCTGTCACGGTAACTGACGATGTTTTGCGCAATCGTGCTGTTAAGGCCGGCAATACGGGCCAGCAGTGCGGCCGATGCCATATTCACATCCACACCGACGGCGTTTACACAGTCTTCCACCACGGCATCCAGCGAGCGCGCTAGCTTTACCTGATTTACGTCATGCTGATACTGGCCAACACCAATCGATTTGGGATCAATTTTTACCAGCTCTGCCAACGGATCTTGCAAGCGACGGGCAATCGATACGCCACCACGATAAGACACATCCAGATCAGGAAATTCCGCCGCCGCCAGCGCCGACGCCGAATACACCGAGGC
>DDBN01000074.1:10860-19868 GCA_002333145.1 Moraxellaceae bacterium UBA2031
TTATCGGCAAACACTTTGATGGCTTCTTCTTCGGCACTGCCTTTGATTTCACCAAGCAGATCTGTCTCCAAATGCGTCAGCAGTTTTACTCGCCACGTCCAACGCACCACTTCCGCCAACCACGTATCCGCTGCGCGCTTTTCATTCTTGATGCCCGCATGGGCAGCAATCATTCCCTCAGCCGGATGCGGCAGACCTTCTTCCTGATTCGGAATTTCCAGGGCCAACGTTAAAAAGCCTTCGTTACGGCCACGAAACATGGCCAGCGCACGGTGGGATGGCACCGATTTCAGCGGCTCATGATGCTCAAAATAATCGCGGAACTTGGCACCTTCATTTTCCTTACCCGGCACTACTTTCGCGGCCACTTCACTGTTTTCAGTGAGAAAAGAACGCAGCCGCGCCAGCAAATCGGCATTCTCCGCAAAGCGCTCCATCAGGATGTGTTTAGCGCCATCCAGCACGGCCTTCGTATCGCCGTAGCTCTTCTCGACATTAATAAAGGCCTGCGCCTCGGTTTCCGGTACCCGTGTTGGGTCGGCAAGCAGCATGTCGGCCAACGGCTCGATACCCGCTTCGCGCGCCAGCATGCCCTTGGTCACACGACGTGGCTTATAGGGCAGGTACAAATCTTCCAGACGCGCCTTGGTGTCCGCATCCAGCAGCTGACCCTTGAGCTCCGGCGTGAGCTTGCCTTGCTCCTCAATGCTTTTAAGGATGGCATCGCGGCGATCCTCCATCTCGCGCAAGTAAGCCAAACGCTCCTCTAGATCACGCAGCTGCGTGTCATCCAGCCCTCCCGTAATTTCCTTACGGTAACGGGCGATAAAGGGCACGGTGGCACCTCCATCCAGCAATTCCACGGCTGACACCACCTGAGCAAGGCGGGCATTGATCTCCGTGGCAATGGTTTGGGCAATCTTGACTGAGCGATCCGACATGAAGAAATCCTGAAACAGCGGCAACAAAAGTCCGCCATCTTAAAGCCGCTTTCCCGTGCTGGGCAGACTTGTCTTCATCGTCCGGTCATGGTGGGTTCATGTGAACGTGTTTTAATAGGTAATTGTCATCGCCACCCGATCGCTAAATGACCTCGCCTACCGAAGCACCCGCCACCGTCTCCTTCCGTGAAGCCTTGAAATTCTGGTGGAGGCTTGGCTGGATCAGCTTTGGCGGACCCGCCGGCCAGATCGCTCTCATGCATACCGAACTGGTGGAGCGCCGCCGCTGGATCTCCGAGAAACGCTTCCTGCACGCCCTCAACTACTGCATGGTGCTGCCCGGCCCCGAGGCCCAGCAACTGGCCACCTATATTGGCTGGCTGATGCATGGCACCCGGGGCGGAATCACGGCTGGAGCCCTGTTTGTACTGCCTTCTCTCATCATCATCGCCGGACTGGCCTGGGTCTATCTCGTCTTCGGCCATTTGCCCGCCATTACCGCCATCCTCTGGGGCATCAAGCCAGCCGTAGTGGCCATCGTGCTGGCCGCTGCCTGGCGCATCGGCAAGCGCAGCTTGAAAAACGGCTGGCTGTGGGCCATCGCTGGCCTGTCCTTTGCCTGCCTGACTTTCCTGCACCTGCCATTCCCGGGCATCGTGCTGGCCGCTGCCGGCATTGGTGCCCTCGGTGGCCGTATGCGCCCCGGCATCTTTACTGCCGGTGGCGACCATGCCGGCAAGAGTGCCCCGCATGCCGCCGCCCTGATCGACGACGACACCCCCGCCCCCGCGCATGCCCGCCACACCCATACAGGACTGCTGCGGCATCTGGTCGTCGGCCTCGGACTGGGCATTGTCGTGCTGNNCTGCTCACCTTTGGTGGTGCATATGCCGTGCTGCCCTACCTCTATCAGGCTGCCGTCATGCAATACGGCTGGCTCACGGCCGGCCAGATGATGGATGGCCTCGCGCTGGGCGAAACCACCCCTGGCCCGCTCATCATGATCGTGGCCTTTGTTGGTTTTGTGGCGGGGTGGTCGGTTGACCCCCTCATGGCCGTGGCCGGGGCCTGCGTGGCCACCTTCTTTACTTTCCTGCCCTCCTTCCTGTTCATCCTGATTGGTGGCCCACTGGTAGAAGCCACGCACAACAACCTGCGCCTGACCGCCCCGCTCACCGCCATCACGGCCGCCGTGGTCGGGGTCATCCTCAATCTGGCACTGTTCTTTGCCAGCCATGTAGTCTGGCCCGCCGGTGTGCAGGCCAGCGGAACGGATATCCCAGCCCTGCTACTGATCGTGGCCTCCCTCGTGGCCCTATTGCGCTTCGAGGTCAACGTGATCCGGCTGATTGCCGCCTGTACTGTCATCGGCCTAATCCGTAGCCTGCTCTAGCCCTGCGCGGAAATCGCCAGACTACAGGCCGGCACAGAACCCGTTACGAGTCAGGCCAGCCCAACCATCGCAAACCCCGCCAAGGCTGCTACCATGCGTCTTCCGGTCCCGATGTGCAGAGCCAGATGGAAACGCCAGAACAGATAACGGATACCCCGCATGACGCCAGCCTCGCGCAATCGCGCATACTGGTAGTGGATGACGATGTGCGCCTGCGCAACTTGCTGCAGCGCTTTCTCGAAGAGCAAGGCTATACCGTCAGAGTGGCGCCAGAAGCCGTACAAATGGACAAGATGCTCTCTCGTGAGCTCTTTGCCCTTATCGTGCTGGACTTCATGCTGCCCGGCGAGGACGGCCTGGCAATCTGCCGGCGCTTACGCCGCGAGAACAACAATATTCCCATCATCATGCTGACCGCCAAGGGGGCAGATGCCGACCGCATCTCCGGCCTTGAAGCCGGCGCCGATGACTATCTGCCCAAGCCCTTTAACCCGCAGGAACTGCTGGCCCGTATCAAGGCTGTTCTTCGCCGCCAGCAACGGGAGCTGCCGGGGGCGCCTACACAGCAGGGTGAGGTAGTGAGCTTTGGCCCTTGGCAGCTTGATCTGTCTACCCGCCAGTTAATGCGGGCTGGCAAAGAAAATGTGCCACTGACCACGGGGGAATTTGCCGTGCTCAAGGCCCTTGTACAGCACCCTCGTGAGCCACTCACCCGCGACAAGCTGATGAATCTGGCGCGAGGCCGTGAGTGGGGTGCGATGGAACGCTCGATCGACGTGCAAGTTTCTCGCTTGCGCCGACTGCTGGAAGACAATCAATCCAAGCCGCGCTACCTGCAGACCGTTTGGGGCGTAGGCTATGTGTTCGTGCCCGATGGCGCGGCCTAATTCTTTTTACTGACCGAGTCTTAACGTGATCCGTTTTAACAAATTACTCAATCGTCTTAAGCCACGCTCCACTGTCTGGCGCACCACTCTGCTCGTCGGTAGCGTGGTCGTCATCAGTCAATACCTGTCGATCGCATTCTTCTGGACCAACCTCTATCTCCCGGAACTGCGCCAACACGCCCATTACTCGGCTGTGCATATCGACTTGCTGCGTGAGGCAGAGAAAAATGCGCCTACCGATCCTGTGGCCCTCGCAATACACGATCGCGTTAACAAGGCCACCGGCATTGAGGTGGTGCGCGACGAAGAGGACTTTCCCAAGGTTATCGACAAGCCCTTTGTTGAGATATTCACTACCATCATCGAACGCCAGCTGAGCCGCGAACTGGGCGAGCCTGTTTTGGTTTATTTTAAGTTCAAGCCAGAGCCGGTGTTCTGGATTCACGTCCCGTCCATGCAGGAAGTATGGGTGCGTGAGCCCTTGCTGTTTTTCGGCCAGTACAACCCCTGGATCATCATCGCCTGGCTGATCGGCGTGCCGTTACTGTCCCTGATCGCCATTGTGGTGTTGGTGCGGCAGCTCAATCGACCCCTTAAGCGACTGCAATTGGCGGCATTGCGTATCGGCAAAGGGCAGCACTCCACCATGCTGCCCACACAGAGCGGTCCGCTGGAAATCCGTGCGGTGAATCGTGCCTTTAATCAGATGACCACACAGATCCAGCAGGACGCCAAAGACCGCGCCTTTATGCTGGCGGGTATTTCACATGATTTGCGCACACCCCTGACACGTTTACGCCTGACGGCAGAAATGATGAAAGAAAAAGACATGGCCGAAGGCATGGTGCTGGATATCCAGGACATGGATGCCATCATCGACCAGTTTATTGCCTATATGCGCGACGGATCAGATGAAGAAGTAGAAGAAGCCTGTCTGGACCTGCTGATCTCCGAAATGGTTGCGCAACTTTCATCGCAGGGAACCATCGATTTTACCCCAGGCCAAGTGCCGAATATTTTCATGAAACGCCTGTCGCTAAAGCGCATGCTGGATAACCTAATCAGTAATGCCCTGCGCTATGGCGGATCGCCCGTCCACATCCACACGACGGCCGGCGATAAAACAGTGGTCATGACGGTACGCGATCATGGCCCCGGCATCGACGAAGCTGACCTACCTAACCTGCTGCAGCCTTTTGTGCGCGGACAGTCGGCGCGCACAAGCCAGGGCTCAGGCCTTGGCCTGGCTATCGTGGCGCGCATCGTTCGTATGCATAACGGCAAGCTGGATATCCGCAATCATTCAGACGGTGGCCTCGAGGTGACTATTACCTTGCCCACCAACCGACGGCCAGGGCGGGCCTGAGGAGGGGCCATAGACATGAAAAAGCCGGCAACTGCCGGCTTTTTCATGTCATCAATAATTTCAATGCAAACGCCCAGGCTCGCTTATACCGCCCCGCAACATCTGTGCCACGTCGATGGCGTCAAAGCTGTACGCCTGATTGCAGAACTGACAGGTAATATCAATGGACCCCTGCTCGGCCAGAATGTCATTAAGCTCGGCTTCGCCCAGCGAAACAAGCACGCTCTCAGTACGCTCGCGGGAGCAATTGCAGCGAAAACAAACATCGTTGACCTCATGCAGCTCCACCTGCTCGTCATGATAAAGACGATAGAGCAGCTCATTAACGGGCAAGTCCAGTAACTCATCCGCCTTCACCGTATCCGTCAACTGCTGCAGGCGCGGCCAGATATCCTCATCCTCACTATCGTCATGGCCCGGCAACACTTGCAGCAACATCCCGGCGGCCGTGTCATCACCGGCCACCAGCCACAGCCGCGTTGGCAACTGCTCGGATTGCGTAAAATAATACTCCAAGCAGGCCGCCAGCGATGACTCGCCTAGCGGCACAATGCCCTGATAGCGCTCGCCCTTCTCCGGATCAATCGTGATAGCCAGCTGGCCATTGCCAAACAGTGCCGATAAAGACATATCGGCAAATTGATCGCTCCAACCCTCTGCCACTTGAGCAACTGCCCGAACCTCAAGATGGTTATTACACTCCACCATCAAGGTCTCCAGTGGGCCATCACCGCGCACCTGCAGGATTAGCGAGCCTTCAAACTTAAGCGTCGACGCCAACAATACCGCTGCCGCCACTGCCTCACCCAGCAGGGCCTGTACGCGCGCAGGATAGGTATGGCGCCCTACGATGGCCACTAGAGTGTCGGCCAGCTGCACAACTTCGCCCCTTACTGGGCTATCGCTAAAGTGGAATCGCTGGATGAAATCAGTCATGGCACCTCTCCTAGACTGACAAGTGTACCCAATCGGACACTGACTTATAACTCAACCTCTTTTTACGGCTCTGCCACAAAATGATGCTTGACCCTCCGCCCCAAGGGCTCTAATTTCGCCGGCGACTTACCCTTATCCAGATACGTCACACCTCCTCACTTTGATTCATTTGATTGGCGCAAGGCGAATTTGTGACTAAACTTGTCTGGATTGCTCTGAAACCTTGGGAGGACCCCCCACCATGAAGCTCAACACACTCGCTCTTGCCCTGCTACTGACTCCGATCGCTGGCAGCGCTCTCGCTGAAGTGACCTTCACACCGTTTGCTACCTACCGCCATTTCGACAATCAGACAGTTGAAAAGCTCTCTGCTGGCGGCGTCACCCCCGACATTAAAGGCAAAGAAGGTTACGGCCTCTCGCTGGGTTATCGTTTCACTCCAGCTTTTGGCTTGGAAGCTCATGTTGCCCGCACCGAAACCAAAACTGAAAACACTCCCGTTGTCGCCGGCTTCAATGGTCTCAACATTCGTGGTGATCGCCTGAGCGTTGACGGTTACTACGCCTTCAATGCTGAAAGTAAGTTCTCGCCGTATGTGCTGCTGGGTGCAGGACAGGGTCGCATCAAGACTCCCGGTACTTCCGCTCAGGACACCATCGTCAATGCCGGTCTCGGTGCCTTCTATCGCTTCAACGACAAAGTTGCCCTGCGCATGGAAGCCCGTGAAGTCTTCAATAGTGATGAAGACCTGAATGATGCCGTGGCTATGCTTGGCCTCGAATTCTCACCTGGTGCTGTTGCCGCCGCTGTTGTTCAGCAGTCTGAGCCCGTTCAGCAGCCCGAGCCAGAACAGGCTCCGGTAGAAGAGCAAGCTGCTCCAGTAGCAGTGGCTCCGATTGATACTGACGGTGATGGCGTACCTGACTCTGCCGACAAGTGCTCAAGCACTCCAGCCGGCGTACAGGTTGACGGCATGGGCTGCCCGCTGGATGACGATGCTGATGGCGTACCTAACTACCTCGACAAGTGCCCAAGCACTGCTGCCGGTGTGGTTGTCGACACGAACGGTTGTGACAAGATCCTGACCGAAACCATTAGCCAGGAACTGAAGATTAACTTCGATTCCGGTAAGGCGGTGGTGAAGGATGAGTACAAGGCTGAAGCAGAGAAGGTTGCTGCACTGCTGAAGCAGTACCCATCCACCAGCGTGGAAATTCAGGGTCACACTGACTCCAGCGGCAAGAAAGCCTCCAACGACAAACTGTCGCAGGATCGTGCTGATGCTGTTAAGGGTGTGCTCGTCAGTGACTTCGGCATTGATGCCGGTCGCATTACCGCCACCGGCTACGGCTCTGCCCAGCCAATCGCCGACAACAAGACTGTTGAAGGTCGCGCTCAGAACCGTCGCGTGATTGCAGTGGTTAGCGGTGAGGCCAAGCGAGTCATCCGCAAGAAGAAGTAATTCTTGTGACTTACTAAAAAAGGCCACCTTCGGGTGGCCTTTTTTTGAGGCTATTCTGCAGTTTCCAGGCCCAAAGTTGCCTTCTGGCAGAAAAGGTGAATATTACTGTTGCTTGGGGTATACTCCGCGCCCAAATTTTGAACAATTCCGGTGTCACCGTGTCCATCCAGAACATCCGCAACATCGCCATTATCGCCCACGTCGACCATGGCAAAACCACCCTCGTCGACAAGCTCCTTCAGCAGTCTGGCACCTTTGGCGAGCGCGGTGAAGGCGAGCGCAGCATGGACTCGAATGATCAGGAAAAAGAACGTGGCATCACCATTCTGGCCAAGAATACCGCAATCAAATGGCTGGATAAGCGCACTGGCACCGAATACAACATCAACATCGTCGATACCCCTGGCCACGCCGACTTCGGTGGCGAAGTAGAGCGCGTGCTGTCGATGGTCGATTGCGTGCTGTTGCTGGTGGATGCCGTTGACGGCCCTATGCCACAGACTCGCTTCGTGACCATGAAGGCGTTTGCTCAGGGCCTTAAGCCTATCGTTGTGATCAACAAGGTTGACCGTCCTAGCGCCCGTCCAGACTGGGTCGTGGACCAAGTATTCGATCTTTTCGACAAGCTTGGTGCCACTGATGAGCAGCTCGATTTCCCTATCATTTACGGCTCCGGCCTGAATGGTATTGCCGGCCTTGAGCTGGATAAGCTCGCGCCAGATATGACACCGCTCTTTGAAACGGTAATCGACAAGGTCGCTCCTCCAGAAGGCGACCCTGATGGTCCCTTCCAGATGCAGATTTCTTCGCTGGACTACAACAGCTATGTTGGCGTTATCGGTGTTGGTCGCATCACCCGCGGCCGCGTAAAAACTAATACCAACGTTGTCATCGTCGACAGTGACGGCAAAAAGCGTAATGGCCGTGTGCTGCAGATCATGGGCTATAGCGGCCTTAACCGCGTAGAAGTGCCTGAAGCAGAAGCGGGCGACATCATTTGCGTTACTGGCATGGAAGGGCTGAAAATTTCTGACACGCTTTGCGACCCGCAGAATGTGGAAGGCATGAAGCCACTGTCCATTGATGAGCCAACTGTGAGCATGACCTTCCAGGTTAACAACTCACCGTTTGCTGGCCGCGAAGGCAAGTACGTCACCTCGCGCAACATCAAGGATCGCCTGGATAAGGAACTGATCCACAACGTCGCCCTGCGCGTCGAGCCTACCGACTCACCTGATCGCTTCAAGGTATCCGGCCGTGGTGAGCTGCATCTGTCCGTGCTCATTGAAGGCATGCGCCGTGAAGGCTTTGAAATGGGCGTCTCCCGTCCTGAAGTCATCATGAAAGAAATTGATGGCGTAAAGATGGAGCCGTTTGAAGATGTAATCTTCGATATCGAAGATCAGCATCAGGGCGCCGTGATGGAGCAGATGGGCAATCGCAAAGGCGAACTGTCCAATATGATCCTGGACGGCAAAGGCCGTACCCGTATCGAAGCCTCTGTGCCATCGCGCGGCCTGATCGGTTTCCGTTCACTCTTCCTGACGCTGACCTCTGGCACCGGCATCATGACCGCCAGCTTCTCGCATTACGGTCCGGTGAAGTCCACCAGCATGGGCAAGCGCTCCAACGGCGTGCTGATCTCCATGACACAGGGTGTCACGCTGGGCTACGGTCTGTTTTACCTGCAGGACCGTGGTCGCCTCTTCGTTGGCCCACAGACTGAAGTATATGAAGGTATGATCGTCGGCCAGAATACGCGCGGTGATGACATGGTTGTTAACCCAACCAAGGCCAAGCAGCTCACCAACGTACGCGCCTCCGGAACCGATGAAGCTCTCACGCTAATCCCGCACATCAAAATGACGCTGGAGCAGGCGCTGGAATTCATCGAAGACGATGAGCTGGTCGAAGTTACGCCACTCACAATCCGCCTGCGCAAGCGCTACCTCACGGAAAGCGATCGCAAGCGCTCCAGCCGTGGCTGATAGTTACTGCTGAACTAAAAAACCCGCCAATTGGC
>DDBN01000037.1:0-2044 GCA_002333145.1 Moraxellaceae bacterium UBA2031
GCAGGGGAGTCGTTATCCTGAATATAACCATAGCTCACTGCCACGGTGATCATGGATGCACGCTTACCCGCCTCAATATCACGCTGATGATCGCCCACATAGACGCACTTATCTGCCGCAACGCCAAGTGCATCCGCCGCTTTAAACATGGGTTCAGGGTGCGGTTTAGTGTGTGTCACCATGTCGGGGCAAATGGCAACGCTGCAGCGCTGATCCAGGTTCAGTGCCTTTAGCAAGGGAAGGGTGTAAAGGCTTGGTTTGTTGGTAACAATGCCCCATGGAATTTCCCGGGTCTCTAAATGCGACAACAGTTCATCCATGCCCGGAAACAGGCGTGTTTCGTCAGCCAAGTGAATAAGGTAGTGGCTCAAAAACTCTTGGCGGATCGCTTCAAACTCATCAGAGTCCAATGAAAATCGGTCGCCAAAGCCCAGTTCCACAACGGCGCGAGACCCTTGAGACACAGCGGTACGCACCGCCTTGTAAGGGATAGGGGAGCGGCCATGTGCAAGGAGCTGGCGATTGAGTACGCTGGCAAAGTCAGGGGCTGTATCGATCAGGGTTCCATCCAGATCAAACAAAACAGCTTGAGGGGAATGCATCTGCATTAACTGTTGTCCTCGTCGGCAACGCGGCGCGTGGCCACCATGTAATTCACATCGACGTTCGGGCCTAGCCAGTAACGCTGAGTGATCGGATTATAGTGCAGGCCGGTCATATCGTTCATGTCCAAGCCAGTATTGCGTATCCAACCTGCCAGCTCTGATGGCTTGATGAACTTCTCGTACTCGTGTGTCCCACGGGGCAGTAAGCGAAGGATGTACTCGGCGCCCAGAATCGCAAAGGCATAAGCCTTGGGGTTCCGATTTATCGTTGAGAAAAAGACATGACCACCGGGCTTGACCAAGGTAAAGCACGCTTTGACTACAGATGCCGGATCAGGCACGTGCTCGAGCATCTCCAGGCAGGTAACGACATCAAAGGAACCGGGCTGCTCGGTGGCCAGTGTTTCTACTGGAATCTGGCGATAGTCGACCTGTTGCCCACTTTCCAGCAGGTGCAGTCGAGCCACAGAAAGCGGAGCAGCCCCCATGTCGATGCCAGTTACCGTGGCACCGCGGCGTGCCATGCTTTCGGAGAGAATGCCGCCTCCACAACCCACGTCCAACACGGTTTTGCCTGCCAATGAGGCTCTTTCATCAATCCAGTTCAGTCGTAAGGGATTGATGTCGTGCAGCGGCTTGAATTCGGAATGAGGATCCCACCAGCGCGAGGCCAGAGCCTCGAATTTGGCGATTTCGGACGGGTCGACATTCGGTGTATTGGCCGTCATGTCGTGCTCCTTGCGCGAGGTTCGAATAGGGGGCTGAAAGTATACCGGGAACCGCCCCCTGAAAGGGAGGAGAAATACAGCTCAGACAAGCCTCTAATGTTAGATAACCCCCTGATTTTCTGGTAATCTTGGCGTTTTTCCGGGAACCGCCCGCAAGCCAGAGCCACTCGTGTGGAAAATCGGGCTTTGTTGGGCTGACGAGAAGGAGTCGGGGACGCTGATGACCGAATTTACCAAAGAAATCCAGCCGGTCAATATCGAAGACGAACTGCGCCAATCCTACCTTGATTACGCCATGAGCGTGATCGTGGGCCGCGCACTGCCTGATGCTCGTGATGGCCTCAAGCCAGTGCATCGTCGCGTGTTGTTTGCCATGAAAGAGCTTGGCAACGACTGGAACAAGGCCTACAAGAAATCGGCCCGTGTGGTCGGTGACGTCATCGGTAAATACCACCCTCACGGCGATACGGCGGTATACGACACCATCGTGCGTATGGCACAGCCTTTCTCCCTGCGATATATGCTGGTGGATGGTCAGGGCAACTTCGGCTCGGTAGATGGCGATAATGCCGCTGCCATGCGTTATACCGAAGTACGTATGACCCGTTTGGCACATGAATTACTGGCTGATCTCGACAAGGAAACGGTTGACTGGGTGCCGAACTACGACGGCACGGAAATGATCCCAGCGGTCATGCCAACCAGAGTTCC
>DDBN01000037.1:2050-15349 GCA_002333145.1 Moraxellaceae bacterium UBA2031
CGTATCTACATGCGTGCGCGCCATACGATTGAGACTGATCCTAAGACGGGTCGTCACACCATCATATTTACGGAAATTCCTTATCAGCTAAATAAAGCACGAGTGATCGAGAAGATTGCCGAGCTGGTAAAAGAGAAAAAACTGGAAGGTATCTCTGAGTTACGTGATGAGTCCGACAAGGACGGCATGCGTATCGTTATCGAGCTAAAGCGTGGGGAAGTTGCTGAAGTCGTCGTGAATAACCTGTTTGCACAAACGCAACTACAAAGCGTGTTTGGCATCAACATGGTGGCATTGCTCGATGGGCAGCCTAAGTTGCTCAATCTTAAAGATATGATTGAAGCGTTTGTTCGCCATCGTCGAGAAGTAGTTACACGCCGCACGGTGTATGAGCTGCGTAAGGCGCGCGAACGTGGTCATACCTTGGAAGGTTTAGCTGTTGCGCTGGCTAATATTGATCCGGTCATTGAGCTTATCAAGACGTCGCCAAGCCCCTCCGAAGCCAAAGATCGCTTGATGCTTCGGAGCTGGGAGCCAGGCTCTGTAACTGCCATGCTAGAGCGCGCAGGCGACAGAAACGCATGTCGTCCAGACGGTCTGCCACAGCAGTTCGGGTTTATCCAAGGCCAGTATCACCTTTCATCTGAACAGGCTCAGGCCATCCTTGATTTGCGCCTGAATCGACTGACCGGTCTTGAGCAAGACAAGCTGGTTGCTGAGTACCAAGAGCTTCTGGAGCGGATCAAAGAGCTGGCGTTGATTCTTGCGGACCCAGAGCGTCTGCTGCGCGTCATTCGTGAAGAACTAACGGCTATTCGTGATCAGTATGGTGACAAGCGCCGCACTGAAATCATTGGCTCCAAGCTGGATCTCACGCTGGAAGATTTGATTACCGAAGAGCAGGTTGTACTCACGATTTCCCACACGGGGTACGCCAAGACTCAACCGTTGGCAGATTATCGTGCGCAGCGTCGTGGTGGTCGTGGCAAGTCTGCAACGGCCATGAAAGATGACGATTACATCAAGCACCTGCTGGTTGCCAGTACGCATGACACCGTGCTTTGTTTCACGAGTGCGGGCAAGGTGTATTGGCTTAAAGCATACGAGTTACCATCAGGTGGCCGTGGCTCAAAGGGCAAGCCGATTGTGAATGTTCTTCCATTGGCAACGGGCGAATGCATTACCGCGTTGCTACCCGTCGATATTTCAGGACTTGCCAATCAGCCAGAAGAACACGACGACGAGCTTGATGATGTCGTTATGGATGCTCTACCAGAAGCGGATGAACCCGATCTTGCTGAGCTCATCGACGGCGACGATACCGATGATGGCCAGGACGAACCTACGGGTGCCTATATTTTCATGGCTACTGCATCGGGCACTGTTAAGAAGACGCCTCTTGTTCAGTTCAGCCGTCCGCGCAGCAATGGTTTGATTGCCCTGCGTCTGGACGAAGGCGATACGTTGATTGCGGCCGCCGTTACTAATGGCGCTTGCGACATCATGCTGTTCTCTGATGGTGGCAAGGTAATTCGCTTCAAGGAAAAACATGTGCGCACCATGGGCCGTACGGCTCGCGGCGTTCGCGGCATGCGTTTGCTTGATGGGCAACACTTGATTTCCATGATCATTCCGGAAGAGGGTGCAAAAATCCTGACAGCCTCGCAAAAGGGATATGGCAAGCGTACCGAATTGGACGGATTCCCTCGCCGTGGCCGTGGTGGTCAAGGTGTGATCGCCATCCAAACGAGTGAGCGTAATGGTGCACTGGTAGGCGCGGTGCAAGTGGCTGACGATGATGAACTGATGCTGATTTCTGATCAGGGCACGCTGGTTCGTACTCGTGCGGGTGAGGTCTCCATATCCTCTCGCAACACTCAGGGAGTCACCCTAATCAAGCTGGCTGACGACGAACATCTGGTAGGTATTGTGCGGTTACAAGATGTAGGTGGTGATGACTTCGAGGGGGTTGATATCGAAGATGCAGCCATCGAAAACATAGCTACTCTTGAAGAAGAAAAAACAGATGAAGCAGGTGAGGGCGATATTGATGCCCAGCCAGAATCTGAATGATTGATACCGACTCAGAAGGAAGCATTGAAATGACACGTGCCTACAATTTTTGTGCTGGTCCAGCCGCATTGCCGCAGGCTGTTCTGAGTGAAGCTCAGAAAGATCTTCTGAACTGGAAAGGCAAGGGCATGTCCATAATGGAGATGAGCCACCGCTCCAGTGATTATGTTGCAATCGCGGAGGAGGCAGAAAAAGACCTTCGCGAGCTCCTCAATATTCCATCCAACTACAAGGTACTGTTCCTGCAAGGTGGTGCATCCTTGCAGTTCGCCCAGATCCCCATGAATCTGTTGCGCGGGCACAGCACAGCGGATTATGTAAATACCGGCATGTGGTCGGGCAAGGCAATTGCCGAAGCAAAAAAATACTGTGACGTAAATGTGGTCGCCAGTGACGAGCACAACAAGTTTCGTGGCGTGCCCGCATTCGATACTTGGGCACTGAACTCAAAGGCGGCCTATTTGCATTACACGCCGAATGAAACCATTCACGGCGTGCAGTTCAATTACGTGCCAGAAGTAGATGTGCCACTGGTGGCAGATTTCTCATCCTGCATTCTTTCAGAGCCACTGGATGTATCGAAGTTCGGCCTGATTTATGCCGGCGCACAGAAAAATATCGGCCCCGCAGGCATTGTGGTGGTAATCGTTCGCGAAGACCTGCTCGGAGAAGTCTTGCCGGGTACGCCAACTATGCTGGATTACAAGGTCGCTGCTGATAATGGCTCGATGTACAACACGCCACCAACATTCAGCTGGTATCTGGCTGGCTTGGTTTTTAAGTGGCTGAAGCATCAGGGCGGGCTCAAGGCAATTGCTGAAGTGAATAATCGTAAAGCGGCTAAGCTTTATGACGCTATCGATAACAGCGGCGGGTTTTACTCCAACCCAGTGATTCGTTCTTACCGTTCTATCATGAATGTTCCGTTTGTGCTGGCAGATGCTTCGCTTGAAAAGACATTCCTGAAAGATGCGGATGATCGTGGTCTGCTTAATTTGGCAGGGCATCGCGCCGTTGGTGGTATGCGTGCAAGTCTGTACAACGCTGTTCCGGAAGAAGGCGTGGATGCACTCATCGACTTCATGAAAGAATTCCAACAGCGTTTGGGATGAGGTTGAATTGGGTGCTGCTCATGTCGGGCAACACCCGTCCCGTTCAATTCCAGGATTTAGGCAAATGAGCGAAAAACTGACGCTTGAAGATATTCGTCAGAAGATTGATGGGTTGGATACACAAATCCAGTCACTGATTTCTGAACGTGCCCGCTGCGCGCAGCAGGTCGCTGAAGTCAAAAAGGCAAATGACTCAACAGACACACTGTTCTATCGCCCAGAGCGAGAGGCGCAAGTGTTGCAGAAGGTCATGGCCCGTAACGAAGGGCCTTTGCATCCAGAAGAAATGGCGCGCCTGTTTCGGGAAATCATGTCTGCCTGTCTGGCACTTGAGCATCCGATGCGCATCGCCTTTCTTGGTCCGGATGGGACGTTCACCCAGACTGCCGCCCTGAAGCATTTTGGCCACTCGGTGCAAACGGTTCCCATCACGTCGATTGATGAAGTATTCCGTGAGGTTGAAGCGGGTGCAGTCAATTATGGTGTTGTGCCTGTCGAGAACAGCACAGAAGGAGTCGTGACGCATACCGCTGACTCCTTTATGGCGTCGACAGTAAAAATTATTGGCGAAGTCCAGTTGCGGATTCATCATCATCTGCTGGTATCCGACAATACTCGCCCAGAGTCTATTTCCCGCATCTACTCTCACCAGCAGACACTGGCTCAGTGCCGCAAGTGGCTGGATGCACACTATCCAAAAGCAGAGCGCGTGGCGGTGTCCAGCAATGCTGAGGCCGCACGTTGCATTAAAGGTGAATGGCATTCTGCAGCCATTGCTGGCGAGACTGCTGCCGAGTTGTATGGCCTTAAAAAGCTGAATGAATGCATCGAGGATAATCCAAAAAATTCGACACGCTTTCTAATTATTGGTAGCGAGTCGGTGCCACGATCGGGTGATGACAAGACATCCATCATCGCCTCCATGCAAAGGAATCAGTCGGGCGCGCTCTACGATATTCTTGAGCCATTCAAGCGTCGTAGTATAAATCTGACCCGTATTGAAAGCCGTCCTTCGCAAACGGATGCGTGGTCCTATGTGTTTTTTATTGATTTTGAAGGGCATATTGATGATGCCCCGATCAAGGATGCATTAGCAGAACTTGAATCACGAGTAAGGGATCTTAAGTTGTTAGGGTCTTACCCCAAAGCGGTTCTCTGATTTCTGAAACTAAGCATGTAATGCGAGTGTGGAGCCCTTCATGGCCTGTGATTTTATTGCCCTTGCGACACCCGGTGTACAGAAGATATCACCGTATCAGCCCGGCAAGCCGACCGAAGAGCTGGAGCGAGAACTCGGCATTCACGACATTATTAAGCTCGCCAGCAACGAAAATCCGCTTGGATGCTCCCCGCGAGTGCTGCGAGCCATTGATAGTGGTTTGATAGAGCTTTCCCTGTATCCCGATGGCAATGGTTTTGTGTTGAAGCAAGCCTTGGCGAACTTTTATCAGCGACCCTTAGCTGAAATTACACTGGGTAATGGCTCAAACGATATTCTTGAGTTAATTGGCCGTGCTTTTCTAAAGCCGGGTGACGAGGCTATTTATGCCCAGCATTCGTTTGCGGTGTATCCTCTCGTTGTACAAGCAGTAGGCGCTACGGGCATTACGGTGCCAGCAGTAAACTGGGGCCATGATCTGGTGGCGATGGCAAAAGCTATTACTGCGAAAACGCGAGTCATTTTTATTGCCAATCCCAACAATCCTACTGGTACGTGGGTGGAAAAAGACGCGCTGGATGCATTCTTTAAAGTTGTTCCTGAGAATGTACTAGTGGTGCTCGATGAAGCCTACGGTGAATATGTCGATACTTCGGATTTTCCAGACGGCATTGACTACCTGGACCGTTATCCAAATGTCATTGTTAGTCGTACTTTTTCCAAGGCTTATGGTCTTGCCGGTCTTCGTGTCGGCTACGCCTTTGCGCATCCGGATATCACCAATGTGCTAAACCGTGTACGCCAGCCTTTTAATGTGAACTCTTTAGCCTTGCGCGCAGCAGTGGCTGCATTGGCAGATCAAGACTTTGTGTCGCGGTCGCGAACGCTTAATTCAATTGGAATGAAGCAGATTACCGAAGGTGTTCAGGTGATGGGGCTGTCTGTCATTCCCTCTCGCGGTAACTTTTTATGCGTTCACCTTAAGCAAGCGGGGCTGCCTGTTTATGATGCCTTGCTGCGACAGGGCGTCATCGTTCGCCCCGTTACCAATTACGGCATGCCAGATTATCTGCGTGTGACGATTGGTACGCATGGCCAGAATGAACGCTTTCTGAGCGCCCTCAAGGCAGTACTTTAATCATGTCACATCAGGTCTTCGATAAGGTTGCGATTATTGGTCTGGGGTTGATTGGTTCCAGCTTTGCGCGCGGGTTGCGTGAACTGGGATTGGCGAAACACATCACCGGATCAGCCCGCAGCCAGAAGACTTGTACGCTTGCCGAATCTATCGGCGTTGTTGATAAGGCCTATACCAACCCTGCGGATGCTGTACGTGATGCCGATCTGGTATTTCTGGCTATGCCTGTGCAGTCCACCGAAGCGGTATTAAGGGATATTCAAGCAGCATTACGGCACGATGTTATTTTGACCGATGGTGGTAGCACTAAAGGTAATGTTGTTGCGGCAGCACGTCGCGTGTTTCATGTTTTGCCTGAAGGGTTTGTGCCGGGGCACCCAATTGCCGGCTCGGAGCAAAGCGGTGTACTAGCGGGTAAGGCAACTCTTTTTGATCGACACAAAGTTATCCTCACGCCAGTAGCAGAAACGTCTGCAAAAGCTTTGAAGGCCGTGCGAGAAATATGGGAGGCACTTGGTGCCACTGTTCTTGAGATGACGGTGGATCGGCATGACGAGGTGTTGGCCAAGACAAGTCATTTACCTCATCTGCTTGCATTTTCACTGGTAGATACACTGGCTCGCGAATCGGAGAATCTTGATATTTTCCGTTATGCCGCTGGGGGCTTCCGTGACTTCACCCGCATTGCTGCCAGCGATCCGGTAATGTGGCATGACATTTTTCTGGCGAACAAAGTTGAAGTGCTGAATGCACTGGACCATTTTTCAAATGGCGTGGCGCGGTTGCGCTCCGCTATTGAGCAGGGCGATTCTGAAAACCTGCTAGGCGTTTTTACGCGCGCTAAAGCGGCGCGAGAACATTTCACTCACATGTTGGCCGGTACGGCCTATGCGAAGACCATGAAGAGCAAAAATATAGAGTTTCTCGTCCAGCCTGGTGGTTTTCTGACCGGTACTTTTCGTGTCCCTGGAGACAAGTCCATTTCCCATCGATCCATTATGCTGGGCTCGCTGGCCGATGGCGTGACAGAAGTAACTGGCTTTCTAGAAGGCGAAGATGCCTTGGCTACCATACAAGCCTTCCGGGATATGGGAGTGGTGATCGAAGGTCCACTTAATGGCGAGGTAAAGGTCCACGGAGTAGGCCTGCATGGCCTCAAAACTCCTCCTGGCGCTATTTACTGTGGCAACTCAGGCACCAGTATGCGTCTGCTCTCAGGTATTCTGGCGGCTCAGGTATTCGACTCGGTTATGACCGGCGACCCTACGCTTAACAAGCGTCCCATGGAGCGTGTCGGTAAGCCACTGCGCCAGATGGGTGCAGAGATCCAGACCACGGGTGAACGAGGAACACCGCCAATCACTATCAAAGGCGGTAAGAAACTCAAAGGCTTTCACTATGACATGCCGGTAGCGAGTGCTCAGGTTAAGTCAGCGGTATTACTGGCCGGCCTGTGGGCAGAAGGCGAAACGGTCGTTACAGAGCCAGCGCCTACCCGCGACCATACCGAGCGTATGCTGCGTGGCTTTGGTTATGACGTAAGCGTGGAGGGCGCTACTGCCAGCATCCGTGGTGGTGGCAAGCTGGTGGGTACCCGCATCGACGTTCCCGCTGACATCTCTTCAGCTGCCTTTTTTATGGTGGCTGCCAGCATTGCAGAAGGCTCTGACATTGTTCTGGAACATGTTGGCATCAATCCAACTCGAATTGGTGTGATCAATATTCTCAAAGCAATGGGTGGTGACCTTACTGTCACCAACCAGCGCGAAGTTGGTGGTGAACCTGTAGCGGATATTCGTATTCGCAGCGCCAAGCTCAAAGGCATTCACATTCCTGAAGATCAGGTTCCTCTCGCAATTGATGAGTTTCCGGTCCTATTTATTGCAGCCGCTTGCGCCGAAGGCACGACGGTACTGACGGGTGCCGAGGAATTGCGCGTCAAAGAATCTGATCGTATTCAGGTGATGGCGGATGGTCTGACCAATTTAGGNNCACGGCGACCACCGTATTTCCATGTCTTTCGCGGTAGCAGCCCTTCGCGCTAACGGTCCTATCGAGATTGAAGACTGCGCGAATGTGGCCACTAGCTTCCCGGACTTCACTGGATTAGCTCGTCGGGCCGGCATTCATATTTCGGTCATTGAAAAGGATTAGCCTACTGATGCACGGCCACTCCTCATGCCGTTTGGCCGGGTACGGTTGCTTTTTTCTTGGTATTTCTATAGAAAGCACGCGCGCTTAACTGGTTCCGGGAAGGGGCCAGGCGGCATGTCTCATGCCCAATCCAATGACAAGATGCGCCCCTGCATGGCCGATGAACTGATCGGGCTCCCCATGCTGATCCAGAAAGGAAGTGTTGATGAGTGCTGAAGTCGAAAAGATGGTGACACCCATTCTGCCAGCCCCGGTGGTGGCGATTGATGGGCCTAGCGGGTCTGGCAAGGGAACTATTGCCCTTCGTTTAGCCACCCTTTTGGGGTTTCAGGTGCTGGACTCTGGCTCGCTTTACCGATTGCTGGCCTTGGCGGCACAACAACATGGCGTTGCCTTGGATAATGAGTCGGCTCTTGATGTGCTGGCCCGTCACCTGGATGTGCAGTTTCAACAGGGCGGGGCAGGGGATGCAGTGATTATCCTAGAGGGTGAGGATGTCACCGATGAAATTCGTACCGAGGAAATGGGCCGTGCAGCCTCTATTGTTGCGGCTCTTCCNNGATGGCCGTGACATGGGAACGGTGGTTTTTCCGGATGCCTGTCTGAAGATTTTTTTGACCGCTTCGGCCGAGGCACGGGCTGAACGCCGATACAAGCAGTTGCTGGAAAAGGGCTTCAGTGCTAGTCTCCCCGCCCTAATTGAGGACATTCGCGCTCGCGACAACCGGGATATCAATCGCCCGATTGCTCCACTTAAGGCTGCAGATGATGCCATTGTGCTGGATTCAACCCAGCTAGGGATCGATGCCGTGATGGAACGAGTGATGCGCGAAATCGGCCAGTTGCCTGAGCTGAAACGTTTTTTAAAGAGTGGTGTTGCCAACTGAAACTGGAATTAGCAACGACAATTTTTGATTGAAGCCTCTTTGAGGCTTTAGTCGCTGGAGTGGTGTCTATCCTGCGTCTGCCAGCATGGCAGGAAGACACATTTAAATAACCGCCCCGCATGAGCTGGTCGTGTGTGGACAAAAAAATGATGCGTAAGCATCGGCAGGTTTTATTACATGAGTGAATCATTTGCCGCCCTCTTTGAAGAGAGCCTAATAAGTCTGGATGTAGAACGGGGAGCCGTAGTTAGCGGTACCGTGGTTGCCATTGATGCTGATTGGGTAACTGTAGACACCGGACTCAAGTCAGAAGGTGTTATTGCTCGCGAAGAGTTCCTGAATGATCGTCGGGAACTTGAAGTCGCTGTGGGCGATACGGTTGACGTTGTGGTTGACGCGTTGGATAACGGCATGGGTTACACCTTGCTGTCCCGCGAAAAAGCCAAGCGTGCCGAAACCTGGACTCGCCTCGAAAAGATTTTCGAGAACAGCGAAATCGTCATGGGCATCATTTCTGGCAAGGTTAAGGGCGGCTTCACCGTGGACGTTGGTTCCATTCGTGCCTTCCTGCCTGGTTCGCTGGTCGACATTCGTCCGATCCGTGACACCACGCACCTTGAAGGTCGCGAACTTGAATTCAAGCTGATCAAGCTGGATGCCAAGCGCAATAACGTGGTTGTGTCCCGTCGTGCCGTGATGGAAGCTGAGTCTTCCGCCGAACGCGAAGCCCTGCTGGAAAACCTGCAGGAAGGCCAAGTGGTCAAGGGCATCATCAAGAACCTCACAGACTACGGTGCATTCGTGGATCTGGGTGGTATCGATGGTCTGCTGCACATCACCGACATGGCTTGGAAGCGTATCAAGCATCCTAGCGAAATCGTTGAAGTTGGTCAGGAAGTCACCGTCAAGGTACTCAAGTTCGATCGCGAGCGTAATCGTGTGTCCTTGGGCCTGAAGCAGTTGGGTGAAGATCCATGGCTGGCGCTGATGGGCCGTTATCCAGAAGGCACTCGCGTTAAGGCCAAGATCACCAATCTGACCGATTACGGCTGCTTTGCCGAAATCGAAGAAGGCGTGGAAGGTCTGGTACACGTGTCCGAAATGGATTGGACCAACAAGAACATTCACCCGTCCAAGGTCGTTCAGATCGGCGACGAAGTGGAAGTCATGGTCCTGGACATCGACGAAGAGCGTCGTCGTATTTCCTTGGGTATCAAGCAGTGCAAGGAAAATCCATGGGATGCCTTTGCCCGTACCCATGAGAAGGGTGAGAAGGTTGCCGGTAACATCAAGTCGATCACTGACTTCGGCATCTTCATCGGCCTGGAAGGCGGCATCGACGGTCTGGTTCACCTGTCCGACATTTCCTGGAACGAAACCGGTGAAGAAGCCGTACGTCGTTTCAAGAAGGGCGATGCAGTTGAAGCCACCATCCTGTCCGTTGACCCAGAGCGCGAGCGCATTTCCCTCGGCATCAAGCAGATGGAACGTGATCCGTTTGGTGACTTTGTCGGTGCTCACGACAAGGGTGCCATCATCAAGGGTAAGGTCAAGACTGTTGACGCTAAGGGCGCTACCATCGAAGTGATGGACGGTGTTGAAGCGTCACTGCGTGCTTCCGAAATCAGCCGTGATCGTGTGGAAGATGCAACCAAGCATTTGGCCATTGGTCAGGAAATCGAAGCCAAGATCATCAGCATTGATCGCAAATCCCGCGTTATCAGCTTGTCCATCAAGGCCAAGGATGAAGTGGAAGAGCGCGAAGTTGTGGCAGCCCCACGTGATCAGGAGCCTGAGGCTGCTGGTCCTAAGACCATCGGTGACCTGATTAAGGCACAGATGGGCAACTAAGTCGTAAGACTGGTTGACTGAAAAGCCCCGCATTGCGGGGCTTTTTCTTTTTGGAACGCCATAAGGCCAGAAATGATCCTTCCGGGTTTGCTATGGAGCCTTTTTTGTGTTTAGAATCAGACCGTTACAACAGATACCCCCATCGTTCTCGAAAAAGCCTCTGTAAGCCAATGAAAGAGGCTGTCTGACCCCTCTTAGGGAGTGTGGTAATGGCACTGACCAAGTCCGAACTGATTGAACGCATTGTGGCCAAGCAAGCCTTGCTGACGGCTAAGGATGTGGAGTTAGCGGTTAAGACTATCGTTGAACAGATGTCTGAGACGCTTTCTTCGGGCGGCCGTATCGAAATTCGCGGCTTTGGTAGCTTTTCTCTGCATTACAGAGAGCCTCGCGTCGGCCGTAATCCCAAAACAGGCGAGGCGGTAACACTGGCGGGCAAGTATGTCCCTCACTTCAAGCCAGGCAAAGAGCTTAAAGACCGAGTAAACGAAAGCCTTCAGGAAGAAATTGCGGCTGAATTGGCAGCTGCCACGATAGCAAAGTCAGCGGAGGTCTGATGTGTCCTGGTTTCGTAAGGTTTTTTATATCGGTGGTGCACTGCTTTTACTTTTTGCAGGCCTTTGGCTGGTCGTTGTGAATGATCAGACCGTCTCACTGAACCTTTTATTTCTTGCCGTTAGTAACGCCAATGTCGGCATCGTTGTACTGATCAGTTTTGCAGTGGGCAGTCTTGTTGGTCTTTTAGTGGGCTTCAATCTCTTTGGGCTACTCAAGCTCAATACAAGGCTTTACTGGCTGAAGCGTGAAGTACGCCAGCTACAGGATGCGCTGGGCAAAAATCGCTAAGTACTGCCTGATAGCACCATCGAAAACTCCGCCAGACTTTCCTGCTTTTTCGGTACAATATCAGCGCCGAAAAATCGTCCTCTGAGGCTCTCATGACCGCACAATCCTCTGTCACTTCTTCCATTCATTCGCCCGTAATTGTCGCACTGGACATGGCCTGTGCATCTGATGCAATGGCGTTGGTGGACTCACTGTCGCCAGAAGAGTGTCGCCTGAAGGTGGGCAAGGAACTGTTTACAGCGGAAGGCCCCGCTATTGTGCGTGGCTTGCAAGATCGGGGATTTGAGATTTTTTTAGACCTCAAGTTTCATGACATTCCCAATACAGTGGCCGCGGCCGTCGCCACAGCAGCTGATCTGGGTGTGTGGATGGTGAATGTGCATGCCTCAGGAGGTCGCCGGATGATGATGGCGGCACGTGAGCGGCTTGAACAAGGTAACTATGCCACGCGTTTGATCGCGGTCACGGTGCTGACGAGCATGGAGAGACGAGACCTAGCTGAGATAGGGCTGGATATTGACCCAACCGAGCAGGTAAGGCGTCTGGCAGCCCTTACCGCTGATTGTGGCTTGGACGGTGTGGTTTGCTCTGCACAGGAAGCCGTCATGCTGCGTGAGCAGCAAGGTAGCGGCTTTCTTTTGGTGACCCCCGGTATTCGTCCAGCCAGCAGTGAGGCAGGAGATCAGCGCCGTATCATGACGCCAGAGCAGGCATTAAACGCCGGTGTAAGTTACATGGTCATTGGCCGTCCGATTACCCAGTCAACTGACCCCGCAGATGCGCTACGGCAGATCAACCGGTCACTGGGTCTGTAATCCGTTTAGAGAGCGTGTTTATGCAGAACTATCGTGACAAGGTGGTGTGGATTACCGGTGCATCCAGTGGCATTGGCGAGGGCTTGGCTTACGAGTTTGCCCGTCAGGGAGCTTGCTTGGTGCTGTCTGCGCGTCGGACTGAGGCACTGGAGCAGGTTAGACTGAGATGTGCTAACCCTGAGCGCCACATAGTGCTGCCGATGGACATGGCAGACACCGACAGCATGGCCAACAAGGTTGAAACGGCTTTGACTGCATGTGGGCGCATTGATGTACTGATTAATAATGCAGGCATAAGCCAGCGTTCTCTGATCAAAGACACCGATCTGTCGGTAGATCGTCGCATCATGGAGGTGGATTTTTTTGGCCCCGTCGCCCTGACCAAAGCAGTTTTGACTCACATGCTGGCGCAGGGCAGTGGGCAACTGGTCGTGGTGTCATCCGTGGTAGGGCTGGTCGCCACCCCTTACCGTTCTGCCTATGCAGCTGCAAAACACGCGATTGCAGGGTTCTATGATGCCCTGCGTGCCGAGACCTTTGAGAACGGTATTCGTGTGTCGGTGATTTACCCAGGCTTTGTCAAAAGCAATGTCTCGCTCTCCGCCTTGACCGGTGCCGGTCATGAACATGGCCAACTGGATGAGAAGCAGGCAACGGCCATGTCAGCAGATGAGTTTGCAGTACAAGCCGTAGCCGCGCTGGCGCAAGAGAAAAATCGTATCATCATTGCCGGTAAAGAAAAGCTGGCTGTGTGGTTAGGCCGCTTATCGCCTGATTTATTAGCCCGCGTCATCCGCAAGATCAAGGTAACCTGATTTTTTCAGGATGAATTGACAGGGTGCATTGCCAAGACAATCGTCAGCGGTGAAAATTCCTGTCGTTTTGGCCTCTACCGGTATCTGCTGTGAACATACCCTCCAATCCAGTTGTGTATTACCCAGAATCGCTTGCCACGGCCGACGCCGAAGAAGATGAGTTGGTTGTGCCGGGCGGCGATGAGCCGGCTACAGGCATTCCTGATAATCTCGACAAGAAGTCCCGCCTTGAGTTCAACAAACTGCAGAAGCGTTTGCGCCGAAATGTTGGTCTGGCCATTACCGACTTCAACATGATTGAAGAGGGAGACCGGGTAATGGTGTGTCTGTCTGGTGGCAAGGACAGCTACACCATGCTGGAGATCTTGCTGAATCTACAGATCAGTGCGCCGGTGAAGTTTGATCTTGTGGCGGTTAATCTGGATCAGAAGCAGCCAGGGTTCCCCGAA
>DDBN01000037.1:15399-15900 GCA_002333145.1 Moraxellaceae bacterium UBA2031
CTGATTAGGCCGCTGGCCTACTGCAAGGAAAAGGACATTATCGATTTTGCTCGTCTGAAGGGCTTTCCGATCATTCCCTGCAATCTTTGCGGGTCTCAGGAAAACCTGCAGCGTGCGGCGATTAATAAAATGCTACGGGAATGGGATAGCCAGTTTCCACAACGACTGGAATCCATGTTCACTGCCGTGCAAAACGTGGCGCCATCGCAATTAGCAGACAGAGAGCTATTCGACTTTCTGAGCCTGAAGGCGACGCCACCTGAAGCAAAAGAAACGCCAGATGGTCGTCTCGATCTAGTGAATCTCTCCCTCTGATACTCCTTGTCATAGCAGCCACTCAGTAACAGTCACTCAGGCCTGCAGAATGGCCTGCGTGACTGCTCCTCAGTGGGGCTGTTGAAGTCGATCGGCTGTGCCGGTACCTTAGATGTTTCCACAGGCGTAGGCGGTCAGCATGAGTACCGATAGCTCCGGCATTTCCTTCACAGCGTTTTATACGGG
>DDBN01000120.1 GCA_002333145.1 Moraxellaceae bacterium UBA2031
GCCCTTGTTACCGTTTTTCTTGCTCTTAAAGGTGTCAAAACGATAAGCCGCTTCACCGCTGGCGCGGGTGATGGCCGTCAGGCGATCCGAGAGCGAGGTATTGGCAATAGGCAATTCAGCCAGATAGCTCACGGCTTTCTTGGGGCCCGAGGCCAGTGCCTTGGTGGCAGTGAGTGCTGCTCGCTGGAGGCCGCGAGAGTCCAAATCCTTCAGATCACCAGTGCCTACAACCAATACGGCATCGGCCATGATGCCCGGCAGGGCTGGCAGCAACTGGCTCTGGCCGGGTTTGCCTTCAAAGCCGGCAGTCTTGAGGGCGCGGACAAGCTGACCGTCACTGGCGGTATCCAAAGCACGAGCAGAGGGAGATAGCTCGCTTACGGACTGGGCGACAATAACGACACCGGTTTTTTCAGTTACCGGCGCTGACAGTTTGAGCGTGAATTCCATCGTGACCTCGCAAGACAAATAGGGGGCTTTGGCCGATAATCAAGATTGGCCTATCCAACCCGTGAGTGTAGCGTCTGGACTTGCTGCATTGCCAATGGAACGCCACTTTCTTCATCAGACTTGAACGCATGTGATTATTCAACGTTATCTATCCCGACAAATTCTGGGCACCACGACGGCCGTGGCGCTGGTGTTGACTGTCATCTTGATGAGCGGTCGCATTATCAAATATTTTGGCATGGCGGCGGATGGTCGCATGGACGTGTCTTTGCTGACGGCCGTGCTGGTGTATCGCTTGCCGGGATTTCTTGAGCTGATTGTGCCATTAGGTATGTTCATTGCAATCATGCTGGTCTTTGGCCGTATGTACATGGACAACGAGATGACGGTGCTCTCGGCAAGCGGGGTAAGCCGCGCCAAGATTGCCACGCACTTGGCGTGGCCAGTCATGTTGATCACTGCGTTGGTGGCACTGACCAGCGCGCATATCACGCCTTCTGGCAATGCTGAGTCGGAGCGCTTGTTTGCTGCACAGGCGGAACGAAACACCTTTGACTTGGTCAAGCCCGGTCGGTTTCAGCATATCGGTAACCGCATGTTGTATGCGGAACGACTATCGGAGGACCGGCGGCAGTTATTGGGCGTGCATTTGTTTGAGCAGCACCCGGTTAGCAACGGAGTTCCACGTGAAATCATGGTGCAGGCACAGCGTGGCCGCCGCGTGATGGAGGGCGGTGAGGCGTATCTCGTATTGGAAGATGGTGTGCGCCACGATCTGGTTGCCGGAGACCCGGTGCGTCGGGAAATTCGCTTCGATCGTTATCGAGTGTTGCTGCCGCAACCGGTTGCACTGGAAAAGCCCATCAAGATACGCAGCTACAGCACCCCCGACATTTGGGCGCAACGTCCGCAAAATAATGCGGCGCGGGGCGAGTGGATTTGGCGTTTATCAATGCCAATTATGGTTCCCATCGTTGCCTTGCTGGCCCTTTCGCTCTCCCGCGTTAATCCGCGACAAGGGCGTTACCTAAAGCTCTTTCCGGCCATCCTGCTTTATCTCAGCTATGTGATTGCCATTGCCGCCGTGCGCAACAGTGTCGAAAAAGGAAAGTTAGATGACGGTACGATCTGGCTGGTGCATGCAGGCTATTTGTTGCTGACGTTGGGAGTGTTTAACTTCGACGCATTACGAGTTGGCTGGCAGCGGCTGCGCAACAAGAGGGCGGTGGCATGATCGTATTATCCCGGTATGTNNTGCTGACCGCGCCACGGCGTGCCTATGACATGTTGCCAATTGCGGCACTGGTGGGGGGCATGGCGGGGTTGGGTATGCTGGCAACTCACTCTGAGCTGACGGTGATGCGCGGGGCAGGGGTGAGTATTCGACGCATTGTCTGGTGGGTGCTGAAGCCTTCGCTGGTACTAGTGGTGGCCGGTTTGCTGCTCAGCCAATATGTTGTACCGCACAGTGAAAAAATGGCGGAATCACGACGTGCTATCGCCCAAGGAAAGCAAGTTAGCGACAACTCTTTTCGGTATTACTGGCATCGTGAAGGTACCGAGATCATGCGGGTAGGGACGGTCGAGACCGCTGGAACTCTCCGCGATCTGGCCTTCTTTCGTTTTGATGCGGCGGGGCAGTTACAGTCGGGACTCAAGGTTCGCGAGGCGCACTTTGATGGTAATGGCTGGGAACTTCGCGATCTGGTGGAAACAAAATTAGAGTCGGATGGCAGCAGTACGGTGGTTCATTATGAGCGGGAGCCTTGGAGCAGTCGTCTTTCGCCCGACTATCTTCGCATGGTGACACTGAACCCGGAGTACCTCTCGCTGACCAGCCTGTATGAGTATGCTGGCTATCTAAAGCAGCAGGGTCTGGGTGCTGATGTGTATTTTCTAGAGTTCTGGAAAAAGGCATTGGCGCCGCTCGCGACTATATCCATGGTGCTGATAGCCTGTTCCTTTATCTTTGGCCCGCTGCGTTCGGTGACCATGGGCTTGCGTATATTGACCGGGGTGCTGGCCGGCTTGTTGTTCCGCTATGGCCAGGATTTCCTCGGCTATGCCAGTTTGGTTTACGACTTTTCTCCGTTGCTAGCGGCGGGGCTGCCCATCGGCCTATCGCTGCTTCTTGGAGGCGTTGCCATTATTAGGGTGAAGTAGATCCCGTGCTTTTTATTGTGAATACACACGGCAAGGCGTTACAGTTCCGCCAGACTTTAGAAATTCCGCTTACAGGTAGGCTGTCGTGATCAAATGGATTTCGGCTGCAGCAACGGATGTTGGCAGCAAACGCAGAATTAATGAGGATGCCCTGCTGGAGCGCCCAGAGGTAGGTCTTTGGGCGGTGGCCGACGGTATGGGCGGCCATGCAGCCGGTGACGTGGCCAGCCATGCCGTGATCCACCCCCTTTCGGTGTTGGAGCGCCCGGAGACGCTGACAGACTTCGTGGATGAGGTTGAAGACTCGTTGATGAGCGTCAATCAGCAGCTTCGCGACTATGCCGCTCAGGAGTTGAGTGGGCGGACGGTAGGCAGCACGGTAGTGGTGTTGTTGTTATCAGAGAAGACTGGGATATGTCTTTGGGCTGGCGACTCACGTCTTTACCGGCTACGGAATGGCCAGCTTAGTCGTCTTTCTCGTGATCATTCTGCTGTTCAGGAAATGGTGGATGCGGGATCAATTTCACATGAAGAAGCCGATAGTCACCCGAAGTCGAATGTGATTACCCGTGCCGTAGGGGGCAGTGAGCGCTTGCTGGTCGATGCCGCCGTATTTGCGCCAGAGGCAGACGATACGTATTTGCTCTGCAGTGATGGTCTTTATAACGAAGTGGCTGAAGATGTGATTCGGCGCAAGATGGCCTTGCTGCCGAGTGATGCGGTTCGGCACTTGGTGGATGAGGCGCTGCACAATGGCGGCCGCGACAATGTCAGCATTGTTGTTGTTCGTATAGAGGAGGCGTAATGACCGAGTATCTGGTTGAAAATGCCCGGTTACGACAGCTTTCGCGACAGTATGCCGAGGAGCGTCTTTCCGCAGAAGATTACCGTACGGCGCGACGTGTCATTATCGAAGCGTTGGAGGCAGGACAGGTAGAGAGTGGTCAGTCTGACTACGTGATGCCAATCATTGCTCCTGAGCCCCACGATACAGCCAGCATGCGGCAGCCAGATGATTCGGCGGTTTTTTACAAAACAATGCCACCGCATGTGCCCGGATCTGCTACTGCAGCATCGGAAGAGGAAG
Organism: Moraxellaceae bacterium UBA2031; assembly: GCA_002333145.1. GTDB lineage: Bacteria > Pseudomonadota > Gammaproteobacteria > Pseudomonadales > Moraxellaceae > UBA2031. The sequence continues at coordinate 3,701 of DDBN01000120.1, forward strand.
GGATATCTGTCTGGGATGACAATACGCAGATTCTTGCGCTGGTTCTTGTGCTATCACTGGTAATTGCACTGGGCGCCCTGATTTATGTTTTCATTCTCTGATCTTATTTTTCCGGAGCATCATGCCCGACTCTCTCGCGTCTGAGCCTAGCGGCCTGCTGGCCCCACTTCATCACGTCCGTACGCTTGCAGGTCGACTCGTGCGAAATCGTCGTTCATTGGCCCGTGATATTGGGTTGATAGCGCGCAATGCCCGTTCACTACCATGGATTATTTTTCCCTTACGGTCAGACGAAGAAGCTCGCCCTGAGTTTGCTCCCGCCAGCTACCAGAGTCGCTGGGAGTATTTGAGCGTAGTGGGGCAAGTGTTACTGCCGGCGCAGCGCAGTTCTGCTTCTGAAGGAACACGTGTGATTTTGCCGCCAGGTTACGTATGGCCGGCAACCGGAAAGCAAACCAAATGGTTTTTTCTGAACGGCATTTGTACGGCACCCACCATGGCGCTGCTGGAGGCAGAGGAGCTTGCCAAGGCGTTTTATAGGCCTATTCATCTCATTCATACTCCTACCTATGGAGCGGTTTGGGATCTATGGGACGCCATGACTGCACGTACTTTGCGCAAAGACGGCAAGCTGGCCGGGCCGGCATTTAATATTGTGAAAAATGCGTTGCTCACTCATGAGCATATTGTGTTGCTGAGCTATTCACAGGGCACAATTATTTCCAGCTATATCGTGCGTAAAATTCTTAAAGATCCGGAGCTGCGCAAGCATGCTCATAAATTGGAAATTTATTGTCTGGCCGGCGTGGCAGACAGCCTACATATTGATTATCAGCTGACGGCAGAGCACGGCCATCCGGTGCCCTATGTTGAGCACTTTGCTAATGGTCAAGATTTCTTTGCCCGTATCGGGGTGTTATCGCATTACTACGCGACCTCTGGCGCGGTATTTGTTCGGCCAGAGAAGCGTGGTCACATGCTCACGGATCACTATATTCCCGGCCTCCGTCGTGCCGACTATTGTCAAGGACGTTCGCGCTTAAGCAAGTATGTAGGTGGGCTTGAGCCTAGTGATAAAGATTATATTGCCTTTGACCGGCGCGGCTGATTGCTGATGGCGCTGAAGTTGATAGCTTTAGCCAATGGATTTTTAAACGCCCTTGCCAATGCGGGGGCTTTTTTATTGTCATGATTTTTTAAGAATTGGAGCAGAGGCAGAGCAAAACGGCATAGCAATAACACGGAGAAAACAAAGCAGGGAAGTAGCAAAAAAAGCGAGAAAAACTACGGGAGAGTACTTCGCTACTTAACCATTCTTTTCCGAGAACCAGCCAAGGAGGTGACGCTTCTTGTCTTTGGGCTCTGGGGGTAAGCGAAGCACCACGGTGCGAGACAGTTGGTCATGCCAGGCGAGGTGGCGGCCACTCCAAAGCATCCAGAGGTAGTTGGCGATAAAGCCAATCACCAAGCTCAGCAGTACGGCTTTTGAGGTGCCATAGATCAGTTGGCCGATTAGTCCGCAGATGATGGGAGGGATGCAGGCACTGGCACAGCGTGCAATAGCATCACTCCAGCGCAGCACATGGCCATCAGCCCGTACTACTTTGAGTCGCCATGTTTGCATGCCCAAAGTTTGCCCGACACGCGTCCAGAAATAGCCGTAAAACAGCCAGGTAATAATGACCAATGCAGGAAAAAGAACCAATTGCCGAAAGGATTCTGGCGTAACGGCAAGCTGATGTTGCTGGGCAGCCTGTTCCGGCGTGGCCAGCGGGACGAGTAATGCCGCAGTAATCATCCAGAGGGCAACCAGTAATAGGCCGTCGTAGATCAGGCAATAAAGACGCACGAGCATGCCGGCCAATTCTGGGGCAGGGGCAGAAGATATCTCAGGGGGCGTAGTTGCAGCAGGAAGCTTGCGGGATTTCTTTGGCATTGACCTTGCCTTGGTGTGCGCTGATAGCGCGATGGATCATTGTTTCAGCTGGTACCGAGAGTCGGAATCGAACCGACACGCCCTCACAGGCAACGGATTTTGAATCCGCCGCGTCTACCAATTCCGCCATCCCGGCCGAAACAATAAGGGTGCGATTATACGGGCCGACCAAAATCCTGCAATGGGCAGCGGGCTCCTTTATACTGCGCGCCCGGATTTTTTTGTATTTAGCGTGATGAAACGCAGCGATTTTCACTTTGATCTACCCGATTCTCTGATTGCTCGGTACCCGACAGCAGAGCGGACCGGCTCGCGCTTGCTACAGGTGGACGGGCCTGCCGGCACTTGGGAACATCGCCAGTTCACGGCGATTGAGTCCCTTTTGCAGCCCGGCGATTTGCTGGTCATGAACGATACACGGGTAATCCCAGCACGTTTGTTTGGTCATAAAGACTCCGGCGGCAAGGTAGAGGTGCTGGTCGAGCGTATTGTTTCGCCGCATGTGGCGCTGGTGCATCTGCGGGCCAGCAAGTCACCCAAGGCAGGGTCTCTTCTGCATTTTCCAGGCGATACGCAGGTTGTCATGGAGGATCGGGAGCAGGATTTGTTTCGTTTGCGGTTCCCGGTGCCGGTGTTGGACTATCTGCATATTCACGGCGAAGTGCCGTTACCGCCGTATTTTCAGCGGGAACC